>NZ_JBEOWI010000005.1:105060-253052 GCF_040296005.1 Kitasatospora sp. NPDC002551 | reverse complement strand
CCGAGGCCGGGGATGTCAACATATCTGGCGTTGACTTTTGGCACGCTGTTGAGTTCTCAAGGAACGGACGCTTCCATCAGGCGGCTTTCACACCGACCCTCCGGGCGCTTCGTTCTTTCGTGTCTCCAGCTTATCAGATGTTTCCGTGCCGTTCCCGGCGCTTCCTTCACCCAACTCACTGGCGTCTTCTGCGGCTTGACGCCCCGTCCGACGTTTCAAACTCTAGCCGACCTCCGCTCCGGAAAGCGAATCCGACCGCAATCCCCGGGAAATGCACACGCCAAATAGACCCCATGCCGGGGAGGCGTTCGTATGTCCAGAGGATTGGCCGCCCCGGGACCGTCCGCGCCGATGCGTGTCCGGTGCTCCCTGCCGAGCGACTGGGTGACAGTACTCCCCTTCCGCGCCGCAGAACAAATTGCGCCTGCGCCCGGCCGGGCGCAGGCACCTAGACCAAAGGCCTGAAACCGCGTCCCTGGAGAACGGCCTGCCCCTGGGTGTCCCCGTCCGTGGATAGCTTGGGCACGACCCATCCGGCCCGCTCGGCGTCCGAGCGGTCGCCCGAGGAGTGCCCATGACGGAGAACCTGGCGGCCGTGTCCGCGGCCGGAGTGACCATGACCCTGGCGGCGATCGCCGCGACCGGCGCGGCCTCGCGCCCCTCGGGCGAGACCCTGGCGGCGCAGCGGGCCCGCGTCGCCGCCGGCGTCACCCGGCAGCTGGCCGACCCGGACCTGGCGACCGGGGGTACCTGGGAGCTGGAGTGGCTCGCGCTGAGCCCCTACAACGCCAACATGGCGTACATCGCGAAGAACGTCCACGGTCCGGTGTTCGCCGTGGTGGTCCGCGGGACGACCGCCAATGTGACGGACCTCCTGGAGGACCTCGACGTCGGCACGGTGGTCCCGTTCACCGCCGGCGGATCGCCGCAGCCGGTCTCCGTCTCGAAGGGGGCCATGACGGCGTTCACCGAGGTCGTCGGCATGACCGACGGCTCCTCGCCGACGGGCTCCACCCTCGTGCAGGCGCTCACCGGCCTCTTCGCGGCGTCGCCCACGCCCCCGGCGGTCTACGTGATCGGCCACAGCCTGGGCGGCTGCGTCGCGACGATGCTCGCGCTGTACCTCCAGGCCCGGACCTGGGACGGCGTCTCCCCGACGTTCGGCGTGATCACCTTCGCCGCTCCCACCGCCGGCCTGCAGGACTTCGCCGACTACTTCGGCTCCGTGAAGTGGACGGTGAACCTCGGCTACGCCAACGACTACGACCTCGTCCCGCTGGCCTGGTCCTCCCTCGACACGGCCAAGTCCTGGTACCCCGCCGTCCACGGACCGGTCGCGACCGACGAGGTGAAGGACCTCCTCATCCCGGAGCTCGAAGCCCTCACCGGGCCCAACACCTACGCCCAGCCGGACAACACCTTCGGCCTCAACCCCGACTACGACACCTTCGACGGCACCGTGGTCAGGCACTCGACCGCGGACTTCTTCGGCCAGGCCGGCTACCAGCACGCCAACTCCACCTATCTGGACCTGCTGCAGGCACCCCTCGTGCCCGCCGGGCCGGTGGTGACGGCGATCAGCCCCACCGTCGGCGACGTGGGCACGCCGGTCGTCATCACCGGCAGCGGCTTCGGTCCGGACAGCGTGGTCGACTTCGGCACCGTGCCGGGCGCGAACGCCGTCGTCGACGGCGCGAACCGGATCACGGTGCCGGCACCCGCCGGGGCCGGCATCGTCGAGGTCCGGGTCACCGGCACCCTGGGTACCTCCCCGGCCGTCCCGTTCGCGCAGTTCGCCTACGGCGGGCCCGCTCCCGTCCTGGTCACCGCGCTCAGCAGGGACTCCGGCACGGCCGGGACCACGGTCGACATCACGGGTGTGGGCTTCGCCGGCAAGCCCACCGTCTACTTCGGGAGGAACCCCTCGGCCTCGGTCACCCTGAGCTCGCCGACCCGGATCACCGCGACCGCGCCGGCCTCGGGGACGCCGCTCAGCAGGACCGTCGACGTCAGGGTGCTCTCCAACGGCTACCTGTCCCCCGCGAGCCCGGCCGACGAGTTCACCTATCCCGGGCTGCTCGTGGAGTGACCGCCGGCGCCTCCGCCCCCGTCGAAAGGTTTGTGCGATGACCATCAAGTCCTCGACAGCACGCTGCCTCGGACTGATCCTGCTGGTGCTGGGACTGACCGCGCCCGCCGACGCGACGGCCACCGGGGCGACGCCCTCGGCCACCGCGCTGGGCCACACGGGCCGCTGGCTGACGGACGACCAGGGCCGGGTGGTCACCGTGCACGGCGTGAACCTGGTCTACAAGAACCCGCCGTACTTCCCCGCGGCGGGTGGGTTCGGCGAGGAGGACGCCCGGTTCCTCGCGGAGAACGGCTTCAACGCGGTCCGGCTGGGCTTCGCCTGGAGCGCGGTCGAGCCGCAGCCCGGCGTCTACGACGACGCCTACATCGAGCAGATCCGACAGACCCAGCAACTGCTGGCCCGCTTCCACATCCACAGCCTCGTCGACTCCCACCAGGACGCCTTCAACAAGTCGGTCGGCGCGAGCTGGAGCGGGTTCCCGGAGTGGGCGACGTTCACCGACGGCCTGCCCGTGGAACCGAATCCGGGCTTCCCGCTGGTCTACTTCACCAGCCCCGCGCAGAACCAGACCTGGCAGAACTTCTGGCGCGACCACGCCGCCCCCGACGGGGTCGGGGTGCAGGAGCACTACGCGGCCATGTGGGCGCACGTCGCGCGGCGCTTCGCGGACCAGCCGTACGTCCTCGGCTACGACCTGATCAACGAGCCGTGGCCCGGCTGGGAGTACCCGACCTGCTTCCCGGACGGCTGTCCCCGGTTCGAGGGCGAGGTGCTCGCGCCGTTCGAGGCGAAGGTCATGAACGCCGTCCGCGGAGTCGACCGCGACCACCTGCTGTTCTTCGAGCCGTCGCTGACCAACGACTTCGGCACCCCGAACTGGATGCCGAACCCGACCGGCGACCCGAAGGCGGGGCTGAGCTTCCACGACTACTGCTTCGGCGAGGTCGACACCTGCATCACCAACGGCCTGGCGCGCGCCGACGCCGACGGCGGCGTCGGCGTGGTGACCGAGTTCGGCGCGACCACGGACGCGGCCAGGCTGACGGCCCTCACCGACCGGTTCGACGAGCACATGGCGTCCTGGATGTTCTGGGCCCTGGCGCAGAACCAGACGCCCGACCACCCCCAGGAGCCGCCGACCGGCCCCGATCTGATGGACCCGGCGATCGTCCGGCCGTACCCGCAGGCGGTCGCGGGCACCCCGCAGCAGTGGCGGTACGACGGCACGACCGGGACCTTCACGCTTCAGTACAGCACCCTGCGCGCCGACGACGGCCGGCCGTTCGCCCGGGGAGCGCGCACCGAGGTGTACCTGCCGCAGAGCACCTACCCCGGCGGCTACCGGGTCGAGAGCCGGGGCGCCGAGGTGGTGTCGCCGCCCGACGCCCGGCTGCTCCGGCTCACCGCCCTGCCCGGGCAGGAGACCGTCCAGGTGACCGTCACCCGGCGCTGAGGCCCCGGCCCGCCGCGCCCGCGTGCTGCAGGAGGTCCCCGGCGCGGGCGGCCAGGCCGTCGGCACCGCACCGCAGGGCCAGCTCCCGTCCGCGGTCCAGCGCGGCCCGGGCGGCCGGGGCGTCGGCCAGCGCCTCGCCCAGGTCGACCAGGGCGAGCGCGTGCTCGTAGCGGGCGGGTGAGCGCTCCAGGTGCCGGACGGCCCCGGCGAGCAGCTCGGCCGCGCGCGGCCGGTCGTGCACGGCCGCGCAGAGCCGCAGCGCGCTGCCGATGGCCGAGTCCGTCCCGGACTCCCGGGCCCGGCGCACGGCCTCCTCGGCGAGCTCGCGGGCCCGGTCCGGCTGGTCGGGGGCGACCGCGCGGGCCAGGTGCCCGAGCCACGGCGCCCACACCGTGTTGCGCCAGCCGCGCGCGTCCAGCGCCTCGCCGGCGGCGGTCAGCGTCGCGGCGGCGCCGGGCCGGTCGCCGCGGGCCAGCAGCAGCCGGCCGTACAGCGTGGGGGCGTCGGGCAGCACCATCACGGTCGGGTACGGCGGGCCGAAGGCGTGCTCGCGCGCCAGCTCCAGCGCCTCCGGCACCCGGCCGCGCGCCGCCAGGGTCTCGGCCAGCGCCCCCACCGCGTCCCAGTGCAGCGGGACGCCCGGGCCGATCCGTTCGGCGATGCGCAGCGCCCGGCGCAGGTAGTCCTCCGCCTGCGCCAGCGCGCCGCAGCGCAGGCGGAGCATGCCGGTCAGCAGGTAGGCGAAGCCGAGGTGGCCGCCGCTCCAGCCGGCGACCTCGTAGGCGCGGACCGCCTCGGTGAACAGTTCCTCGGCCCGGTCGACCCGGTCCGCGTAGAGGTAGCTGATGCCGAGGATGCCCGGCAGCTCGAAGCCCCAGGTGGTGTTGGTCCAGCCGAGGCTGCGGGGCAGCCGGCCGTGCGGCAGCGCGGACTCGGCCAGGGCGATCGCCCGCTCGCGGTGCACGCCGCGCAGGGTGAGGTCCCAGCAGCGCAGCACGGCGACCGCGTGGGCCAGGCCGTTCTGTTCGAAGAGCACCTCGTCCGGGGCCGCCGGCCCGTCCTTCGCGGCGCCGTCGGTGAAGGCCAGGCCGACCGTTTCGAGCATCCGGTCGAACTCCGCGAGCCTGCGGGAGCGGCCCGGGCCGTCCGCGTCCTCGGACTGGAACGCGGCGAACATGAAGTGGGCGACCTCCAGGCGCAGCCGGCCCGGGCCGGGCGGGGTGCGGGCGGCCTCCTCCGCGCACACCCGGGCGGCCTCGCCGAGCCGGTTGCTGTGGGCGAGCGCCTGGGCGAGCCGGAAGATCGCGTCCACCCGCAGTCCCGGGCCCAGCCCGTACGGGGCCGCGAGTGCCAGGCGCAGCTGGTTGACCGTGGTCGCCGGGTCGGTGAGCAGCGCCGAGCAGCCGAGTTCGTAGAGCACCTCGGCCCGGTCCTGGTCGGCGGGCGGTTCGCTGATGGCGCGGCGCAGGCAGCGCTGGGCCGCCTCGGGCGCGCCGATCGCCAGGTGCTCGCGGGCCGCGCGGCGCAGCTTGCCCACGATGTCGTCGTTGCCCTCGGGCAGGGTCTCCAGGAGGTGCCGGGAGGCCGTCAGCAGGCCGAGGCCGGCGTTCTCGGTCTCGACGGCGGCGACCCCGTGCATCGCGGTGCGGGTGGCCGGCGGCATCGACTGGTAGACCGAGGTGGCGATCAGCGGGTGGACGAACTCCAGCCGGCCGCCCGAGGTGCCGGTCAGGACGCCCTGCCGACGCAGTTCCCGGACGGATTCGGCGGCGGTCTCCGGGCCCTGGGTGCAGATGACGGCGGCCAGGTCCGGGCGGATGTCGGTGCCCAGCATGGACGCCGCCCAGGCGAACCGCATCGCGGTCGGGCCGATCTTGTCCAGCCAGTGCCGGAGCGTCATTCCCCGCGCGTCGGCGGCGAGTTCGCGCAGCTGGCCGGTGCTCTCCTCGACCGGTTCGAGCCGCTGGTCGAGCACCTCGCGCAGCAGGGCGGTGGTCTCGTACGGGTTGCCGGCCGTGATCGCCCAGACGTGGCGGCAGAAGGCGTCCTCCGCCCGCGCGCCGAGGGCGGCGCGGACCAGGTGCGCGACCGAGGCCGGCTGGAGCGGCCGCAGTTCGTGCCGCCGGTCGGCCCTGGTGACGAGGGCGCGCTGCAGCGGCAGGACGTCGTCGGGGAACTCGTCGCGGCAGGCGAGCGCCAGCAGGACCGGCAGTTCCCGGGCGCGCACCGCGAAGCCGGCCAGCCAGCCGAGCGACTCCGGATCGGCCCAGTGCAGGTCGTCGACGAGCACGGCCACCGGTGAGCGGCGCCGCACCAGTCCGGTGAGCACGAAGTCCAGCCCGTCCCGCACCCCCTGCGGGTCCAGTTGTCCGCCGGGCGGCAGCAGGCCCACCGCCGGGCCGACGATGTCCTCCCAGGGTCCGAACACCTGGGCCCGTTCCTCGTCGGACAGGGCCGCGAGCACCGGCTGCACCAGCTGGCGCACCACGTGGAACGGCTCGTGGCGCTGCCGTTCCCCGCCCCGGGCGAACAGCACGGTGCAGCCCGCGCGCCCCGCCCGGCGCCGCACCTCGGTGAGCACCGCGGTCTTGCCGAGCCCGGCGGCGCCGGTGTACACCAGCAGTTCCCCGAGCCCGGCGCCCGCGGGCCGGGTGAGCCTGCCCACCGCCTCCCCGGCCGACCGGATCTCGGCCTCCCGCTCGTGCAGCGGGCAGTCGTCCTCCCCGCCGCCGTCCCCCCGGGCCGCCGACTCCCCTCCGGCCACCGCCGCCTCCCCTTCACGCCTCCACGGCCGTCGCTGCCGATGCCGAGGCTACTGCCGAACGGCCCGCTCCGGCGCGGGCTTGACAATCCCTCCACCGCTCCACCGGCCCCGGGCATGGAGTGGCGGTGCTGGTGCGGCTCCCTGGGCTGCCGTTCCCGTGTGCGAAGCACCCGTCACCCGGCCGCCACAGGGCCGCGGGCGCCGGTGGCCCGGCGGGCCAGGAGCTTGCCCAGCTCCCACAGCAGCAGGAGCGCGATCGCGGCGAGCAGGGCCCAGCCGAACTGCCGGGCGTTGATGGCGGTGGTGCCGAGGAGGCGGTGGAAGGCGTCCATCTGGGTGACGAGCACCGCGAGGACGAACTCGCCGAGCGCCGCCAGGTTCATCTGTCGGCTGTCGAAGGTACGCACGGTCAGCACCGAGCCGCGCTCGCTGCGGCACTCGTAGGCGGCCACGATCAGGCACAGCGCGAAGGCCGTGAAGGCGATCGAGTTGCCGACGTGCGCACTGCCGTAGTGCGTCCGGCCGAGCTCGATCAGGCCGAGCAGGGCCACCGTGAGCGCCAGCCCGGCGAGCCCGACGGTGACCACCACGGGCCCGGTCAGCACGGACTCCCCGCGCGGGCGCGGGGTGCGCCGCATCAGCCCGGGGCTCTCCTGGTCGAACCCCAGCGCGAAGCCGAACGGGGCGTTGACCACGAAGTGGATCCACAGGACCTGTGGCGGGGTGAACGGCTCCCCGGCGGCGATGTCGAACACCGTGGCGCCGAGGAAGGTCAGCACGAAGGTGACCAGCAGCACCAGGACGAAGCGGATGTACTTGGTGAGGTTGTCGTAGAGCTTCCGGCCCTCCCGCACGGCGTGCACGATGGTGGCGAAGTTGTCGTCGGCGAGGACCATCCGGCTGGCGTTCTTCGCCACGTCGGTGCCGCTGCCCATCGCGATGCCGATGTCGGCGGCCTTGATGGCCGGGGCGTCGTTGACGCCGTCGCCGGTCATCGCGACCACGTCGCCCTTCTTCTTGAGGGTGTCCGCGAGCAGCACCTTGTGCTCGGGCGCGACGCGGCCGACGACGCCGATGCCGTCGATCCTGGCCAGCCGCTCGTGCTCCGGCAGCGCGGCGAAGTCGGCCCCGAGCATCGCCTCGCCGTCGATGCCGAGCCGGCGGGCGATGGCGGCGCCGGTGGTGACGTCGTCCCCGGTCACCATGCGCACCCGGATCCGGGCGGCCTGCGCGCTGGCGACGGCCGCCTTCGACTCCTCGCGCGGCGGGTCGACCATGCCCACCAGGCTGGTCATCCGCAGGCCGGTGACCAGGGCCAGCAGGTCGCCGTCCGGGTCGAAGTCCGCCGGGTCGAGGTCCCGGTAGGCGGCGGCCATCACGCGCAGGCCCTCGCCGCCCATCCGCTCGGTCTGCGCCAGGGCGTGGCCGCCGAGGTCCTCGTCCCAGGGGATGCCCGCGCCGTCCGCGAGGGCGGAGGTGGCGCGGGCCGTCACCGCGGGGGCCGCGCCCTTGACGAAGCACCGCACCACCGGTCGGCCGTCCGCGTCCTTGGCCTCGTTGAAGCTGGCCATCAGCTTGTAGCCGGGGTCGAACGGGAGGGTCGCGAGGCGCGGGAAGCGCTCCCGGGTGGCCTCGATGTCCAGGCCCGCCTTGTGACCGAGGACGAGCAGGGCGCCCTCGGTCGGGTCGCCCACGACCTCGCCGTCGACCAGTTTGGCGTCGTTGGCGACGAGGTACGGCAGCACCGCGTCCTCGATGCCCGGGGTGGAGCCGGCGGCGTGGTGGATCCGCCCCTCCAGGCGGTAGCCGGTGCCGGAGACGGTGTAGCGGTCGGTGGGGCTGAGCACCTCGACGACCGTCATCTGGTTCATCGTCAGGGTGCCGGTCTTGTCCGAGTTGATGGCCGAGGTGAAGCCGAGCGTCTCGACGGAGGGCAGTTCCTTCACGATCGCGTTGCGCCTGGCCAGGTTGAGGCTGCCGACGGAGAGGATCACCTGGCTGACCGTGGGCAGCGCCTCCGGGATGGCCGCGATGGCCAGCGAGACCGCGCTGACGAACAGCGCGTCCCAGGCCTGGTCGCGGCTGCGGCCGAGGGCGAACATCACGACCATGGTCAGGCCGGCGGCCGCCGCGATCCACAGCGTCAGGGTGTTGAGCTCGCGGGTGAGCGGCGACTGCTCCCTCCGGGTGGCCGACAGCATCCCGGAGATCCTGCCCAGCTCCGTTCCGGCGCCCGTCGCGGTGACGACGACCAGGCCGCTGCCGTGGGTGACCGGGGTGTTCATGAAGGCCATGTTCGTCTGGTCCCCCGGGCCGAGCCGCCCGCCGCCCGCCAGGGTGGCCGTGTCCTTCGCGGCCGGGACGCTCTCGCCGGTCAGCGCCGACTCGTCGATCTGCAGCGAACTGGCCTCGACGATCCGTCCGTCCGCCGGGACCTCGTCGCCCGCCGAGACCAGCACGACGTCACCGACCACCAGCTGCTCGGCCGGGATCTCCGCCTCCGCGCCGTCCCGCCGGACCCGCGCCGTCGCCTCCATCATCGACTTCAGCGCGTTCATCGCGCTCTCGGCCTTGCCCTCCTGCCGCAGGCCCACCAGCGCGTTGACCAGGGTGAGCGCCAGCAGCAGGACCGCCGTCGTCCACTCCTCGATCGCCAGCGAGACCACCGCCGAGGCCACCAGGATGATCTGCATGTAGCTGCGGTACTGGTCGACGAAGCGCAGCCAGCCCGGCCGCTGCTCCTCCTCGGGGAGCGCGTTCGGGCCGTGTGCGGCCAGCAGCCGCGCCGCCCGGGCCGCGCTGAGCCCGACCGCCGGATCGACACCCAGCCGGTCGGCGACCTCCTGCGGCGTCCGCCCGTACCAGGGCTCCGGGGCCTCCTGCGGCCCCGGCCGTCCGGCCTGCTCCGCCATCTTCGCTCCTCGCGCGCACGACGCCGTGGGGCCGCCGGGCCGTACGGCGGGGCCCCGAACGGCGTGTTGACGCGGGACCTGTGGGCACGGGAGGCGGCGGCTACCTGCCACGCTGTGGCCGCCGGGCGGCGGCGTCAAACCCACGGCGTCCTTCCGGGCGGCCCGTGTGGCGGCGCACCCGCCGCGGGCCGAGGATGGGCCCGTCCCGCCCTCCCCTGCGATCGGAGCCGTGATGGCGACCCTGACGGTATGGCGCTTCCCCACGGCGGGGGGAGCCGACGAAGCCCTCGCCGCGCTGAAGAAGCTGCAGCACCAGGAGCTGATCAGGGTCCAGGACGGCGCCGTGGTCAGCTGGCCCGAGGGCGCCCGGAAGCCCCGGACCCGCCACCTGGGCGACATGACCGGCATGGGCGCCCTGGGCGGGGCCTTCTGGGGCTTCCTCCTCGGCATGATCTTCTTCGTCCCCGCCCTCGGCGCCGCGGCGGGCGCGGCCGGCGGCGCCATGGGGGGCCACCTCGCCCACCTCGGCATCGACGACCACTTCGTCAAGCAGCTGCGGCAGAAGGTCACCCCCGGCACCTCCGCGCTCTTCGTCCTCAGCTCGGACGCCGTGCTCGACCGCGTCCGGTCGGCCTTCGAGGGCCGGCACGCCGAACTCCTGGAGACGGACCTCTCCGCCGAGGAGGAGGCCCGCCTGCGCGAGACCTTCACCGAGGGCGGGTGAGGACCCGCCCGGCCGCCGCCGGCGTCCGCCGCCGGACCGCGCGGAAGCATCCGGCGTCCTGACCGGATGGACAGGAGACGGGCCCGGGCGGCGCCCGCGGCGCCGGTAGGATGGCCGATCATGGCCAGTCGTAGAACGTCGATCCTGGAAGCAGCGGCGCGGGTGATCGCGCGACGCGGGGTGCGCGGGCTGCGGGTGGAGGAGCTCGCGGCCGAGGCGGGCGTGTCGACGGCGCTCGTCTACTACCACTTCAAGGACCGCACGGGAGTCCTCCGCCAGACGCTCGGGTTCATCAACGACCGGGCGGAGCGCCACACGGCCGAGCGCGCCCCGGACGCTCCGCCGCCGACCGCGCGCGAGGAGCTGGAGCGGACGCTGCTGCTGGAACTCCAGGACAGCGTCGAGGTGCGGGAGAACAGCACCGCCTGGGGCGAGCTGCGGGCGAGCGCGGTGTTCGACGAGACGCTGCGCGAGGACCTGGCGCGGGCCACCCGGATCTGGGTCCAGGAGATCGCCGAACTGCTCGGCGCCGTCCGGCCGATGGCGTCGGCGGTCGCGCTGGCCGGCGCGGCCGAGCGGCTGACGGCGCTGCTGGAGGGGCTCAGCACGCGCTGGCTCAGCGGCAGCCTCCCGCTGGTGCACGCCCGGGCGCTGATGACCGACGCGATCGACGCCGAAGTGATCCGGCTCGCTGCCTGAGCCGCGCGGGTTCCACGCTCGTCGCACTCCGTCTCGGCACGGACCGGAACGGGTCATGGCACGCCTGTCGTTCTGACTGACTTTTCAGTCAGCGCGAGCCTGAGTGCGCGCCCCCGCACGATCCGGAGACCCTCATGACCCACCACCGCGACGACCGGCACGCCGAGCTCTTCCCCCGGGTGCCGGCGGACGACGTCCCGCACGCACGGACCACGGCGGTGTGATCACCACCCGGTTCGGCGACGCGCGCAAGGACGCCGCCGCTCGGTGTCGGATCGGGGCCCGCAGGCTACTGACAGGACGGTCAGGATCCGGCCCGGCACGCATCCGCCGTTCGGGGAAAGTGCGCCGTCCGGCGCGACCGGCGTATTCGGCGCGACCGGCATATTTCCGGAGCGGGGCCGTCCGCTCCTGGTCATTTCTTCACCGCGATGTGATGCCCGGTACATGCCAGTGACGACAATTCCGGAAATCGAGGGAATAGGATTCGGGGAATACGGCTCTGGTATTCTGATGAGCAGTCAGACAGATCGCTGCGGCGCATGATTGCAATCATCCACAGAGAAGAGTCGACCTTGAAGAAGTCCGTCATCATCACCGGCGCCTCCTCGGGGCTCGGATTGGCCACCACACGTGAACTCGCCGCGGCCGGAGAGCATGTGATCATGGCCTGCCGGAGCGTGCCGAAGGGCGAGGCCGCCGCGGCGGAGATCCGCACGGCGATTCCCGACGCGAGCCTGGAGGTCGTCGAACTCGATCTTTCCTCGCTCGCATCCGTCCGCGCCGGCGCCCGGGAAATCCTCGCGAACTCCGACCGGCCGCCGCTGCACGTACTGATCTGCAATGCCGGAATCCAGGTGGTGAACGGCGTCCAGCGCTCCAAGGACGGCTATGAACTGACCTTTGCCACGAACCATCTCGGGCATTTTCTGCTGACCCAACTGCTGCTCGACCACATCGCCGAGCCGGGCCGGGTGATCCTGGTCTCCAGCGAGGTGCACCAGGGGCCCCGGAAGTCGATGGGATTCCCGGCTCCGCGCTGGGAGGACCCGCAGGCCATGGTCGATCCCGACCGCTCCCAGCTGAACGGCTCGGCCAAGTCCGGCCGGGTCCGCTACGCGACCTCCAAGCTGGCGAACCTGTACACCACCTACGAGCTGGCCCGGCGGATCGCCTCGCGCCGGATCACGGTGAACGCCTTCGATCCCGGGCTGATGCCCGGCACCTCGCTGGACCGCGACTGGCCGCCGCTCATCCAGCGGGTCTACGCCCAGCTGACCCCGCTGCTGGTCGCGACGCTGCCGGGGGCCCGGTCCGTCGCGCAGTCCTCCGGCGACCTCGCCTGGCTGGCCACCGCGCCGGAGCCGGCCGGGACCACCGGCGCCTACTTCTCCGGCCGCAAGCCGCGCGAGAGCTCCAAGGAGTCGCACGACCGCGACCGGGCCACCGAACTCTGGGCGGCCTCCGAGCAGCTGGTCGCCGCACACGCCTGATCCGGGCACCACGCCGAGGGCCGTTCCGGAACCGACTGGCTTCCGGAACGGCCCTCGATGGTTCGACCCCAGGGCGCCGAGCGGGTGCTCAGGAGAGCGCCAGCACCGTCCCGGCCGGGCCCGGCGAGGTCAGCCGGTGCAGGGCGCGGTCGACGCAGCGGTCGGCCAGCGCCGTGACGGTCAGCGCCGGCGGTACCGCCCCGGTCGAACCGGGGATCAGCGAACTGTCGATCACGAACAGGTTGTCGTACCCGGCGACGTCGCCCGCCTGCCCGGTGGCCTGCCCCAGCACCGCCCCGCCCAGGCAGTGCGCGGTGAGCGCCGGCGTCACCACGTCCACCCTGATCCCGGGGTTCGCCCGGTCCAGCTTCGAGGTGGTCGCCGACATCGCGTCGGTGACCCGCTGGATCCGCGGGTCCGACTTCGGCCAGGTCAGCTCGACCTTGCCGGTGGCCGGCCGGTAGTCGAAGCGGCCGAGCGCCGGCGGCACGGACAGGCCCAGCATCGTGCCGGCGAGCGAGCCGAGCGCCGGGTAGCCGAGCGGGAATCCGAGGAAGGTCACCGGGGTCTCGGGGTCCGCCCAGTCGGTGGCCACGATGTGCGAGGGCCCGCCCTGCGCGGTGTCGCGCAGCGGCAGCCCGGCGCGGACGATGATGTGGTCCCCGCCCGTGCCCCAGTTGCGCCCCACCTGGTCGCCCAGCCGCGGGAGACTGCCCCTGCCCTTGGCCCGGACCAGCAGCTTGGTGGTGCCGAGCGAACCGGCCGCCAGGAAGACGTACCGGGCCGCGAACTGCGGACGCGCCCTGACCAGCCCCTGCTCGTCGATCTGCTCCGCCGTGATCAGGTACCGGTTGTCCAGCGGGCCGATGTCCGTCACCTGGTGCAGCGGCAGCACCGAGACCCGTCCGGTGGCCTCGGCCGCCGCGAGGATCGAGCGGTCGACGCTGCGCTTGGCCCCGCTGTTGACGCCGAAGTCCGAGTGGCCGAGGATCGCCGAGCGCACGGCGGTGCCGGCTATCTCGTTGCGGACGATCTGCCAGTCCACCGCCATGTCCGGGCGCATCGTCGGAAGTCCGGCCCGCGCCGCCTCGGCCAGCAGGTCCCGCGCGTTGGCGTAGTACGGAGAGTTGAGCACGTCGTCCGGGATCGGGGCGACGCCGATCAGGTTGCGGGCCCGCGGGTACCAGACGTCCCGCATCTCGGCGTAGTCGAGCGAGGTCCCGAAGCTGCGGCGGAAGAAGTCCTCCCGGGGCGCCATCATCACCGCGTTGTTCACCAGCGAGCCGCCGCCGACGCCCGCGCCGGCCAGGCCGATCACGCCGTCGGCCACGAACGCCTCCAGCACGCCGGTGAACGGGTGGAAGCTCTCGTTGGTGAAGGGCGAGGTGGTGGCCAGCCACGCGGCGCGGCCGTCCGGGGCCTGCGGGGTGCAGAACGTGTCGCCCGCGGGAGTGATCGGCCAGCGGCGTCCGCGCTCCAGGAGCACGCTGCTGAAGCCGGCCTGGGCCAGCCGGAGCGCCGCCACCGAGCCTGCGTATCCGCTGCCGACGATCACCACGTCGACGGGCTCGGCGGCCCGGGCGACACCGCTCAGCAGGCCCCCCGACAGGGCGGCGGCCCCGGTGGCCGCCACTCCGTAGCGCAGGATCTGCCGTCTGTTGATTGCGGGTCCGTTCACTTCGTCCTCTCGAATGGCGATGGCGGTGACTGTGCGGTTCCGGGGCGTCCTCAGGCCGTCACGCGGACGCCCATGCTCGCGATGCCGTACGAGCCCTGCGTGGTGCGCAGGCGCGGCGGGTCCTCCGGGTCCAGGGCGAGCCGGTCGAGGTGCGGGTAGAAGGAGCGGAACGCGGTCTCGGCGAGCAGCCGGGAGAGCGCGGCGCCCGGGCAGAAGTGCGGTCCGGCGCCGAAGCCCAGGTGGTCGCCCTTGGTGTCGCGGTCCAGGTCGAAGACGTCGGGGTTCGGGAACTTGCGCGGGTCGCGGTTGCCGGAGCCGATCAGGACGTGCACCAACTCGCCCTCGGGAATGGTGACATCGTGCAGGGTGACGTCCTCGGCGGCCCGGCGCAGCAGCCACTGGGTGGGGCTGTACAGCCGCAGGTACTCCTCGATGAAGTCCCGGGTGAGCTCGGGCTCGGCGATCAGCCGGTCGGCGAGGGCCTTGTCGGTCAGCAGCATGTGCACGCCGCCGCCGAGCAGGTTCATCGTGGTCTCGTGGCCGGCCGCGACGAACGACCAGGCCATGGTGACCAGTTCGTCGCGGGTCATGTCCCCGGCCTCCAGCTGCGCGACCAGCTCGCCGAGGATGTCCTCCTGGTTGGGCTTGCCCTTGCGCTGGTGGGCGAGTTCGCCCATGTAGTTGCCGAACTCCACGATGTCCTCGAAGAATCCGGGCGCGAGGTCCGGGTCCATCCCGGCGGCGACGGCGAAGGACGCCATCACGGCCCCCGACCAGCGGCGCAGGTCCGCCTTGCGGTCGAGCGGGATGCCGAGCATGCCGCCGACCACCTTGAGCGGCAGCGCGGTGGTGAAGGCCTCGACGAACTCGACCTTCTCCTGGGCCAGGATCTCGTCGATCAGCTCGTCGACGATGTCCTGCACCCAGCCGCCGAGGGTGCGGACCAGCCGGGCGTTGAACGCCTTGTTGGCCATGTGGCGCAGCCGGGTGTGCTCGGGCGCGTCCCGGTTCACCAGCATCGGGAGGTTGAGGTAGTCGCCCTTGCGGATCTGCGAGGAGAAGAGCTTCTTGTCCTTCAGCGCGAGCGAGACGTCGTCGTACCGGCTGAGGACGTAGAAGTCGGAGCCGTCCCACATGCCGCCGGGGGCGTGGAACACCGGGTTCTCGTCCCGCAGCCGGACGTAGGTCGGCCAGGGGTTGAGGTGGTACTCGGGGTCGCCGAGGTCGATCGTGATGGTGGTCATGGTTGCCTTCTCCGTCCGGCCTGTCCGTCAGGCCTGTCTGTCTGGACTGCTGTGGCTGCCCCCCGCCACGGCCGGGCGGGGGGCAGGGGCCGGCGGCTCAGCCGGCGGCGGGGCTCTCCATGAAGCCGCTGGCGGTGAAGGCCTCCAGGTACGTGCGCACCAGCGCGGCGTCCAGCGGCGGGCAGGCGATGCCGGTGCCCTCCAGCGCCGCCAGGGTGTCCTCGGCGGCGGACTTCGGGAGCCGGACGTCGTCGACCGCGTCGTTGAGGAAGGGCACCAGACCGAGCAGCGCCATGGTGCCGGCCTCGCGCCCGGTCACCTTCTCCTTCCAGCGGGCGAACGTCATCCGCTCCATCGGGTAGCCGAACTCCTCGACCAGGTCGAAGAACTCGATCCAGGTCAGCTTGGTGTCGTTGACCAGGTGGAAGGTCCGTCCGCTCAGCTCCGGGCGCCCGGCCAGCTCCACCACCGCGCGCGCCACGTAGTCGATCGGCGCGGGCTGCAGCGGCATCTCGACGTGGTCGGGCGCGATGCCGGCCTCCGCGCAGCCCTTGATCACCATGCTCAGGTGGTCCAGCCGGTTGAACGCCCCGGACGTGCTGTGCGGGCCCGAGTTGATGCGGTGGATGGTGACCGGCACCCCGCGGGCGTGCGCGGTGCGGACCATGTGCTCGGCGACCCACTTCGACTGCGCGTAGCCGACCACCAGCGGGCCGCTGGTCAGCAGGTCCTGGCTCTCCGGCACGCTGTCGGCCTCGAACTCCTTCGAGGAGAACACCCCGACGGTGGAGATGAAGTGCACGGGCCTCGCCGCGCCGGCCGTCGCCAGCCGCAGCACCTCGCGGGTGCCGTCCACGTTGGCGGCCTCCAGGCCGCTGTAGGGGTAGGTCCACTTCACGGTCGCACCGCAGTGGAAGATGCCGCCGATCTTCGCGTGCAGGGCGGTGAACCCCTCCTCGCCGAGACCGAACCGGGGCTCGGAGAGGTCCCCGACGACCGGCACGATCCGCGTCCCGGCATCGCCGATGTCGATCCCGTAGGTGGTCAGGTTGGCGAGCACCCGGCGGACGGCGTGCTTCTCGTTCTCGGCGCGGACCAGGCAGTGCACCGCGCCCCGGCCGCGCTCCAGCAGTTCGGCGAGCAGGAAGGCCCCGACGAAGCCGGTGGCGCCGGTGAGCAGGACGTCCTGCGGGGCCGTCCCGGCCGGCTCGGGCGGCACGGTGGCGGTGATCGACGCCTCCAGCTCCGCCTTCTCCACCATCTCCGGCACGCTCATCGACCGCACCCGGCGGCTGCCGAGGCTGCGCGGACGCCGCGCGGCGGGGGCGGCGGGGGCCGCTTCGGCAGGGGCGGACGCGGGCACGGGGGCGGCGGGGGCCGGCTGTGCGGCCGCCGGGTCCTGCGCGGGCGGCTGCTCCAGCTCGTCCGCGATCCACAGCGCGAGGTCGGTCAGCCGGCCGCCGCCGAACGCGAGCTCCAGCGGCAGGCTGACCTCGAAGTCGCGGTCCACCTGGCTCTTCAGCTCGGCGAGCATCAGCGAGTCGGCGACCATGGTCACCTCGGTCTGCGGGTCGAGGTCCTCCGGCGCGGAGCCGAGGATGGCGGCCAGCAGGCGGACCATGTGCCCGGTGACCGCCCGCTCGCGCTCGGCGGGCGCGGCGGAGCGGAGCGCGGCCAGATCCACAAGGCCGGCGGCGCCCGCGGCGCCCGCGGGCCGGCCGCTCGACACCATCCGCTCCAGCAGGGCCTCGCTGACCGGACGGAACGACACCCCACTCAGTTCGGCGACCAGCGAGCCGTCCAGCGCGGTCAGGCGCAGGTCCCCGGCCAGCGAGCCGTCGGCGGTCTCCCGGGTCACCACCGTGCACAGCACCTCGTCCGCCGCGACGGCGCCGTGCACGACCATCCGCTCGTAGCCGGTGCCCAGGTGGACCGGGCGCTCGGCCCAGTCGGCCGGCTGCGGGTGGCCCGCGATCGCGACCAGCTGCACGCAGGCGTCCAGCAGCAGCAGGTCGGCCCGGACGCCGGCCGCGACGCCCTTGGTCCGCTCGTCCGGCGGCACCAGCCGCCCGACCGCGACACCCGGCCCCCGCTGCGCGGACTCCACCAGCTGGAAGCTCGGGCCGAGCCGGAACGCGGGGTGCCAGGCCCGGCGGTAGAACTCCTCGCCGTCCAGGGTCTCCCGGCAGCGCGAACCGGCGTCCGCGAAGAGCGCCTCGGGTGTCACCCCGACCGGGTCTCCCCCGGCCGGGTCCGCCGGGACGACCAGGGCCCGCAGGTGCTGCTGCCAGCCGGTCTCCGGGTCCTTGCTGTGCACGCGGACCTCGGTCTTGCCGTCCGTCAGGGGGCCCAGCACCACCTGGACGGTGCGGGTGTCCTGGTCGGAGAGGACCAGCGGGCGGGAGATCGAGAGGTCCTCGATCCCGACCGGCCCGTCGAAGGCCCGCTCGGCGCAGCGCAGGACCAGCTCCAGGTAGACCACGCCGGGCACCACGAGCCGTCCGTGCACGCGGTGCTCGGCGAGGAACGGCAGGGCGGCGAGGGAGAGTTCGCTCTCGCCGATCACCTCGCCGTCCGCCGTCTCCAGGATGTGCGGGCGCAGCGCGCGGCCGCTCCGCGAGACGGTGGCGCCCGCGGGCGTGCTCTGCGGCCAGTACTCCTCGCGCTGGAAGGGGTAGGTGGGGAGCTTGGCCGCGGCGGCCGGCCGGGCCGCGACGGCGGACCAGTCGACGTCCCGGCCGCGGGTCCAGACCTGGGCGAGCGACTCCAGCAGCACCCGGTGGGCCGAGGGCCCGTCGGCCGCCGAGGCCAGGCGCGGGACGTCCTGGTCCGCGCCGGTGGCGGTGAGCGCGCCGGCGCCCAGTTCGAGGAGGATCCCGATCCCGCCGTCCACGGCCGCCGCCAGCGCCGTGTCGAGCGCGCCGGGCCGGTCCTGGGCGGTGGCCGCGAGGCGGCTCCAGTACGCGGCGGTGGCCACCTCCGGGCCCGCCGGACCGGCCTCGTGGGCGAGGATCAGGTCGACGGCCGGGAGCCGCAGCGGTACGTCCGTCAGGTCGGCCGAGCGGCCGTCCCGGGCCAGGCGGGCGCCGTCCGCGACGGTGAGGACTCCCGCCAGGGCCGCCGCGGCGTAGGCGCCGGCGCCCTGTCCGACGATCACGTCCGCGTCGACACCGACCGAGCGCCACCAGGCGCCGAGTGCCACCGCCGCCGCGTAGTGCGCCGTCGGGCCGTCGTCGGCGGCCAGTTCCTCGCCGGGGACGCCGAGGGCGGCGGCCACCGCGTCGAGCGTCTCGGTCACCACCGGCAGCTTCCCGTACAGGCCGTCGGCCCGGGCGCCGCTGTCGGCGACCACGAAGGCCGCCTGCGGCACCGGCCCGGCGCCGCGACGGCCGGTGACCACACCGGTGGCGCCGGTGCCGTTCGCCACGGCCCGCAGCCCCTCGGCCAGTGCGGCGGAGGTCTCGGCCACCACGGCGGCGCGGTCGCTGAGGTCGGCGCGGCCGACGCCGGCCGACCAGGCGAGGTCGGTGGGCGTGAGCGCGTCGGCGGCGGCGGCGAACTCGGCCAGCCGGGCGGCCGATTCGCGCAGCGCCGCGGCGCCGGAGCCGGAGACCTTGACCACCACGGGCCCGTCCGGGGCCGGTACCGCGGCGCGCTCGCGGGCCGGCGGGGACTCCAGGACGACGTGGGCGTTGGTGCCGCCGAACCCGAAGGCCGACACGCCGGCCACGCGCCGTTCCTGCTCCCAGCGGGTCAGCTCGGTCGGCACCGACACGGGCAGGTCCGCCCACTCGACGTGGGGGTTGGGCTCGACCAGGTTCAGGTGCGGCGGGATCCAGCCGCGCTGGACCGTCAGCACCGCCTTGATGAAGCCGGCGATGCCCGCCGCCGCCTCCAGATGACCGATGTTCGTCTTCACCGAACCCAGCGCCACCGGATTGTCCGCCGCGCGGCCGTCTCCCAGCACCCGGCCCAGCGCCCGCACCTCGATCGGGTCGCCCAGCGGCGTCCCCGTCCCGTGCGCCTCGACGAAACCGACCTCCGCCGCGGCGATCCCCGCCACCGACAGCGCCCGCCGCACGACCTCCTGCTGGGAGGAGGCGCGCGGGACGGTCAGGCCGGAGCTCTTGCCGTCCTGGTTGACGGCGGAGCCGCGGACCACGGCGAGGACGTCGTCCCCGGCCGCCAGCGCGTCGGACAGGCGCTTGAGCACCACCACGCCGGCGCCCTCGCCGCGGACGTAGCCGTCGGCGGACGCGTCGAAAGTCCGGCACAGGCCCTGCGCGGAGAGCATCCGCCCACTGGACAGCGCCACCGAGGAATCCGGCGACAGCATCACGTTCACGCCACCCGCCAGCGCCGTCTCGCACTCACCCGCACGCAGGCTCTGCACCGCCAGGTGCAACGCCACCAGCGAGGAGGAGCACGCCGTGTCCACCACCATGCTCGGCCCCTCCAGACCCAGCACGTAGGACAGACGGTTGGCACCGAAGTTGCCCGAACTGCCCGTCGCCGAGTACGCGTCGATCAGCGAGACGTCCCCCGCGCCGAGGCGCTGGAAGTCGCTGCCACCCATGCCGACGAACACGCCCGTCCGGCTGCCGCGCAGCGAATCGGGCGCCACCCCCGCATGCTCCAGGGCCTCCCAGGCCACCTCCAGCACCAACCGGTGCTGCGGGTCGATACCCACCGCCTCACGCGGCGGAATACCGAACAGCCCCGCGTCGAAACCCCGCACCCCGTCGACGAACCCACCATGACGGACATACATCCGCCCCGGCGCCCCCGCCTCCTCGTCGAAGAACTCCTCCACGTCCCACCGGTCCGACGGAATCTCCGTGATCCCCGAACCACCACGGGCCAGGAACTCCCAGAACCCCTCCGCACCCGTCACACCACCCGGGAACCGGCACCCCACGCCGACGACGGCCACCGGCTCGACGCGGGCCTGCCTGGCCGCCGCCGCCTCGGCGCGCGCGGCCTTGAGTTCGACGAGGGCGCGGAGCAGCACCTCCTGGCGTTCGGGCGCGACCGCCCCCTGGGTGTTCATGGTCGGCTCCTCAGTTGTTGTCATGGTGGCTCTCCTGGTTCAGCTCGGACTCGAGGAGGTCCAGCAGCTCCGACTCGGACAGCTGGGCGAGTTCCGCCGACAGTTCGTCCACCTCGGCGGCCCGCTCCGGGAGCGGGTCGGCCAGGCCGAGGACCTCGCCGAGGAGGTACTCGCCGAGCGCGGCGACGGTGGGGTGTTCGAAGGCGACCGTGCCGGGCAGTTCCTCGCCGACCAACTGCTCCAGCCGGAACTTGAGTTCGACACTCATCACGGAGTCCATCCCGGCCTCGAAGAAGCCGAGGTCGGCGTCGATCCCGCTGCCCGGCTCCCGGCCGAGCACCGCCGCGACCTCCGCCTGCAGCGCCCGCTCCAGCAGCCTGGTCCGGGTGGCCCGGCTCTCCGCCTGGCGCAGCCGGCCCAGCAGCATCGCGTCGCCGCCGGCCCGGCCGGCCGCGGCCCGGGTGCCCAGGTGGGTGAGCAGCGGGCGGCGCCGCTTGGCCTCCATGACCGGGCGGAACCTCGCCCAGTCCACCGGTGCGACGGTCAGCTGGTGGCGCCCGGAGCCCAGGGTGCGGCCGAGGGCGGCGAGGCCGGTCTCGTTCGGGAGGACGTACAGGCCCATCGACTCGAAGTACTGCTCGTGGTGGCCGGCCATCTCGCTCTCCTCCCACCAGCCCCAGTTCATCGCGAGGCCCGGCAGGCCCCGGCTGACCCGGTCGTGGGCGAGCACGTCCTGGAAGTAGTTGGCCGCGACGTAGTGGCCCGCGAGCGCGGAGCCCCAGACCGAGGAGGCGGAGGAGAACATCACGAAGAAGTCGACCCCGCCGGCCGCGGTGAGCGCGTCCAGCACCAGGCTGCCCTCGACCTTGGGCCGCAGGATGTCCCGGAAGTGCTGCCAGTCCAGGTCCACGACGGCCCGGGGCTCGAAGAGACCGGCCGCGTGCACCACGCCCTTGACGGCCGGCCAGGGGTTGGCGGCGGTGTCGAAGACCCCGGCCATCGCGGCGGCGTCCGCCACGTCGGCGTGCGGGGTGTGGACGCTGACGCCGGCCGCCCTCAGCTCGGCGAGCGCCGCCAGCAGCTGACGGTCCGACTCGGGAAGGCCGGGGCCGTCCTCGGGGACGGGCCGGCGGCCCAGCAGCACCAGGTGCCGGGCGCCGCGCCCGGCCAGCCAGCGGGCCACCCGCAGGCCGAGGATGCCCCGGCCGCCGGTGATCAGGTACGAGCCGTCGGGGCCGACCGCCGTCGGCGCGGGCGTGGCGGGCAGGTTCTCCACCCGCCGCAGCCGGGCCGCCTTGCGCAGGCCCGCGCGGTACGCGACCTGGTCCTCGCCGTCGGGGGCGAGCAGCTCGGCGGCGATCGCCTCGGCCTCCTGCCCGGGGTCGGCGCCGGCCGGGTCGAGGTCGACCAGGCCTCCCCAGATCTCCGGGTGCTCCAGGGCGACGGCCCGGCCGAGGCCCCAGGCGGGGGCGTGCGAGGCGGCCATGGCCGCGCCGTCGGTGCCGACACCGCCACGGGTGACCACCCACAGCTGGGGTGCCGGGGCGCCAGGGCGGGCGCGCAGCACCTTCGGGGCGAACAGCAGCGGCCCACAGGCCAGCGCGAGCGCGCCGTCCAGCTCCGGGCCGGGCAGGCGCGGGTCCGCCGCGTCGTGCAGCGCGCCCAGGTGGACCAGGCCGCGGACGGCCGGCTCCTCGGCGAGGGCCCGGGCCACCAGTTCGCGCAGCCGGTCCGGCCCGTTCCGGCAGAAGGCCGCGGCGGTTCCCGGCTCCGCCACGGTCAGGATCCTGGCCCGTGCCCCGTGGGCGGCCAGCCGCTCGGCGACCCGGCCGGCCAGGCCGTGCTGGTCCTCGATCAGCAGCCAGGTGCCCTGGGGACGCCCGGCGGTTCCCGGCTCCAGGACGGGCGGCTCGACCCGCTCCCAGTCCACCTCGTACACGTCCTGGGCGAGCGCGTCGGGCGCCTGCCCGTGCGGCACCGGCTTGCCCGGCAGCCAGTACCGCTGCCGCTGCCAGCGGTAGGCGGGCAGCGCGGCGGTGCTCGGTCCCTCGCCGTGCAGGGCCCGGTGGTCCACCGGGCGGCCGGCCACGTGCAGGGCTCCGGCGGCGTCCAGCATGGTCGCCCTGGCCTCGGCGCCGGCCCGCATCGAGGCCGCCGTGGTGAGACCGGCGACCCGGCCCTCCAGGCTCTGCCGGACGGCCGTGGACAGGACGGCGTGCGGGCCTGCCTCGACCACCAGGGTGTGCCCCTCGCCGGCGGCGGCCTGCAGCGCGTCGGCGAAGCGGACGGGCAGCGTCATGTTGTCCGCCCAGTAGCGCGCGTCCAGCGCGTCGGGGCCGGCCAGGCCACCGGTGACCGTGGAGTAGAGCGGGACCGTGCGGCCGGCCGGCGCCAGCGCGCCCAGCGCGTCGACGAGTTCACCGCGCAGCGGGTCCAGGACGGGGGTGTGGAAGGCGTACTCGCCCGGCATCGCCATCCAGAAGGCCTTGCGCTCGCGGACCTGCGCCTCCAGCGCCGCGACCTCCTGCGGCAACCCGCCGACCACGGTGTTGACCGGGCTGTTGACGGCGGCGACGAACAGCCGCCCGCCGTACGGCTCGATCAGCGTCCGGACCTCGGCGACGGGCAGGCCCACCACCGCCATCCGGCCCTGCCCGTGGCTGCGGGCCATCACCCGGCCGCGGAGCACCGCGATCCGAAGGCCCTCCTCCAGGCCGAAGGCACCGGCCGCGACGGCCGCCGCGATCTCGCCGACGCTGTGTCCGACCACCGCGTCCGGCTCGACGCCCCAGGAGCGCCACAGCTCGGTGAGCGCCGCCTCGACGGCGAAGATCGCCGGCTGGGTCACGCTGGTGTCGTCCAGCCGGGAGGCCTCGCGCGGCGCCTCCAGCTGCTCCAGCAGCGACCAGCCGGCCAGCTCCCGGACGACCTCCTCGCAGCGCAGCAGCACCCGCGCGGCCACCGGGTCGGCCAGCAGGCTCCGGCCCATGCCGGGCCACTGGGACCCCTGACCGCCGTAGACGAAGACCAGCCTGCTCCGGGCGGGCCGGGGCACCACGCCCTGGCGCACCTGGTGGCGGCCCCCGGCCAGCAGCTTGTCGAGCTGCTCGGCGGCCCGCGCCGGCGAGGAGGCCACCAGGGCCATCCGGGCCGCGAAGTGGTCGCGCCGGACGGCCGCCGTGCGGACCGTCTCGGCCCAGGCCGACCGGCCGCGGACGGCGCTGCCGTCCGCCAGGAACGTCCGGTAGGCCTCGGCGGTCTCCCGCAGCCCCTCGGGGGTGCGGGCCGAGAGCACCAGCAACTCGGGCCGCTCGTCGGCGGGTTCGTCCACCCGGCGGTCGGCCGGCCGCGGCTCGGGAGCCTGCTCCAGCACCACGTGCGCGTTGGTGCCGCTGAAGCCGAAGGAGCTGAGCCCGGCGACCCGGGCCCGCCCGCCGGTGGTCCACGGCGTGAGCTCCGTCGGCACGGTCACCGGCAGCGCCGCCCAGTCCAGCAGCGGGTTCGGGTTCTCCAGGTGCAGGTGCGGCGGGATCTGCCCGTGATACAGCGACAGCGCCACCTTGACCAGCCCGCAGATGCCCGCGGCGGCCTCCAGGTGCCCGACGTTGGTCTTGGCGGAGCCGACCACCAGCGGCGGCGCGTCGCCGCCCTCGGGCCGCAGCGCCTCGGCCAGCGCCTGGATCTCCATCGGGTCGCCGAGCGCCGTGCCGGTGCCGTGCGCCTCCACGTAACCCACCTCGTCGGGCGAGGCCCCGGCGTCGCGCAGCGCGTCCTGGATCACGGCCTGCTGCGCGAGGCCGTTGGGGACGGT
The DNA here is from genome assembly GCF_040296005.1 of Kitasatospora sp. NPDC002551. Classification (NCBI taxonomy): domain Bacteria; kingdom Bacillati; phylum Actinomycetota; class Actinomycetes; order Kitasatosporales; family Streptomycetaceae; genus Kitasatospora; species Kitasatospora sp. NPDC002551. The sequence goes on along the minus strand of NZ_JBEOWI010000005.1, from coordinate 229,132 downwards.
CAGGCCGGCGCTGCGGCCGTCCTGGTTCACCGCCGTGCCGCGCAGCACCGCCCAGATGTGGTCCCCCGCCGCCTGCGCGTCGGAGAGCCGCTTGAGCACCACCACGCCGGCGCCCTCGCCGCGGCCGTAGCCGTCCGCCGAGGCGTCGAAGGTCTTGCACCGGCCGTCGGGCGAGAGCGCCCGCAGCCGGGAGAGCCCGGCCGTGGTGGCCGGGGCCAGCATCAGGTTCACACCGGCCACCACGGAGAGGTCCGACTCGCCGGAACGCAGGCTCCGGACCGCGAGGTGGGCCGCCACCAGGGACGAGGAACAGGCCGTGTCGACGGCCAGGCTCGGCCCCTGGGCGCCGAGCAGGTAGGACAGCCGGCCGGCCGCGACGCTGAAGGTGTTGCCGGTCGCCAGGTGGGCGCCGTCGTCGGCGGTGCCCTCCGCGACCAGCAGCTGCAGGTAGTCGGAGGTGTTGATGCCGACGTAGACCGAGGTGCGGGAGCCGTCGACCTCGGCGGCGGTCACGCCCGCGTCGGCGAGCGCCTCCGAGGCCACTTCGAGCAGCAGGCGCTGCTGCGGGTCCATCCCGCGGGCCTCGCGGGCCGAGATGCCGAAGGCGTCCGCGTCGAACTCGTCGACCCGGGTGGTGAGGAAGCCGCCGCGCCGGGTGGAGGTCTTGCCGGGGGCGGCCGGGTCGGCGTCGTAGAACGCCTCGCGGTCCCAGCGGTCGTCCGGCACCTCGCCGGTCGCGTCGCGGCCGTCCAGCAGGAGCTGCCAGAACGTGTCCAGGTCGTTCGCGCCGCCGGGCAGCCGGCAGCCCATGCCGACGATGGCGATGGGCTCGGAGTGCGGTGCCGCCGGTGCCGGGGCGGCGGGCCGGGGGGCGGGCTCGGTCTGCTCGGCCGCATCGGCGGCGGCGGGCCGCGGGGTGGCGTCGGCGGCGGGCCGCTGCGGCGCGGGGGCCTGCCGGAGGCGGCGGCCGGCCAGGTAGCCGGCCAGCTTGCCGATGGTGGGGTGGTCGAAAACGGCGGTGGCCGGGATGTCCCGGTCGATCAGGTCCTCCATCCGGACCCGCAGGCCGACCACCATCTCCGAGGTCAGGCCGAGGTCGAACAGGCCGGTCTCGGCGTCGAGTTCGTCCGGGTCGGCGAGGTCCAGCAGGGTGGCCAGCTCCTCCTTGAGCCGGCGGACCAGTTCCTCGGGGGCGGGCTGCGCGGAGACGGACCGCCCGGTGGCGGGTGCCCCGGCGGGCAGGGCCCGCGGCGCCGGCTCCGGACGGGACGCGGGCACCAGGGCGGCCGGGGCGGCCGGGGCCGGGAGCGGCGGCAGGCCCGCGTGCCGGTCGGCGCTCCGGCCGGTGACCGGGGCGGGACCGTAGTCCTGCCGCTGGAACGGGTAGGTCGGCAGCTTCACCGTGCGGGCCGGGCGCGGACCGACGGCCCGCCAGTCGACCTGGCACCCCTCGGTCCACAACCGGGCCAGCGAGCCGAGCAGTTGGTGGTGCGCGGGACCGGCGGCGAACGCCGACGGGACGCAGACCGGCGCGCGGCCGGGCGCGGTGCCGGCCGCCGGCCCGAGCAGTCCGCCGGTGCCGAGCTCGACCAGGATCCGCACGCCCCGCTCCCACACGGTCCGCATCGCCTGCTCGAACCGCACCGGCTCGCGGGTGTGCCGGACCCAGTACTCGGCCGTGGTGATCTCCTCGCCCGCGAGCAGACCGGTGGCGTCGGACACCAGCGGAAGACCGGGAAGGCTCATCGTCAGCCCGGCGAACTCCTCGGCCAGCGAGGCCAGGACGGGCTCCACGGCGGCGGAGTGGAAGGCGTGCGGCACAGCGAGCCGGACACCGCGCACACCGCGGCCGGCCAGCTCGTCCGCCACCGCCGTCACGGCCTCCAGCGGGCCGCTGATCACGGTGTCGCGGGGCCCGTTGAGCGCCGCGATCCCGACCTCACCGGAGACCAGCCGGTCGATCCCGGCCAGCTCCTGCGGCGCGCACGACAGGGCCACCATCGCGCCGCCCGCGGGGAGTTCCGCCATCAGGCGTCCCCGGGCAGCGGTGAGCCGGGCGCCGTCCGCGACCGTGAACACCCCGGCGAGCGCGGCCGCCGCGTACGCCCCGACGCTGTGCCCGACCACGGCGGCCGGCTCCACGCCGACCGAACGCCACCAGGCTCCCAGCGCCACGGCGGCGGTGTAGAGGGCGGGTTGGGCCACCTCGGTGGCGGCCAGCGCCTGCCGCGCCTCCTCGCCGCCCGACAGCAGTGCGGACAGCGGCAGCTCGGTGACCGGGCCGACCACCGCCGCCACCGCGTCCACCGTCTCGGTCACCACCGGGACCGTGCCGTACAGGCCCTCCAGCACACCCGCGACCTTGGCGCCGTGACCGGGGACGACGAACGCCACCCGCGGTGCGGTGCCGACGCCCCGGCGGCCGGTGACCACGCCGGCGGTGCTGCCGCCCAGGGCGACCGCCCGAAGGCCCGCCGTCAGTTCCGTCCTGGTCTGCGCGACCACGGCCGCCCGCTCGCCGAGGTCCGCCCGGCCCACGCCGGCCGCCCAGGCCACCTGCTCCGGGGTGATTCCGTCGGTCGCGGCGACGAAGTCGGCCAGCCGCCCCGCCGCCGCCCTGAGGGACCCGCTCTCCGCCCCCGAGACCTTCACCAGGACGGGGGAACCACCGGGGTCGGACTGTCCGCCGGACATTCCTGACGTCACGTCAACACTCCTGTCTACCATCGCGTTCCCTCCAGCACGACGTGGGCGTTGGTGCCGCCGAACCCGAAGGCCGACACGCCGGCCACGCGCCGTTCCTGCTCCCAGCGGGTCAGTACGGTCGGCACCGACACGGGCAGGTCCGCCCACTCGACGTGCGGGTTGGGCTCGACCAGGTTCAGATGCGGCGGGATCCAGCCGCGCTGGACCGTCAGCACCGCCTTGATGAAGCCGGCGATGCCCGCCGCCGCCTCCAGATGACCGATGTTCGTCTTCACCGACCCCAGCGCCACTGGGCTGTCGGGCTCCCGGCCCTCCCCCAGCACCCGGCCCAGCGCCCGCACCTCGATCGGGTCGCCCAGCGGCGTCCCCGTCCCGTGCGCCTCGACGAAACCGACCTCCGCCGCGGCGATCCCCGCCACCGACAGCGCCCGCCGCACCACGTCCTCCTGGGCGCGGCCACTGGGCGCGGTGAGGCCGTTGCTGCGGCCGTCCTGGTTCACCGCGGAGCCGCGGACCACGGCGAGGACGTCGTCCCCGGCCGCCAGCGCGTCGGACAGCCGCTTGAGCACGACCACGCCGGCGCCCTCGCCGCGGACGTAGCCGTCGGCGGACGCGTCGAAAGTCCGGCACAGGCCCTGCGCGGAGAGCATCCGCCCACTGGACAGCGCCACCGAGGAATCCGGCGACAGCATCACATTGACGCCACCCGCCAGCGCCGTCTCGCACTCACCCGCACGCAGGCTCTGCACCGCCAGGTGCAACGCCACCAGCGAGGAGGAGCACGCGGTGTCCACCACCATGCTCGGCCCCTCCAGACCCAGCACGTAGGACAGACGGTTGGCACCGAAGTTGCCCGAACTGCCCGTCGCCGAGTACGCGTCGATCAGCGAGACGTCCCCCGCGCCGAGGCGCTGGAAGTCGTTGCTGCCCATGCCGACGAACACGCCCGTCCGGCTGCCGCGCAGCGAATCGGGCGCCACCCCCGCGTGCTCCAGGGCCTCCCAGGCCACCTCCAGCACCAACCGGTGCTGCGGGTCGATACCCACCGCCTCACGCGGCGGAATACCGAACAGCCCCGCGTCGAAACCCCGCACCCCGTCGACGAACCCACCGTGACGGACATACATCCGCCCCGGCGCCCCCGCCTCCTCGTCGAAGAACTCCTCCACGTCCCACCGGTCCGACGGAATCTCCGTGATCCCCGAACCACCACGGGCCAGGAACTCCCAGAACCCCTCCGCACCCGTCACACCACCCGGGAACCGGCACCCCATCCCGATCACCGCGATCGCGTCCTCGGCCCCGCCCCGCGCCGCCCGCGCCGCCCGCGCGGGTGCCTGGGCCGGCGACTGCGCGGCGTTCGCCGCACGCAGTTCCCCGGCCAGTGCGCGGGCCGCGGCGGCCGGCGTGGGGTGTTCCCAGACGAGCGTGTCGGGCACGTGGTGCCCGAGCCAGTCGGAGAGCGTGCCGGCCAGCGAGACCGCCTGGATCGAGTCGATCCCGTACGAGGTGAACGGCTCGTCGACAGCCACCTCGTGCAGTTCGATCCGGGCTCCGGCGGCGATCAGCTCCCTGAGGCGGTCCTCGATCTCGGCGGCGGTCCTGGTCCGCGCGGACTCGGGCGCGGACTCGGGCTTGGACGCGCGCGCCGCCGCCGCGCGGCCGTCGGCCGGCTTTCCGGCGGGCGCCTGCTCCGGGGCCCGATCCGGGGCGGCGGTGCCCGCGGGGGCCTGCTCCCCGGCCGCCGCGCCCGCCGGGGCCGGACGGGCCGCCGCCGGACGGGCCACGGGCAGCGAACCCTCCAGGTACTGGGCCTTGCAGGCCCGGCGCTGGACCTTGCCGCTGGAGGTGGTGGGGATCTTGCGGGCCGGCACCAACACCACCTCGTGCACCTGCAGTTGGTGCTCCTCGGAGATCCTCCGGCGGATCGTCACGACGAGTTCCTTCGCCTGCTCGGCGGTCACCCGCCCGCGCGGCAACTCCTGGACGACGACCAGCACGTCCTCGCCGTCCGCCTCGACCGTGAAGGCCGCGGCCCGGACCGCCCCGAGCGAGGGGTCGCTGTCGGTGCAGGTCGCCTCGACGTCCTGCGGGTAGACGTTGCGGCCCCGGAAGATCATCAGGTCGGTGGCCCGTCCGGTGACGAACAGTTCGCCGTCCATCAGCACCCCGAGATCGCCGGTGCGCAGGTACGGGCCCTCGCCGTTCGCCAGCCGGAGGCCGAAGGTCTCCGCCGTCGACTCCGGCGCCTCGAAGTAGCCGGCCGCGACGCTCTCCCCGCGGACCCAGATCTCCCCGACCTCGCCCGGCGGCAGCGCCTCGCCCCGGTCCCGGGCCACGATCGCCACCTCGGTGTCCGACGCGACCTCGCCCGAACTCGCCAGTGACTGAACGGAGTTCAGGTCATGGGGTGGCCTGATCCGGCCCTGCTCCAGCTCCGGCTTGGAGACGTGGCGCACCATCGGTTCGCCCTGCGGACGCGCGCCCGACACCAGCAGGGTGCTCTCCGCCAGCCCGTAGCAGGGGTAGAAGTTGCTCCGGCGGAATCCGCAGCGCTCGAACGCGGCCGCGAAGCGGTCCAGCACCGCCGGCTGGACCGGCTCGGCCCCGTTCAGCGCCGAGACCCAACTCGACAGGTCCAGACCGTCCTTGACCTCTTCCGTCACCCGCTCGACACACATCTGGTACGCGAAGTTCGGCGCCGGACTGACGGTGCCCCGGTAGCGGCTGATGGCCTCCAGCCACACTGCCGGGTCGCGGACGAAGGACACCGGCGCCATCAGGGTGACGGTGTAGCCGGTGTGCAGCGGGCAGATGATGCCGCCGATCAGCCCCATGTCGTGGTACGGCGGGAGCCAGCTCACGCTCTGACTCTCGGTGGTGAGGCCGAAGGCGCCCTGCGCGGCCCGGGCGTTGGCGATCAGGTTCCGGTGGGTGACGATCACACCCTTCGGCGTGGAGGTCGAACCGGAGGTGTACTGCAGGAACGCGGTGCTCTCGCCGGCGATCGGCGGCGGGGTCCAGCCGTCCTCCCGCCCGTCCAGCACCCGGCCGTCGGCCGGCAGCCAACGGGCCTGCGACAACGGGGACATGGCGCCGTCACCGGCCGTGCCGGCCGTGCCGTCGGCGATCGCCGAGGCGGCGTCCGCCAGGTCGGAGGACTCGTCCGTCAGGACGATCGCCGCACCGGAGTTGAGGGCGATCGCCTGTACCCGGCCGACGTGTTTGGCCGTTCCCGGCGGATAGGCCGGCACCGGGATGAATCCGCCGTAGAGGCAGCCGAAGAAGTAGGCCACGTAGTCCAGTCCCGGCGGGCAGAGCATCAGCACCCGGTCCCCCGGGGTGCCCTCCGCCCGCAGGGTGACGGCCACGGCCCTCGCCCAGGCGTCCAGCCTGCTCCAGGTCAGGAGCGACTCCTCCGGCTGACCGGTGCCCGAGAAACTCAGGAACCGGTAGCCGACCTGGTCGGGCTGGTGCTCGGCCCGGTACCGCAAGAGTTCGACAAGTGTCCCGGCCTCTGTTTTGGCGCGCGTCGGCATCGACTCTCCCCCCATGCGTAAATGAATGTCGGTGATTCCGGACGGTTCGCCACAGGAATCCGGCCCTGGTCCCCCCAAGAAATCCGGGCCCGCAGCATGCATTTTCTTGACGGCATCGCGACACACCAGGACACGATGCCGATGACTCAGGGCAGGAAGAATCCAAGATCCCGAAAGCGCCCTTGCGTACAATCGCCCAGGGAGTTTTCCCGGAAGAAACATTGAGTAGCAGAAAGGAAATCCAGAACCAGTGCCGCCCGCGGATCGCGGTACGCTTCAACACCCCGTTGCACCGGAACCCGGACGCGGCCAGGCTATGAGCAGCCGATGCGGGCTGTCAAGAAATTCCAATTGCCATGATCAACGCCGCGGGCTTGTATGACAGGTCGTCAACTAGCGTGCCAGCAAAGGTCTTCAGGGCGAGCAGGACACGCCGGGCGAGTCAATGTGCGCTCCGCCACACCGGCCCCCATCAGGGCGCCTTCCAGCCTTCCGGAGCCACCTGGGCCGCCAGGCCGGCCCGGCGAAGAACTTCCCTGACCAGGCGCGGGAAGTCGGACGACCGCCGACCGCCGACCGGTTCCCGGAATCGACCACTTTCGCGTCACGAATTCGACACACTCGGGATCACGCACCCCTGCGGGAGGTGGCGTGCGCCGATACGGACGAGCGGCACGCCGACACCATGGGCGAACTTTCCCGTTTCGGGCACTTCGATTGTTGAGTGACCATGCCAATTCATTCCCCCGAATTCCTCATGGACACGCCAAGAACCGGCCGGAGACCCGATCGTCACCACAATCCACCAACAGCCGTGTGATGAAGATAAGTTGAATCCATAACTGTCACCGCTCCAGCGGCGGGTGCACGACAACCGCCGGAGACGGCCACCCGGTCTGCCGAACTTACGTTCCCGCCACGGCACCCCCACTACGCTTGCCCCAGTCAGGGCCACGATCGAACAAGGGGGGACCACCCATGCCGTACGAGATCGGCGCGAAGGTGAAACTGACCAGGGACGTCCAGATCACCCCGGGCGGCACCACGGCCGGAACCGGCCTCCCCGGCCCCCTCTCCCTCGCCGCGGGCCTGACCGGCACCGTCACCGCCTCCGCGAGGGAAGCCGGCGGCGCCTCCCAGGACTACCTCGCGAGCTTCGACCAGCAACTCCGCGGCAGCCGCCTCGACCCCTTCACCGCCGGCCTGGTCGCCGACCTCCGCCAGCGGGTGATCGACGCGACGACCTCCGCCCCCGGAGCCGGCACCGGCCAGATCCGCTACACGGTCCGCTTCGACAACGGCTTCGCCCTCGGCGGCCTCGACGAAGCCTGGCTCACCCCAGCCTGAGCACCGCCCCCGGCGCCCGCCAGTGCCGGGAAGCCGCCTCGCTCGTACGGGAGTTCGGCCGCCGCGCCGTTCAGACTGCGGTGGCGGTGCGGACGGCGTCCGGGAGCGGGAGGGAAGCACCTTCCTCGAACGCCGAGGCGAAGCGGGCAACCGGCGGGCGGCGTCGGCGGCGCCGAGGAGCAGCGCGGCACGAGCGAACCCCGTGGTGACACCGGTGGCCGCGGCCGCGCCGGCGACGCCTTCCAGGGAGAGGGCGAGGGCGCGCGGCCCGGCCAGCCGCCGGGCGTGGTCCAGGCCGCTTTCCTGGTGGGCGGCTGCCCGCTCGGGCAGGTTGCGCAGTTCGGCGACGAAACCGAGCTCCACCTCGATCAGGTGCCTTCCCGCGGTCCACGAGGGGTAGTCGTCCCGCAGCGCTCCGAGGTGGCGTTCCGCCTCGTCGAGGTCACCGGCACGGCGCGCGCCGAGGGCGAGGCCCCTGACGGCGAACACCTCGCCGAAAACATGGCCCTGCTCGGCGAGACGCGGCCCGGCGGTGTGGCGGGACTCGGCGTCGGCGTAGTCCCCCTCGATCTCGGCGAGCGCGGCCAGCTTCGGTACGGTCTGCAACTCTCCCCAGCCGTCACCGGTTTCACGGAAGCCGGCGGCCCCCGGCGAGGGCCGAATCCTTTTCCCCGGCCGGTGACTCCTATGGGCGTACTCCCACGGTTCCCGATCCACCGAACACCGAGAGGCCCCTCATGACCCCTTCCTCCCGCTCCGGCACGTCCCCGGGGGTGCTGCTGGTGCACGGCGCGTGGCACACCGGCCATGCGTGGGACGGCGTCGCAGCCGGGCTGCGGGCACGTGGTGTCGCCGTGGCCGTCGCCGAGCTGCACCGTGGTTCGCTGGCGGCCGACACGGCCGCGGCCGAGACCGCGCTGGACCGGTTGGCCGGGGGCGGCCCGGCCGTCGTGTGCGGACATTCCTACGGCGGTGCCGTCATCACCGGTCTTCCGCCACACAAGATCGACCACCTCGTGTACCTCGCCGCGATGATGCCGGACCGCGGCGAGACCGCCCTCGGGCTTCTCGCCGGTGCACCGCCCACCGGCTTGGGGACCAGCATGGTCGGTGACCCTGCCGGAACCACGACGATCGACCCGGAGGCGGCGGGAGGGCTGTTCCATGCCCAACTCGGCGAAGAGGAACGTGCCCGCCACACCGCCGCCCTGGTCCCCCAGCTGATGGCCCCCGGCCATCAGCCGACGACGAGCGCCGCCTGGCACCGACGGCCCAGCACCTACGTGGTCTGCGCCGAGGACCGCGCCATGCACCCGGACCTGCAACGCCGTTTCGCCGCCCGGGCGACCCACGCGCTCACCTGGCACAGCGACCACGGAGTCTTCGCGTCCCACGAGGAGGAGACCATCGGACTGCTTCACCGGCTCGCCACCGGAAGCCGCCTCACCCCGGCCGGCTAGCGAGCGCGTTCCGAGAGTGCCGGTCGCTGCCAGTCCTCGACGGCTGCGACCGGCACCGTCACGCCGACCGGAAGGCAACGCGGCCTGATCACCCCTTGGCCCCGCACGTCGCTCCGGCGCCGGTGAGCAGATAAGCAGGTGAGCAGGTGAGCAGGTGAGCAGGTGACAACGACGCAGGAACGAACGGGGTGCGGTCGCGGCTATCCGAGGCCGCGGGCGTCCTGCTTCAGCGCGGTGTCCACGGTCAGCGCGGTCGCCACGACGAGGCTGAGCAGCGGGTCGGCGAGCGGGCGGTGGATCTGGAGCACGTAGTTGTCGGCCGTGGTGAACATCGTCTTCGCCAGGCCTTCCCAGGTCTTGGTGATCCGGGCGATCTCGGCGTCCGTCTCGTCGACGATGGAGAAGTTCCAGGCCCGCCAGTTCTCGGCCTTGACGGCGCCGACCTTCCGCCCGCCGACCTCCAGCGCAAAGTTGATCTTCCCAATGGCGTTCTGCTGAACGATCTGGCCGACTTCCTGGCCGTTCGGAAGCTGCACGACCACCCGCGACTTGATGAACTTCGCCGGGCGGGTCAGCAGCAGCACCGGAATGCCGTGCGCGTCACGGATCTCCAGCTTGTGGGTCAGATACTGGTCGAGGGAGGTGAGCAGTCGTACCGCCTTGCGCAGACCGCTCTGGCCGACCTGGACCACCGAGCCCAGCGTGGCGCCCTGCTGGTCGAAGACGGCGTACTCGTTGGTCAGCTCGATCAGCTTGGCCTTCTGGTTCACTACGAGGACCGGCTCGGAGAACAGGGTGCCGCCGCCACCGGAGACCGGGCCGACACCCGCCTGCTGCTGTACCTGGCGCCGCACCTTGGCGGAGTCGCCGACCGGAGCGACCGGCTGCCCGGGGAAGCCGGGAGTGTTCGTGTTCTGGGACATGGCGGGCAGGCTAGGCTCAATCCGCCCCGGAGGGCCAGATCGTTCGACCGCCGCGGTTCGCCCACGGACCACCGGTTCTGCCCGTGACCTGCGGCTTCTGCGGGTGCGAGCGCCAGTTGTCCGCCACCCGACGGCGGCGGTATGAGCGAAGTCACACCCGGGACGCCGGCTCGGGCCCGGTTCGAGACACCTCAACCACTGTGCGCGCCAAGCCCGGTGGGCCGCGGTCAGGTCGCGGTACCAGGCGCAGGAGGCCCTGGGGGTGCGGCGCTGCGTCTCGAAGTCGACGTGGACGAGGCCGGAGCGCCGACAGTCAGGTGCACCTGCCTACACCGGTCGTGTCCATCCGACGGACCTCGTCGACGAGGCGGCTGCTCACCACGGGCCCGTGCGCCCGCCTCGCCTATTGCAGGATGTTGATCGCGCGGGCGATCACCAGGGCGGCAACGATGAGGGAGGCCGCGGCCTCCACCATCATCAGCAGCTTCGCCCATCTCCTGACGGCGGAGACATCGGCCGGGCTGAACGCCGTGGCGGTCCAGAAGGCCAGCGAGAGGTAGTCGGCGAACGTCGGCACCCAGTCGGCCGTCGCGTAGGCCGAGTGCTGCATCTCGGGGAACACGAAGCTCGGGCTCGGCTGGAGCGGGCGGGCGCGGGCCGCTGCACCGCCTCGGTCGAGGTCCCAGTACCACAGCGCGAAGGCGATCACGTTCGTGGCCCAGGTCACTCCCCCGGTGGCCAGCAGACCGGTGGCGTTGTCGGCGAACAGCTTGTTGTCGGTCAGGATGTCCACCACCAGGTGGACACCCGCATAGAGGTTGGCCGCGGTGATGAAGCCGATCATGACATCGGTGACCACTCTGAGCCACCGCTTCTGCCGATCGATCCGCCCCGGGTCACCAAGGATCAGTGCCCCCAGCAGGGTGAGCATGACCACGGGAACCATCCATGCGGGGTCCAGCCGGTACGAGGCGGGCAGCGCCAGGTGGAGCATCGCGGCCGTGGCGATCGCCAGTGCCACCGGCCACCAGCGCTCGCCCCGCGCGGCGGCCTGATCGAGTGTCGCCGACGGTGAACCGGCCGGCCCAGGGCTTGATCCCATGCCTCATTGTGCCGACGCCCGCCGCGTGGGCCTCGGACGGCACACCAACCCGGACGGGTGGACCAGGTGATCTTCACGGTCCTGCGGTCCTCTGCAAGCCGCTGAGCCATCTGCCGCACAAGCCGCTTGCGCACCCGCCGAGACCCGGGCCAGCGAGCCCGGCCGGTTCGGCACCACCGTCAACGCCGTCGCCTCGGGCTTCATCGCCACCGACACGGCCGCCGCCACCGCCGCGCGGATCGCTGTGCTCCTTCGAGGACCTGCCGACGCTCACTGCCGAGCGGATCCCGGTAGGCCGTGTCGGCCGCCCGGAGCTGGTCGGGTCGCCGACTGGGGACTACCGGTGACGCCTCCTGGGCCTGTCGATCACCCGTTGCCGTGACGCGCGGCCACGGACGCCCCTGTCCACCATGCCCCGCCTTCCGGGGCTGGAGCGTCACATGCCACCACTGAACCCGAAGGCCAACTACCGTACGCGGCCATTTCGGTGAGCGGTGATCAGGTCGCGGTACCAGGCGTACGAGGCCCTCGGCGTGCGCCGCTGCGTCGCGGAGTCGACGTGCACGAGGCCGAAGCGTTGGTGGTAGCCCTCGGCCCGTCGGACAGGCTGTCATTCTATTCGTGGCGGTGGCCGGCGAGGACGTGGGCCGCGATACGGTCCGGTCGAGTTCGGCGCGGAAGTCGCCGATTCGGATGGCCACTTGACGGTAGTCCTCGCCGACGGTGCTCTCGACGGCCAGGAGCGAGGACCGGAGCCCGCGCGCCGCGGCATCGGCGGCCCCGGCCTCGTCCAGACTCTCGGCCGCCGCGCCGGCCCTCACTCTCAACAGGTTCCTCACGAGGATCCGAATTCGGCACCGCCATGACCGGAAACGCCGGCCAGCCACCGGGTGCGCACCACGTGATCACCCTCACCCGAGCCGCGCTGCCAGAGCCCGCTCCAGCCGACATGACGTGCAAACCAGTACCCGAACAGGTTTTCACAATTGAATCAGTCATTCCTGTAAGCGGTCGCAGATTCTACGGGCAATCGAATATTTTGACGACACGGGTGGTGGTTTTCGATTCATTCCTCGCGGAACTCAGCTCCACATGAACCCGCCCTTGTGGACCCGCGATTCGCACCCTATCCTCCTGTGGATTAGGCGAGAGGACAGGAGGACCCGTGACAGCGGGCACCAGTGTTTCCCGAGGCGTGCAAAGTCCGCCAGAATATCGGCCAGTTTTGCCGTCGGAGCAGGAGCAACGCCTCCAGGAGACCTACCGGCAGAAGGTCAAAGAATTTGACCAACTAGAGGTCGACCTTCGCGGGGCCCGCGCCTTCCAGCGCATCTTCCTACTGAGCATGCTCGGCGCGATTTTGTTGGCCTTCCTGCTGGGCTACACCGTGATCATCGGCCTCTGGAATACGCAGCCGCTTTTCACGAGGTATGCAGGACTGGCAATCGTTGTTGCTTTGTGGGTGGCAATGGGGAGACTCCTGTGGGCCAACCGCAAGAAGATCTCCACCAAGTCCGGCGAGCTGCGGAACGCACTTCAAGACCGACAGACCGCCGCAGCGCAACTCCCACTGGATTCCCCATCCGCCCTGCGAATCTACCGCGAAGCATCACTGGAGATTGTCGATCAGTACCGGAAGGGAGCCAACAAGAATCGTCGGGTCCACAACTTCTTCCAGGTGATCATTATCACCGGGTCAATCGTAACGTCGACCCTCACCGCAATGAATGACGGAGGCAGCACTTCACTGAGGCTCGGAACTGCCTTCCTCAGTGGATTTGTCGGAATTTCGGCAGGTGTTACAGGGTACTTCAAATTTCGAGAGCGCGGCTACAACCTGCAGTCCACTGCCGATGAGATCGAAAAGCACTACAACGCTTCGCAGTTCATGCTGGACGAATACGCCGGAAGCGACCCGAACACCCCTCTCTCCGAAGACGACCGACTGAGGACATTTGCACGCTTCGTCGAACGACTGAAGGAGGAGCAGAGAAAGCGGGAGCTGCAGCTCGAGCAATCCAGCTCGGCAAGCGAGGAGCACGCCGGCTGATGAGCGGAATGGCCAGTACCACATGGCCGAAGTTGCGCTTCCTGCTCGCGCCGGCTCAACATCGGCGAACCCGTCGGCTGATGACAGCCCACGGATCACTCCCGTACGCTACTGCCTGGTGCCTGGTGGAGCTGGCTCGATCCCCCTTCGAACTTCCGTACGTCCGACATGTCGCCGCTCGAATGAAAGCGCTGGGCACGCTTGCTCCGGGAGTCACCCTGGACTGCTGGGACACTTTGGACCCGGTGGAGCAGCATCGCCGCCTCGGCTGGCTGGAGCGCCACGGGGCAACACCGCTTGCTGCCTTGGGGGTGACTCGCAGTGCGGTCGAGCAGGCGGAACTCCATGTCGTCGAGTGGGGCCTGCCGGCTGGACACAGAGCCATCGCCGTCGCGGCTACTCCGAACGCAAAGTCTGACTAGCTGCGAGCCGCCTCGAGTTCACCCGACCCGCCATCACCACGAAACCTCCCGACACGTTCTTCGACGAATCGCTGCTCCGACACAAACGCCCCGGTTGATAGGGCCCACCTGGTCCGGCCCCCGGCCCCTGCTACCGAGTTGCGGACTTCGCCCGGTGGGTGGCGATCAGGTCGCGGTACCAGGCGTACGAGGACCTGGGTGTACGCCGCTGCGTCGCGGAGTCGACGTGAACGAGGCCGAAGCGCTGGTGGTAACCCTCGGCCCATTCGAAGTTGTCGAGGAGGGACCAGGTGTAGTAGCCGCGGACGTCGATGCCTTCGGTGATGGCGGTGGCGAGGGCGTCGAGGTGGGTGGCGAGGTAGGAGATGCGGGTGGGGTCGTCGGGGCCCTCGGTGGTGGAGCAGCCGTTCTCGGTGATGGTGATCGGGGGGAGGGTGTCGGGGTAGCGGTCGCGGAGGGTGAGGAGGAGTTCGCGCAGGCCTTCGGGGACGACGGGCCAGCCGAAGGCGGTTCGGGGGACGTCGGGGATGTCGACGAGGTCGAAGGGGAGGCCCCCGGGGTCGGTGGGGGCGGCGATGCGGGTGGGGTTGTAGTAGTTGACGCCGAGGCCGGTGAGGGGGGCGGCGGTGATGAGGTCGAGGTCGCCGGGGCGGACGGCGCCGTGGAGGTCGGGGCCGACGCCGAAGGCGGTGAGGTCGGGGTAGCGGCCGAGGAGGAGGGGGTCGGTGAACAGGCGGTTGTGGAGGGCGTCGTAGGCGTCGGCGGCGGCGAGGTCGGCGGCCGAGGACGAGGCGGCCTGCACGGGGGTGAGGTTGTTGGCGATCATCACGTCGAGGCCGCGCCCGTGGAGCAGGGAGGCCGCCAGGCCGTGGGCGAGAAGCTGGTGGTGGGCGGTGGGGAGGGCGTCGAGCAGCAGGGCGCGGCCGGGGGCGTGGATGCCCAGCGCGTAGCCATAGACCATGTGGACGAAGGGCTCGTTGAGGGTGATCCAGGCGGGGACGCGGTCGCCGAGGCGGTCGGCGACGGCGGCCGTGTAGTCCGCGAAGCGGTGGGCGGTGTCGCGGTTCAGCCAGCCGCCCCGGTCCTCCAGGGCCTGCGGGAGGTCCCAGTGGAAGAGGGTGGGCAGCGGGGTGATGCCGGTGGCGAGGAGGGCGTCGACGAGGCGGTCGTAGAAGGCGAGGCCGGCGGGGTTGACGGCGCCCGCGCCGGTGGGCTGGATCCGGGGCCAGGCGATGGAGAAGCGGTAGCCGTCCAGGCCGAGGCCCCGCATCAGGGCGATGTCCTCGGGATACCGGTGGTAGTGGTCGCAGGCCACCACCCCCGTGTGCCCGTCGCGGACCGCGCCGGGGCGGGCGGCGAAGGTGTCCCAGACGGACGGGCCCCGGCCGTCCTCGTCGACGGCTCCCTCGATCTGGTAGGCGGCGGTGGAGACGCCCCAGCGGAAGTCCGCGGGAAGGTCGGATCGGTTCGGCACGGCAGCAGCTCCCCCTCGACGCGCAAAATATGAGGACTGCTCATATTAGTGGCCGGCCGGTGGATTGCCAGGGCCCCGGCGATCCGGAGACGTCGCGGTGCCCCCGCTCCCCGGCGGCCCGCCCCACGAACCACCGGGGAGAGGGACGGACGTCAGGTGAGGGTGGCGCCCCGGGTGTGGGCGAGGGATTCGAGGCCGTAGCGGGTGACGTGTTCGGGGTTGGCCAGGTCGATGGTCCGGATGCCCTCGGCCGTCAGGCGGGCGTTGATCTCGTCCAGGTGCTGCTGGACGAGCTGCTTCTCGGCGTCGGTGGTGCGGCCCTTGTGGGGGCGGCCGGCGTGCTCCAGGCTCGCGTAGTTCACCCGCTCCCGGGCGGCCGCGGCGGCGGTGGCCGGGCTCTGGCCCGGGATGGCGCGGGGCGCGCGCTTGGCGCCGCGCAGCACCTCGGCCATCGGCGCGGCCGTCGCCAGGCGGTCGAACGCCTCGGCGGTCATCACGACGGTCTCCGGCTCGTCGCCGTCCGGGTGGTGCAGTTCGACGGTCACCAGATCGAGCGCCAGGCCCGCGATGCCGGCCAGCTCCCCGGGCAGCGCCTCGATCTCGACCGGGCCGTCCGCCAGGTCGGGGTGGTCGCGGACGACGATCCGCACCAGGTCGTCCTCGTTCTCCGCGTGCTTGCCGGTCAGATCCGAGAATCGGATGATCTTCTGGCCCATGTCTTCCTCTCCCTGCCCCTGTGATCAGCGCAGAGCCTATGCCCTGCGCGCACGGCACGCGGTCCGCGGCGGATCGCGGGAATTGGCCCGGTGAACGGCGTTTGCGGCACAGTGGCCCCATGAGCGCGGACACGAGGAGTCACCCGGGCCCGGGGCGGACGGGCCCCGGACGGCGACGGCCGGTGCAGCAGCGCAGCCAGGAGCGCTACGAGCGGATCCTGGACGCCTGCGCCGCGCTGCTCGACGAGGCCGGGGCGACGGCCCTCACCACCAAGGAGGTGGCCCACCGCGCGCAGGTGCCGATCGGCACGCTGTACCAGTTCTTCGCGGGCAAGGAGGACCTGCTCGCCGCGCTCGCCGGCCGCAACCTCGACCACTACCTGCACCGGCTCGACGAGCGGCTGCGCACCGAGGCCCCCACCGGACCGGCCGGGTTCACCGACCTCGCGGTGGAGGAGTTCGTCGCGATGAAGCGGACGGTCCCGGGCTTCGGGCAGGTGGACTTCGGGCTCACCGGACCGGCCGTACCGCCCGGCGTCCAGGACGACCGGCACCTGCTGGACACCGCCGTGGACAACAACACGGCGGTCGCGCTGCGGCTCCAGGCGCTGGGCGGCGAACTCTTCGCGACGGCCGACCCGGCGGCCCTCACGCTCGGTCTGCGGGTGGCCCTGGAGGCGGCGGACGCGGTGCTGAAGCTGGCCTTCCGCGCGGATCCGCAGGGCGATCCGGTGATGATCGGCGAGTGCAAGCGGCTGGTCCGCTGCTACCTCCTCGAACAGCTCGGCCCACGCTGAGTGACGGCCCGCCGCTGGTCCGCGGCGGGTCCCGGTGAGCCGTTGCGGCCCGGGCGGGCGGGCAGCACAGTGGAGACAGGAGGGCGGCACCAGCCGGCCCACCGGTCCCCGCTGTCCCCCCGACACCCGAGGAGCAAGACCATGCACGCAGCGGTAGGCGACCAGCTCCACATCCACAGCAGGGCGGTGGGCATGGTCGACCAGAAGGGCGAGATCGTGGAGGTGCGCGGCCAGGACGGCCAACCGCCGTACGTGGTCCGCTTCGAGGACGGCCACACCGGCCTGGTCTACCCGGGCCCGGACTGCACCACCGAGCCGCGCGAGGCGATCCGCTGACCCCACCGGCCACCGCCCCGCGCCCGTCCGGCCCGGGGCGGTGAGCCGTGCTGCTCCCCGCCGGCCTGTCCCTCGTCGCCTTTCCGCTCGCCGCCCTGCCCCTCACCGGCGACGCGCCCACGCCCACGCCGGCGCTGCCGGGGCCGCTGGCCGCGCTCGCGCCGCTGCTGGAGCACTACGGCTACGCGGCGGTGGCCCTGTGCGTGCTGCTCGACAACTGCGGGATCCCCGCGCCCGGGCAGACCGTTCTGGTACTGGCCGCCGTCTTCGCCGGCACCGGCCACCTGGACCTCGCCGCCGTGGTGGCGACCGCCTTCGCGGCGGCCGTGCTCGGCAACACCCTGGGCCACCTGATCGGCGCCACCGGCGGCCGCGCCTTCGTGCAGCGCTGGGGCCGGTACGTGTTCCTCACGCGGGAGCGGACGGCGCGCGCGGAGGTGTTCTTCGCCCGGCACGGCGGCAAGGTGGTCACGGTGGCCCGCTTCGTCGACGGGCTGCGGCAGACCAGCGGCATCATCGCGGGGACGACCGGCATGCCCTGGCCGCGGTTCCAGGTGTTCAACGTGCTCGGCGCCGCGCTCTGGGTGGGCGTGTGGGCGGCCGTCGGGTACCTGGCCGGCTCCCACGTCGGCACCGTCTGGCGGACGGCGGTGCGCTACCAGCTGTGGCTGCTGGTCGCGCTCGGCGTGCTCGCCGTCCTGCTCGCCGCCCGTCATCTGCTGCGCCGGCGGCGGACAACAGGCGGGACAACAGGCGGGACAACAGGCGGGGCAACAGGCCGGACGCCAGGAAGGACGGCCGGCAGGACAGCAGGCAGGACGGCACGCGCAACGGCGCGGGCGCGGTTGCGACCGCGGCCCCGGCCGGTGAGCCTGGAAACGATCACCTGGGAGGCGAGCATGACCGACGGCGGGACGCCCAAGGGCCGCGGGTCCGAGGAGGCGCTGCGGGCGCCCACCGACCGGACCGTCCTCCTCGCCGTCCTCCTGGCCACTCTGCTGGCCCTGGGCGCGCAGGCGGCGAGCGGCACCAACGCCCGGCTCGTCCTGCTGCTGGTGTTCGTCCCCGCGCTGCTGGCCGGCCTGGGCACGCTCCGCCAGACCGTCGCCTCCGCGAGCTGGGTCACCGGCGTCATCCTCGTCAGCTCGGTGCTCTTCCCGCCGCAGTCGACGACCGGCCGGGTGCTGACACTGGCCACCGTCGTCGGCGCCGCGGTCGTCGCCGTGGTGCTCTGCGCGCGCCGGATCCGGCGGGAGCGCGATCTCCACCGGATGCGGCAGACCGCCGTCGCCCTGCAGCGCCAACTGCTGCGCCCGCTGCCCGCCCTGACCTCCGACGTGCTGCTGCACGGCTGCTACCGGCCGATCGAGGAGGACGCCATGGTGGGCGGCGACCTCTACGACATCGCCGAGACGCCGTACGGCACCCGGGTCGTCATCGGCGACGTCCAGGGCAAGGGCCTGCCCGCGATCGGCACCGGCTTCGCCGTGCTCGGCGCGTTCCGCGAGGCGGCCTTCCGCGAGCCCGCGCTCACCGACGTCGCCCTCGCCCTGGAGGACGCGGTCACCCGGCACAACGCCTACGCCGTGCAGAGCGGCGAGGCCGAGCGCTTCGTCACCGCGACGGTGCTCTGCCTGGACGGCCGCGGCGACGTCCAGGCCGTCAACTGCGGCCACCTCGCCCCGTACCTGCTCGCCGGCGGGCGCGCGGAGGCCGTCCCGCTGGCGGCCGGCGTGCCGCTCGGGCTCGCCGACCTCGCCGGGGAGGTCCGGACCGTCCAGTGGTTCGACCTCCCCGACGACGGGACGCTGCTGCTGCTCACCGACGGGGTCACCGAGGCCGCGAACGGCGAGGGCGTCTTCTACCCGGTCGAGCAGCGGCTCGGCGCCCTGGGCGACCGCACTCCGGACGAGCTCCCCTCGGCCGTCGACGAGGACGTCCACCGTTACAGCCGCGGCCGCCGGCGGGACGACCTCACGGTCCTCGCCCTGCGCCGCAACCCGGCCTCCCGCCCGCCCGGGGGCCGGGAGAGCCCGGGCGGCTAGCGCAGCGGGAACACCTCGAAGGACACCGCGAAGCGCGTCCCGAGCCGGGTGCCCGCACCCCGGCCGGCGCCCTCCAGGAAGCCGCGGGCGTCCGCCATCGCGCCGCCGAGGCCGGCCAGGTACGCCTTGTGGGCCTCCAGCGAGGCGACGCCCCGGTCGAAGTGCTCGGTGGTGTCCACCGCGTGCCCGGAGTCGGGCGAGGAGGCCGCCCAGATCTGCCGCACCCCGTCCCACGGCTGGTGGCCCTCGTCGATCAGCTCGCGGAAGACCCAGCGGTTGGCCGCGTCCCGCACCGCGTCCAGGGTGGCCCGGCCGACGGCGATGTGGTCGGCCTGGTTGAGGAAGACCCCGCCCCAGGTGTCGCGGAAGTTGCTGGTGATGACGATGTCCGGGCGGTGCCGACGGACGGCGCGGGCGATGTCGCGGCGCAGCGGCAGGCCGTACTCGACGACGCCGTCCGGGTGGCCGAGGAACTCGACGGTGTCGACGCCGACGAGGGCGGCGGAGGCGATCTGCTCGGCCTCGCGCAGCGGGCCGCACTGCTCGGGGGCCATGCCGTCGATGCCGGCCTCGCCGCTGGTGACCATCACGTAGACGACCTTCTTCCCCTGGTCGGTCCACCGGGCCACGGCGGCGGCCCCGCCGTACTCCATGTCGTCGGGGTGGGCGACGACGACCAGGGCGGTCTGCCAGTCCTCGTCGACGCGCTGGAAGGGCGCGGGTGCCTGCTCGGTCATGGTGGTGCTGCCTCTCCGTGGAACCGGTGCGCGCGGGTGGGGCGCACCGTGCGGCGTGCGGTGCAGGTGGTGCGTGTGGTCGTACGGTCCTACCGGTCGCGACTCTAGAAGATCACCGGGCCGGCCGCCGGGCGATCGCGGCGGGGCGTCCGGAGTGACCGGGCTTGCCCCTGACGCGCGGGGCAGGGGTTAGCGTCCCCGCACCGCGCGGCGGCCCCGCCGTCGCCTCGTCACCCGTACCGGATTCCGGAGTCCCCTCATGCCTTCCTCCTCCAGCACCGTCCGCTTCCCCAGCACCGTCCGCGAGGTCCGGCTGGCCGCCGCGCCCGGCGGCCTGCCCGTCCCCGGGGACTTCGCCCTGGCCGAGCGCCCGCTGTCCGCCCCGGGCCCGGACGAGGTGCTCGTCCGCAACCGGGCCTTCCTGGTCTTCCCCGGCCTGCGCACCCTCGTCGGCGGCGCGTTCGCCGACGCGCCGTTCTCGTTCGGGCCGGGCGACGCCCTGGCCGGGCCCGCGCTCGGCGAGGTGCTGGCCGCGCCCGCCGACGGCCCGCTGCGCCCCGGTGACCTCGTCACCCACCTGCTCGGCTGGCGCGACCACGCGGTGGGCGAGGCCGCCGCGTTCACCCGGGTGGCGGACGGCTTCCCCGACCCGCTCGCCCTGCTCTCCCCCGGCGTCGTGGCCTACGGCGCGCTGACCCGGGCCACGGAGGTGCGGGAGGGGGACGTCGTCCTGGTCACCGGCGCGGCGGGGGCGGTCGGCACGGTGGCCGGGCAGCTGGCCCGGCTGCTGGGGGCGGCCCGGGTGATCGGCACCACCGGCTCGGCGGCCAAGGCGAAGCGGCTGACCGGGGAGCTGGGCTACGACGCCGTGCTGGTGCGCGGGCAGGGTCCGATCGCCGGGCAGCTGGCCGAGGCCGCCCCGGAGGGCGTCGACGTGGTGCTGGACATGGTCGGCGGCGAGCAGCTCACGGCGGCCGTCGACGCCGCCCGCCCGAACGCGCGGTTCGCGCTGATCGGGGCGCTCGCCGGGCAGATGGCCCCGGGCGGCAGCGGCGCCGACGCGCCCACCGTGGTGGACACCTT
This sequence comes from Kitasatospora sp. NPDC002551, assembly GCF_040296005.1. NCBI lineage: Bacteria > Bacillati > Actinomycetota > Actinomycetes > Kitasatosporales > Streptomycetaceae > Kitasatospora > Kitasatospora sp. NPDC002551. The sequence goes on along the minus strand of NZ_JBEOWI010000005.1, from coordinate 208,395 downwards.
CCGGCTGCTCACCCGCAGCGTCACCGTGCACGGCATCAGCGGGCAGCGGTACACGGAGCTGGAGCCGGAGTGGCGCGAGCGGCTCGGCGCCTGGCTGCGTACCGGTGAACTGACCGTCCCCAGGACGGTCCTGACGGGCATCGAGCAGGCACCCGGGGCGTTGTCCCGACTGATCGGCGGTGACGTCTTCGGCGTGACGGTCGTCGACCTGTAGGCGGGACGCGCGCGGGGAGGACGGATGGCGGGACGGATGAGGATCGGGGACGCGGCGGCGGCCGCGGGCACCACACCGCGGGCACTGCGCTTCTACGAACAGCGGGGCCTGCTGCCACCGCCAGTCCGCACCGCCGCGGGCCAGCGCGAGTACGGGCCGGAGACGGTGACCCGGGTGCGGGTGATCCGGGCGCTGCTGGCGCTCGGCCTCACCGTCGAGGACCTCGCCAGCCGCTCGCACCGGCTGGACCTGCTCGCCTCGGACCCGCCGCGCAGCTGCGCGTCGGAGGGGGACTTCGGGCCGGACACCTTCGCCCCGGTGATCGCCCAGCGGCTCGCCGCCCTGGACGCGGAGATCGCCCGGCTGACCCGGCTGCGCGAGGCCCTGGCCCGGCACACCGGAGCCGTCGTGCCATAACCTCCCCCGATTTACAGAGAGTTCTCTGCAGAGACCCCTATGCAGAGAACTCTCTGCCTCCTACGATGCTGGGCATGCCCACCGAAGGAACCACCGAAGGAACCGCCGAGGAACCCGCGGCGCCCGGCCCCACGACGCCCCGCCCGCCGGCACGCCGGATCGACGCCCGCAGCCTGCGCGGGCTCGCGCACCCGCTGCGGATGAAGATCTTCGAACTGCTGAACCTCGACGGCCCGGCGACCGCCACCCGGCTCGCCGAGCGGCTCGGCGAGAACACCGGCACCGTCAGCTGGCACCTGCGCCACCTCGCCGAGCACGGCTTCATCGAGGAGGAGACCGGCCGCGGCACCAAGCGCGAGCGCTGGTGGCGGCGCGTCCCCGTCGCCAACCGGCTCGACACCAACGACTTCCGGGACGACCCGGACACCCGCGGCGCGGTCTCCCTCTACCTGCACGAACTCCTTGAGCAGTACTTCAACCGGATCGACACGTACGTCACCGAGGACTGGCCGGACGAGTGGCGCAGCGCCGGCACCATCTCGGACTGGAGCCGGCTGTGGCTGACGCCGGACCAGCTCCGGACGCTCAACGAGGAGCTGTTCGCCGTCATCCGGCGCCACCTGCCCGCCCCGGACACCGACCCGGAGGCCGAGGCCGACCCGGCGGCGCTGCCGATCGTCGTCCAGCTCCAGTCCTTCCCCCGCCGCCCCCGCCCCGCCGCGGGCGACACCCCGCACCGGAGCGGCGAGTGAACCGCGACCGCACCGCCCCCCGCAGCCTGCTGCGCCGCCACCGCGACTTCCGCCTGCTGTGGTGCGGCGAGACGGCCGGCAAGTTCGGCTCCTCCGTCACCGGCGTCGCCATGCCGCTGATCGCCGTCTCCGACCTGCACGCCTCCACCTTCGAGATCGGCCTGCTCAGCGCGGCGTCCTGGGCCCCCTGGCTGGTCATGGGCCTGCCGGCCGGCGTCTGGGTGGACCGCTTACGGCGCCGCCCGGTCATGCTCGCCGCCGCGGGCGTCTCGCTCGCGCTGTTCGCCGCCGTCCCCGTCGCCGGGTGGGCGGGGCGGCTCAGCGTCGGACTGCTGCTGGCCGTCGCGCTGCTCACCGGCACCGCGGCCGTCTTCTTCCAGACCGCCTACACCGCCTACCTGCCCGACCTGCTCTCCCCCGCCGACCAGCCCGAGGGCAACGCCAAGCTGCACGGCAGCGCCTCCGCCGCCCAGATCGCCGGCCTCGGCTCCGGCGGCCTGATCGCCCAACTCGCCGGCGCCGCCAACGGCATGTTCGCCAACGCCGCGACCTTCCTGGTCTCGCTGCTCTGCCTCGGACGCATCCGGCACCGCGAGACACCGCCCCGCTCCGCCGCCGAGCGCGACCTGCGCCGCGAGGTCGGCGAGGGCCTGCGGCTGCTCGCCGGGGACCGCTGGCTGCGCTCCTTCACGCTCTTCGCGGCCGCGTCCAACCTGGCGCTGATGGGCTACCAGTCGATCCAGGTCGCCTTCCTGGTCCGCGAGGTCGGGCTGGCCCCGGGCACCGTCGGCGCCCTGATCGCGGTGGCCGGCAGCGGCGGCGTGCTCGGCGCCTTCGCGGCCCGCCGGGTCGCCGGCCGGATCGGCACGGCCCGCGCGATGATCGTCTTCGAGCTGGGCCTGTCCTCGCTCGCCCTGCTCATCCCGCTCACCGGCCCCGGCCCCGGCGTGCTCTGCTACGCCGCCGGCGGCTTCGCCGTCTCGGTCGGGGTGGTGGCCGGCAACGTCATCAAGTCCGGCTTCCAGCAGCGCTACTGCCCGCCCGAGCTGCTCGGCCGGATCGCCGCGAGCGGGGCCGTCCTCAGCTACGGGACCATCCCGCTCGGCGCGCTCCTCGCCGGCGCGCTCGGCACCGCCCTCGGCCTGCGCCCGGCCCTGTGGATCACCACCGCCGGAGTGCCCCTGGCGGCCCTCGTCCTCCTCTTCTCCCCCGTCGGCCGCACCCGCGACCTCCCCACCACCCGCCGCCCCGGCGGCTCCCCGCTCCCGGCTCCCGAACCCGCCACCACCTGACCGGCCGTCCGGCATCCCGGCCGTCCGGCATCCCGGCATCCCGGCATCCCGGGCGGGCCGCGCGGGAAGGCCGCGCGTGCCGTGGCCGGGGTGGGGCGGGGCGGCGCCGTAGGTTGACGGCATGGCACAGGACGCGCCGGGTGGCCGGCTCTCTCCTCCGAAGTGGCTGACCGCCGGGCTGCGGCCGAAGCCGGCCCCGGTGCCGTGGGCGGCGGGGCGCCCGGGCCTCGGTGGGGCTGGCGGCGCCGCTGGCCGTCGGGCTGGCGGCGGGGCGCCCGGCGTACGGGGCGCTGGCGTCGATGGGCGCGCTGTCCGCCGTCATCGGCGACACCGCCGACGCCTACCGGATGCGGGTCTTCAACATCGCCGTGCCCCAGCTGTTCGGCGCCGCCGGTGTCGCCCTCGGCACCCTGGTGTTCGGGCGCGACTGGACGGCCGTCGTCGTCCTGACCCTGGTCGCGCTGGTCTCCGGGATGATCTCCTCGATCGGCTCGGTGGCCTCCGTCTCCGGTCTGCTGCTCCTGCTCAACGCTGTCGTCGGGGCGGGCCTGCCGATGCCGCGCCCGTGGTGGACGGCGCCCCTGCTGCTGCTCGCCGGCGGGGCGGTGGTGCTGCTGCTCACCCTGTTCGCCTGGCCGCTGCGCGGCGGCGTGCCGGAGCGGGGATCGGTGGCCGCCGCCTACCGGACGGTCGCCGCGTTCGTCCGCGCCGCCGGCACCCCGGAGCACGACGAACGGCGCCTCGCCGTCACCCAGTCGCTCGACTCCGTGTACGACATGCTGCTCGCCCACCGCACCCGCCGGCACGGCCGCTCCCCCGGGCTGGCCCGGCTGATCGCCCAGCTCAACGCGCTGATACCGGTCGTCGAGGCGGCCTCCGCCGCGAAGCTGCGCCCGACGGACCGGCTCGGCCCGCTGCCGGAGGCCTACCCGGCCGCCGTCCTGATCCTCGCCGACGCCGTCGAACGCGGCCGCGCCGCCCCCGGGCCGGGCGAGGACCCCGCCGCCTTCCTGGACCTGCCGGCGCCCACCGGCCCGTCCGAACGGGCGCTGGACCAGGCCCTGCGGTACGCGGCCGCCGTCGGCGCCGAACCCGGGCGCGCGGACGTCCCCGACCGGCTCGGCCGCCCCGCCGCCCCCGGCGAGCGGATGCGGCGCACGGCGCGGGCGGCGCTGCTCTCCGGCTCCTCCTGGCGGTACGGCCTGCGGCTGGCGCTCTGCATCGGCCTGGCCCAGGTGCTGGTCTCGGTGCTGCCGGTGCCCCGCTCGTACTGGGTCGCGCTGACCGTCACCTTCGTCCTGAAGCCGGACTTCGGCTCGGTGTTCTCGCGCGCCGTGCTGCGCGCCTTCGGCACGGCGCTCGGGCTGCTGATCGCCATCCCGGTGCTCGCCGAGGTGCCGCGCGGCTGGTGGGACGTGCCGACCGTCGCGCTGCTGGCGACGCTGATCCCGGCGTTCTCGGCGAAGGGGTACGCGTTCCAGACGGCGGCCATCACACCGGTCATCCTGCTGCTCTCCGACCTGCTCAACCACCAGGGCTTCGGACTGGTGCTGCCCCGGCTGTACGACTCGCTCATCGGCTGCGGGATCGCGCTGCTGGCCGGCTACCTGTGCTGGCCGGAGTCCTGGCACACCCGGATCGGCGACCGGCTGGCCGACGCGGTCGCGGACACCTCCGCGTACGTGGCGCTGGCCTTCGCCGCCGCCCCCGGGCACGACCAGCCCTCCCGGCCGCGCCGGCGCCGGCGGCTCTACCGGGACCTCTCGGCGGTCCGCTCGGAGTTCCAGCGCGCGCTCACCGAGCCGCCGCCGACCGGCACCCGGGCGGCGGCGTGGTGGCCGCTGGTGATCGCGGTGGAGCGGGTGGTGGAGGCGACCACCGCCACCCGGGTCCGGGTCGAGCACGGGGTGCCGGCGCCGGCGCCGCAGGAGGTCGCCGCGCTCGCCGCCGAACTCGCCGCGCTGGCCGAGGCCCTGCGGACCGGCACCCCGCTGCCCGCTCCACCACCCGACGGCGGGCCCGGCGGCGAACCCGGCGAGGAACCCGGCGGCGAGCACGGCGACGGGCACGGCGACGAGCACGGGACCGGGCCCGGGACCGCCGACGACGTGCTCGGCCCGCTGCGCCGCGAGGTCCGGGCGGCCTGCGCGATCGCCTCCCCGGTCCTCGGCTGACGGGGACCGGGGCTCCGTCCCGGACCGGGACTCAGTCCTGGATCCGCCGCCAGGGCCGGTCCGCCTCCAGGGCGAACGCCAGCTCCAGCAGCACCCGCTCCTGCCCGTGTCCGGCCGACAGGTGGACGCCGATCGGCAGGCCGTCCGGGCTCGCGCCGACCGGCAGGGCGATGCCGGGGCCGCCGGTGATGTTGTTGACCGGCGTGAAGGAGACGTACCGGGTGAGCCGCTCCAGCAGTTCGTCGAACGCGACGTTCGGGCTCAGGTGGCCGATCGGCGGCGCGACGTGCGCCAGCACCGGCGACAGGATCGCGTCCCGCGTACGGAACAGCCCCGCGTACGTCCGCTCGGCCAGGCGCAGCCGCCGCACCACCCCCGGCACCCGGGTGAACTCGCGGTGGAAGATCCGCCGCAGGCCGGTGGTGAGGCCGTCCAGCCGGTCCGCCCGGAAGCCGGGGTCGACGGTCAGCCGGCCGGTGGTGGCGATCAGGAAGGCGATGTAGCCCCAGTAGAGGATGAAGTCGCGGGAGAACTCCTCCCCGAACGGGAGCTCCACCGGCGTCACCTCGTGGCCCAGGGCGGCCAGGCGGGCGGCGGTCTCCTCGACCGCCGCCCTGGTCGGCCCGTCGGTGGGCGCCGTCGGGGAGTCCACCACCAGGCCGATCCGCAGCCGGCGCGCGCACGGTCCCTCGACCAGGCCGAGCGGGGGCAGCGCGGGGTTGCGGTGGTGGCGTTCGGCGGCGGCGAAGAACGCGGCGGTGTCGCGCACGGAGCGGGTCAGCACGCCGTCGGTGACGATGTCCACCGGCAGCCGGCGGCCCTGGGCGTTGGGCACCAGCCGGCCGCGGGTGGGCTTGAGGCCGACCAGGCCGCAGCAGGCGGCGGGGATCCGGATCGAGCCGCCGCCGTCGTTGGCGTGCGCGATCGGCACGACGCCGGAGGCGACCAGCGCGGCCGCGCCGCCGGAGGAGGCGCCCGGGGAGTGCGAGGTCCGCCACGGGTTGCGGACCGGGCGGGCCGCGGCGAACTCGGTGGAGGCGTTGAGGCCGAACTCGGGCAGCCGGGTCTTGCCGAGGACGGACAGGCCGGTGCCGAGGAACTGCTCGGCGAAGCCCGCGGAGCGGCGGGCGGGCTTGGCGCGGAAGGCCGCGCTGCCCTGGCCGGTGGGCATGCCGCGCAGGTCGGTGTTGTCCTTGAGGTAGCTGGGCACGCCGTACAGCGGCGCCTTCGCCCCGGTGCCGTGCGCGCTGCCGTCCGCGCCCCGCCCCCGCCCGTACGCGGCGAAGGCGACCGGGGCGAGCGCCGCGTCGACCCGTTCGGCCCGGGCCGCGGCGGCGGCCGCCAGCTCGGCGGGGCTCACCTCGCCGGTCCGCACCAGGGCGGCCAGGGCCACCGCGTCGTGCTCCCCCAGCGCGTCGTCCCCGTAGGCGTGCACCCGCTCGTCGGCCATCCGGACTCCCCATCCCCTGTCGGTCGGTGACGGCATCCGGCCCGGGAACCTACCTACCCGTCGGTAATGCCGTGCGAGCTGAGCAGTCTAGGGCGGCTGCGGCCGGGTGGAACAGCCCCGCGCGGCGGGCACGATCGCACCGCACCGGCCGTTCGGAGGGGCGACGCCCCGGGATCCCGACCGCCGGAACCCGACCCCCGGCGGCCCGCGTCGCCACGCCACCATCGAAAGCTGGTCCGCAATGATCGAGCTCGGCTTCGACGCCGGCGGCTTCCGCCGCAACGGCGCGCCCCACCGCATCGTCTCCGGCGCGCTGCACTACTTCCGGGTCCACCCCGACCTGTGGGACGACCGGCTGGCCCGGCTGCGCGCCCTGGGCGTCAACACGGTGGACACCTACCTCCCCTGGAACTTCCACGAACTCCCGGGCGGTGAGGTGGACTTCACCGGCTGGCGGGACGTCGCCCGGTTCGTCCGGCTGGCCGAGCGGCACGGCCTGGACGTCATCCTGCGCCCCGGCCCGTACATCTGCGCCGAGTGGGAGTTCGGCGGCCTGCCGGCGCGGCTGCTGGCCGTGGACGGGATCCGGCTGCGCAGCTCCGACCCCGCCTTCCTCGCCGCGGTGGACGGCTGGTTCGACGCCCTGGTACCGCAACTGCTTCCGCTGCTGGGCAGCCGGGGCGGCCCGGTGGTGGCCGTGCAGGTGGAGAACGAGTACGGCAGCTACGGCAACGACGCCGCCTACCTGGCGCACCTGCGCGACGGCCTGGTCGCCCGCGGGGTGGACTGCCTGCTGTTCACCGCCGACGGCTCCGAGGACTTCATGCAGCAGGGCGGCGCGATCCCGGGCCTGCTGGCGACCGCCACCTTCGGCTCCCGCGCCCCCGAACGCTTCGAGGTGCTGCGCCGGCAGCAGCCCGAAGGTCCGCTGGCCGCCATGGAGTTCTGGATCGGCTGGTTCGACCGGATCGGCGACCCGCACCACGTCCGGGACGCCAAGGAGACCGCCGCCTCGCTCGACGAACTCCTCGCCACCGGCGCCTCCGTCAACCTCTACATGGCGCACGGCGGCACCAACTTCGGTCTCTGGGCGGGCGCCAACCACTCCGGCACCGGCCCGGACACCGCCGGCTTCGAGCCGACCACCACCAGCTACGACTACGACGCGCCGATCGGCGAGGCGGGCGAGCTGACCGAGAAGTTCCACGCCCTGCGGGCCGTCATCGGCACGTACGTCCCGCTCCCCGAGGGCGAACTGCCGCCCCCGCCGCCCCGGTTGTCGCCCCGCCGGCTCGACGCCGCGACGGGCCGCGCCCGCCTCCTGGACTCCCTCGACGCCCTCTCCGCCCCCGTCCACCGGCCCGCCCCCGAGCCGATGGAGCGCCTCGGCCAGTCGCTCGGCCTGATCCACTACCGCACCCGCGTCCCCGGCCCGCGCCCCGAACTCCCGCTGCGCGTCGACGGCCTCGGCGACCGCGCGCAGCTCTTCGCCGACGGCCGCCCGCTCGGCGTCCTCGACCGCAACCGCCCCGGCGAGAGTCTCCCGCTGGCCACCGGCCCCGACGGCGTCACCCTCGACATCCTGGTCGAGGCGCTCGGCCGCGCCAACTACGGCCCCCAGCTGGACGACCGCAAGGGAATCCGGCGCGGCGTCTCGCACGAGCGCCAGCGCCTGCACGGCTGGGAGATCCGCCCGCTGCCGCTCACCGACCTCGGCGCCCTCGAATTCCACGACGCCCTCGACACCGCCGACGGCGAGCCCGCCTTCCACCGCTTCGAGACGGACGTCGACGCCCCCGCCGACGCCTTCGTCGCCCTCCCCGGCTGGGGCCGGGGCCTGCTCTGGCTGAACGGCTTCCTGCTCGGCCGGCACACCGACGAGGGACCGCAGCGCACCCTCTACGCCCCGGCCCCGCTCTGGCGGCCGGGCCGCAACACCCTCGTCGTCCTCGAACTCACCCGCCACGGCGCGGCCCTCGAACTGCGTGACGAGCCCGACCTCGGCCCCACCACCCGCGCGCCCAGCGCGGACTACTGAGCCACACGCCCCCCGTGTGCCTCCACACGCCTCCCGCGCCGGGGGCCGGAAACGGTCCGGCCCCCGGCCGCGAGGGCTACTCGACGGTGACGCTCTTGGCGAGGTTGCGGGGCTTGTCCACGTCGCGCTCCAGGGCGACGGCGGCGTGGTAGGCGAGCAGCTGGAGCGGGATGTTGAGGAGCAGCGGGTCCAGCTCGGGCTCGCTCTTGGGCACCAGCACGCAGTGGTCGGCGAGCTTGCTGTCGGGGCGGCGGTGGGCGACCGCGAGGACCCGGCCGGCCCGGGCCTTGATCTCGCCGAGGGTGGTGAGGTTCTTGTCGAGCAGCTCGTCGTCCGGGACGAGGGCGACGGTCGGCAGCTCGGGGCTGATCAGGGCCAGCGGGCCGTGCTTCAGCTCGCTCGCCGGGTAGGCCTCGGCGTGCACGTAGGAGATCTCCTTGAGCTTCTGCGCGCCCTCGCGGGCGACCGGGTAGCCGCGCACCCGGCCGATGAACATCATCCCGGTGGAGTCGGCGTACTCGCCGGCGAGTGCGGCGATCTCCTCGCTCTGGGCGAGGACCTCGCGGATCTGGCCGGGCAGCGCCTTGAGCGCGGAGACGATCCGGCGGCCGTCGGCGGGCGAGAGGTCGTGGATCCGGCCGAAGTGCAGGGCGAGCAGCGCGAAGGCGACGACCGTGGAGGTGAACGCCTTGGTGGAGGCGACCGAGATCTCCGGGCCGGCGTGCAGGTAGATGCCGCCGTCGCACTCGCGGGCGATGGCGCTGCCGACGGTGTTGACCACGCCGAGCACCCGGCCGCCCTTGCGCTTCACCTCCTGGACGGCGGCGAGGGTGTCGTAGGTCTCGCCCGACTGGCTGACCGCGATGTAGAGGGTGTCGGCCTCGACGACCGGGTTGCGGTAGCGGAACTCGGAGGCGGGCTCGCTGTGCGCGGGGATGCGGGCCAGCTCCTCGATGAGCTGGGCGCCCATCTCGCCGGCGTAGTAGGCGGAGCCGCAGCCGAGGATCTTGACCCGGCGGATCTCGCGCAGCTCGCGGGCGTCCAGGTTGAGACCGCCCAGGTGGGCGGTGGCGAAGCGCTCGTCGAGGCGGCCGCTGAGGGTGCGTTCGACGGAGCCGGGCTGCTCGTGGATCTCCTTGAGCAGGAAGTGGTCGTAGCCGCCGGTGTCGTAGGAGTCGACCTCCCAGTCGACGGTGGACGGCTGGCGGTGGGTGGTGCGGGCGTCCTCGGTGAAGGTGCGGAAGCCGTCGGCGCGCACGGTGGCCAGCTCGCCGTCCTCCAGGTGGACGACCTGGCGGGTGTAGCGGACCAGGGCGGAGACGTCGGAGGCGGCGAACATCTCCTTCTCGCCGATGCCGAGCACGATCGGGCTGCCGTTGCGGGCGACCACGATGCGGTCGGGCTGCTCGGCGTCGAGGACGGCGATGCCGTAGGTGCCGACGACCTTGCCGAGCGCGGCGCGCACGGCGTCCTCCAGCTCGCCGCCCTCGGCGGCGTGGGCGGCGATGAGGTGGGCGAGCACCTCGCTGTCGGTCTCGGAGCGGAAGACCGCGCCGTCGGCGGCGAGCCGCACACGCAGCTCGTCGGCGTTCTCGATGATGCCGTTGTGGACGACGGCGATCCTCCCCCAGCCTTCGGCCGGGGGTGCCCCCACGGCGTTGGCGACATGCGGGTGGGCGTTGGCGTCGCTGGGGACGCCGTGGGTGGCCCAGCGGGTGTGGCCGATGCCGGTGGTGCCCTTGAAGCGGGCGGGGACGTCGGCGGCGAGGTCGGCGACCCGGCCCTTGACCTTGCGGACCTTGATGCCGCCGGTGCGTCCGGCGACGGCGACGCCGGCCGAGTCGTAGCCCCGGTACTCCAGCCGGGCGAGGCCCTCCAGCAGGAAGGGGGTCGCGTCCTTGGGGCCGATGTAGGCCACGATTCCGCACATGGTGGACTCCTTGGTTCCGTGATGACGAGGGCCGGCCGGCCGGCGCGGGCCGGGGCGAGCCGACAAGACCTGAACGCGGACCGTCAGCCGTAGACGATCCGGCGCAACTGGCGGGCCGAGAGCCCGGGCGCCGCGACCCGGCGGGCCGGCAGCTCCTCGGCGAGCCGGGCGAAGATCCGCTCGTTGGTCAGGCCGCGCGCCTGCAGTTCGCCGTGGCGGCGCCGGACGTACTCCTCGGTGGTCTCGGAGAAGTACGCCAGCACCTCCGCCACCACCCGCGCCGCCTCCCGGGGCCCGAGCGGGCTGGTCCGGGTGAGGTGCGCGAGCAGGTCGTCGTGAGGGTGCGAGGGACCGGGCGAGCTGGACACGAGTGGGGAGCCTAGGCATCCCGTCGCCGAAAGATCAAAGATCCTGCCCGAAATCGGGCAGGATCTTGCTGCATTCGGAAGATGAAGAGGGGTCTTGTAGCCGCACGGGTGACCACGTAGCGTGATGACTTGCTCACACACCGGGGGGCCGGGGGAGGAAAGGGAGCGTCGGAAGAGTGTCGGAAGAACCGGAGGCTGGCTGATGTGCGGGATCACCGGATGGGTCGCCTACGACCGCGACCTGACCCTCGAACACGCGGTGCTCGACGCCATGACGGAGACCCAGCTCTGCCGCGGCCCGGACGCCGGCGGCGTCCACCTGGAGCGGCACGCCGCGCTGGGCCACCGGCGCCTCGCCGTGATCGACCCGATCGGCGGGGTCCAGCCGATGACGGCCGAGCACGACGGCCGGATGCTGGCCGCCCTCAGCTACAGCGGGGAGGTGTACAACCACCGCGAGCTGCGCGCCGAGCTGGAGGCCGCCGGGCACCGCTTCCGCACCCGCAGCGACACCGAGGTGGTGCTGCGCGCCTACCTGGAGTGGGGCGAACACCTGGCCGAGCGGCTCAACGGCATGTTCGCCTTCGCGGTCTGGGACGCCCGCACCGAGGAGCTGCTGCTGGTCCGCGACCGGATGGGCGTCAAGCCGCTGCACTACCACCCGACCCCGGACGGCGTGATCTTCGGCTCCGAACCGAAGGCGCTGCTCGCCCACCCCGCGGTGCGCCCGGTGGTCGACCTCGACGGGCTGCGCGAACTGCTCACGCTCACCCGCACCCCGGGCATCACCCCGTACCGGGGCATCGCCGAGGTCCGGCCCGGCCATGTGGTCCGGGTGCGGCGCCAGGGCCTCACCGAGCGGCGCTACTGGGCGCTGGAGGCCCGCGAGCACCTCCAGGACCTCCCCACCACGATCACCACCGTCCGGGCCCTGCTGGAGGACATCGTCCACCGCCAGCTGGACTCCGACGTGCCGCTCTGCTCGCTGCTCTCCGGCGGCCTCGACTCCAGCGCGGTCACCGCCCTGGCCGCCCGGACGCTGCGCGCCGCCGGCGCCGGACCGGTGCGCTCCTTCGCCGTCGACTTCACCGGCCAGTCCGAGCACTTCGCCCCGGACGCCGTGCGCACCACCCCGGACGGCCCGTACGCGGAGCTGCTCGCCCGGTACGTCGGCGCCGACCACCGGGTGATCGAGCTGGACACCGCCGACCTCGGCCACCCGGCGCAGCGGCTCGCCACCCTGCGCGCCCGGGACCTCCCGGGCGGCGTCGGCGACATGGACGCCTCACTGCTGCTGCTCTTCCGCGGGGTGCGCGAGCGCTCCACGGTGGCGCTGTCCGGGGAGTCCGCCGACGAGCTGTTCGGCGGCTACCGCTGGTTCCACGACCCGCGGCTGGTGCGCGCCGACGACTTCCCGTGGGCGCCCGTGCTGAGCAGTCTCGGCGGCAGCGGCAGCGGGCCGCGCGAGCAGCTGCTGGACCGGGAGCTGCTCGCCAAGCTCGACCTGCCCGGCTACCGGCGGGCCCGGTACCGGGAGGCGCTCGCCGAGGTCCCGCACCTGCCGGACGCCGACCCGTTCGAGCGGCGGATGCGGGAGGTGTCGTACCTCAACCTCACCCGCTTCGCCCGCATCCTGCTGGACCGCAAGGACCGGATGAGCATGGCCACCGGCCTGGAGGTGCGGGTGCCGTTCTGCGACCACCGGCTGGTGCAGTACGTCTTCAACACGCCGTGGACGATGAAGTACTTCGACGGCCGGGAGAAGAGCCTGCTGCGGGCCGCCGTCCGCGACGTGCTGCCGGCCGAGATCGCCGACCGGGCGAAGAGCCCGTACCCGATCGTGCAGGACCCGCGCTATCCGCAGCTGCTGCGCGGCGAGCTCGCCGCGCTGGCCGCCGACCCCGGCTCGCCCGCCCTCGCCCTGCTGGACCGGCGGGCGCTGTCGGACGCGCTGGCGCCGGACACCGACCCGCAGTCGGTCCGGCTGGCGACCGATCTGGCCCTGGACATCGACGCCTGGCTGACGGAGTACCAGGTGTCCCTGGAGCTCTGAGCGACGCGGCCCCGGGCGGTGCGGGCAGCGCGCCACCCGGGGCCGCGGGCCGGGCCGTGACCAGCCGCCAACCCGCTTCGTTGACCGGGCGGGACGTGCGGTAGCGTCGCCGACACCTCCCGAATGGCGGCCGATAACACGGAATCCTCAGCCCGTGCCGTCAGGATGGGGAGAGTCCCGTCCGTCTCGATCCGCCGGGGGATCTCCGTCATGCAACCGCGAGCCTTCGCGATCCTCACCGCCCTGCTGCTCGGGGTGCTCGGTCTGGGGTCGGTGGCCGTCACCGACTGGACGCCCGAGCCGGTCACCGCCGCGGTGTCCGGGCCGGCCGCCCCCGGGGACGCCACGGGCACCGCGCCCGCCGGCGCCGCGCAGCCGACCGCCGCGGGCGCCACCGCGACCGCGACCGGGGACCCGGCGGTGTGGACCCGCTCGACGCTGCGCAACAAGCTGATGGCCGAGATGGACGCCTCCGACCCCGGCATCGCCCTGGCGGACCTCGACAGGATCACCAAGCAGCTGCCGTACACCGTCCGGTTCTGCCACCCGATCGCCCACGAGCTCGGGCACGCGGCGGTCAAGCGCTTCAACGCCGACTTCCAGAAGGTCATCTCCTTCCCGCACGAGACCTGCGCGGCCGGCTACCTGCACGGCGCCGTCGAGGAGATGCTCAACGCCTCCCCCCAGCCCGAGACGGACCTGGTCAAGCTCTGCGCGCCCAAGAACAGCGGCCCGTGCATCCACGGCGTCGGCCACGGCACGATGTTCGTCGCCAAGCAGGACGTCGCCAAGGCGCGCGAGCTGTGCAACAGGTTCACCACCGACCAGAACCGGATCCGCTGCTCCGAGGGCCTGTTCATGCAGCTCTTCGGCCCGGACGAGGAGGACGAGAAGGCCAAGGCCAACCTGCCCGCCGACAAGCTCGCCCAGGACCCGCTCTACCCGTGCAAGGAGCAGCCGGCGCTGTTCCAGTCCGCCTGCTTCTTCTACGCCCCCACCTTCTACCTCTCCTCGCACGACTACCCGAACCACCCCGAGGTGTACGCCGAGGCCCTGAAGTGGTGCCTCGACGGCAAGGCCTCCGGCGGGGCGGTGGACTGCAGCCGGGGCGTGGGCTCGCGCACCATGAAGTACAACCTGGACCGTGAGGACTGGGCCGCCCAGCAGTGCGCGACCGCCGCGGACGGCTGGCAGCGCAAGGCCTGCGCGGAGGGCCTGGTCAGCTACTACACGGTCAACTACACGGAGGCGGGTGCGGCCGGCCGGCTCTGCGCCAAGTTCACCGACAAGGAGATGCAGGGCTACTGCCGCTCCGCGAGCGGTCTGTCCGGCTCACTGGACTGACGCCCGCCGTCCCACCTGTCGGGCCCGCGCCGCACGACGCGGGCCCGTTTTCGTAGGATCGCGGGGATCGGGTGCGCCGAGGACGCCGCGCCACCAGGCCCGCACCCTCCCGGAGCCGCACATGACCTCCGACGACTTCCGCGCCGCCGCGCACACCGCCGCCGACCTGGCCGCCGACCACCTGGCCGGGCTGGCCGACCGCCCCGTCTGGCAGCCGATGGACGACGCCGCCCGCCGCGCCCTGCTGGACGCCCCGCTGCCCTCGGCCGGCCGCCCGCTCGCCGAGCTGCTGGAGGCGGTCGGCCGCGACGTCCTGCCGTACCCGATGGGCAACGGCCACCCCCGGTTCTTCGGCTGGGTGAACTCCGCCCCGGCCCCGGCGGGCGTGCTCGCCACCCTGGCCGCCGCCGCGATGAACCCCAGCTCGGCCGGCGGCGACCACGCCGACGTCCACCTGGAGCGGGCCGTGGTCCGCTGGATCGCCGAGCTGGTCGGTTTCCCGCACCCTCCCGGCGGCGGGCTGCTCACCTCCGGCACCTCGATGGCGACCATCGTCTGCCTGGCCGCCGCCCGCAACCGGGCCGCGCTCGCCGCCGGCTGGGACGTCCGCGAGGACGGCCTGGCCGGGATGCCGCCGCTGGTCGGCTACGTCACCGGGGAGACCCACTCCTGCGTCCGCAAGGCCACCGAGCTGCTGGGCCTCGGCAGCCGGCACCTGCGCACCGTGGCCACCGGACCGGACGGCCGCCTCGACCTCGCCGACCTGCGCGCCGCGGTCGCCCGCGACCGGGCCGCCGGGCTGCTGCCCTTCCTGGTGGTCGCCTCGGCCGGCACCGTCGGCACCGGCGCGGTGGACGCCTTCGACCCGATCGCCGACCTCTGCGCCGAGGAACACCTGTGGCTGCACGTGGACGGCGCCTACGGCGCCTTCGGCGCGCTCGACCCGGTGATCGCGCACCGGTACGCCGGGCTGGAGCGGGCCGACTCGCTCGCCCTGGACCCGCACAAGTGGCTCGGCGTCCCGGTCGACTGCGGCTGCGCGCTGGTCCGCGACCCCGCCGAGCTGCGCGCCGCCTTCAGCCTCGTCCCCTCCTACCTGCGCGACGAGACGGCCGGGGAGCTGGGCTGGTTCTCCGAGTACGGCACCGAGCAGACCCGCCCGTTCCGCGCCCTCAAGGTGTGGGCCACCATCGCCCACCGCGGCCGCGACGGCCTCGCCCGGGACATCGCCCGGACCACCGCACTCGCCCGCCACCTGGGCGAACTCATAGCCGCCGACCCGGAGTTGGAACTGCTCGCGGAGGTCAGCACGTCCATCGTCGCGTTCCGCCTGCGCCCGGCCGGCCTCGCGGGACCCGCCCTGGACGCCCTCAACCGCGACCTGCCCGCCGCCGTCCAGCGCCGCGGCCGCGCCTTCGTCACCGGCGCCCGCCTGGCCGGCCGCGAGATGCTCCGCGCTTGCCTCCTCAACCCGGCCACCACCGAAACGGACCTGCGGATCCTGCTCGACGAGGTGAAGGCCGCCGGGCGCGGGACGGCCGATTCACGGCACCATTAACCGTCAGGTCACGGGGGATTCGTGATCGTGAAACACCGGAGCGGCAGATTGATGGCATGGAGCACCCGGAGAAGCCGAAGCCCGAGACCGTCCAGTCCCCGAACCCCTCCCGTGCCCAGCGTCGCGGCGCCGGAACCCACCGGTGGCGGCGCGACGCGGTGGAACTCGCCGCCGTCTTCCTCTCGGTGACCACCGCCGACCTGGTGGCCAAGCTCGTGGTGCACGGGCCGGACGGGCCGGTCGTGCTCGCGGCGTCCGCCACCACACTGCTGGCCACCGCGCTGTTCCACACCTGGTGGTCGCACCGGCACCAGTTGCACGGGCCGCCCGCGCCGGACGCGCCCCCGTCACCACCGGCCGGGGCGGCGGCCGGGACGGCCAGGACGGCCGGGACGGAGACGCCCGAGCCGCTGAAGGGGCCGCTGCACGACTTCGAGGAGACCGCGCTGTGGCGGGTCCGCACCACGGTGCAGGACTCCCCCGGCAGCCTGGCCCGGGTCTGCGCGGCCTTCGCGGCCCGGCAGGTGAACATCGTCTCGATGCAGTCCCACCCGCTGCCGACCGGCGCCGTGGACGAGTTCTTCGTCCGCGCGCCGCGCTCGCTCGCCCGGGCCGACCTGGCCGCGGTGGTGGCCGGGGCCGGCGGGCACGACATCTGGACCGGCCCGGCGGACGCCCACGACCTGGTGGACGTGCCGACCCACGTGCTGGCGCTGGCCACCCGGACCGCGCTGGACGCCGCCGAGCTGCCGATCGCGCTGCGCCAGCTGTTCGGGCAGTGCAGCATCCGGCAGTACCCGGGGGCGGCCGCGCGCGGCACCGCCGGGGTGGACGGGCACGTGATGCGGCTGCCGGTGCCCTCCGGCGGCCTCGTCGAACTCACCCGCCCGCAGCTGCCGTTCACCCCGACCGAGTTCGCCCGGGCCCAGGCGCTGGTCGAGCTGGACACCCTGCTCGGCCCCCGGGTGCCGGACGTCCGGGCCCGGCTGAGCCTGCCGGCCGGCACCGACCTGACCGTGCGGCGCGCGGACCCGGCGGACAAGGAGGCCGCGCTGGCGATGCACCACCGCTGCTCCCCCGACACCCTGCGCAAGCGCTACCACGGGCCGGTCCGGGACGCCGACCGCTATCTGGACCACCTGCTGGACGCCCGGCACGGCCAGACCCTGGCGGTGGAGACGGCCGACGGGCGGATCGTCGCCCTCGGGCACCTGATGTGGGACGACGAGGGCGCCGAGGTGGCGGTGCTGGTCGAGGACGCCTGGCAGCGGCGCGGGCTGGGCCTGGACCTCATGCGGCGGATGTCCGCGCTGGCCCTGGAGGCCGGGATGGACACCGTGTACGCGGTCACCCAGGCGTCCAACTCCGGGCTGATCGCCACCATGCGCCGGCTGGCGGCGCCGCTGGACTACCAGGTGGAGGAGGGGACGCTGGTGATCACCGCCCACCTGGCGGAGGCGGCCGAGGAGCTCCCGGTGCCCTGGCAGACCCGCCCGGGCCGGTGAGCATAGGCGGGTGAGCGCGGGCCGGCGGACGGCGGGCGGCTCCGGGGCGGCCGGTGAGCAGCGGCGATGGGACAGGTAATCATTCGGTCATTTCTTCACCACACCCTCACCAAGGCCCCCACCCGCCCCGGAGCACGGAACCGCCGTGCCCCGCTCCCGCGTCCCCGACGGCGAACGGCCCCTCCGTACACCGCCGGGCCTGACCGCGCGTCAGGGCCGCCCGGACGGGCTCTCCGGGCGCGTCCCAGCAGGCGGCGCGGGGTCCGGGGCGCCGAGCCGGGTGGGGGAGTCGGTAGGCTGATCCCGTCCCCGCCGCCCCACGGCCCGTAGTCCGGCCCCCGGGCGGTGCCGCAGCAAGGAGGAACCACTGAGCATGGCAGGCACCGAATCGGAGCCCACAGGCGCACGCGACGCCTCGCTGCCGGCGCGCGCGAAGATCGCGGTGACCGCCGGCAAGGTGGCCGCCGCCGTGTCCCGCAAGGCCGGGCGCGGCAGCGGCTCGGTGATCGGCGGCAAGGTCGCGCTGAGGCTCGACCCCGATCTGCTCGCCACCCTCGCCGAGAACCTCGACGTCGTGCTGGTCAGCGCCACCAACGGCAAGACCACGACCACCCGCCTGATCGCCGAGGCGCTGCGCGCCGCCGGCCCGGTGGTCTCCAACGCGCTGGGCGCCAACATGCCGGCCGGCATCACCTCCGCCCTGGCCGGCGGCTCGGACGCCCGCTACGGCGTCATCGAGGTCGACGAGAAGTACCTGGCGATGGTCGCCCGGGACACCCGCCCCAAGGCGATCGCCCTGCTCAACCTCTCCCGCGACCAGCTCGACCGCGCCGCCGAGACCCGCATGATGGCGGAGAAGTGGCGCGAGGGCCTGCAGGACACCGAGGCCGTGGTGATCGCCAACGCCGACGACCCGCTGGTGACCTGGGCCGCCTCCTCCTGCAAGAAGGTGGTCTGGGTGGCCGCCGGACAGGCGTGGAAGGAGGACGCCTGGTCCTGCCCGGCCTGCGGCGGCGTGATGCAACGCCCCGGCGACGACTGGTTCTGCCAGGAGTGCGGCTTCCGGCGCCCCAACCCGCACTGGGCCCTGCAGGGCACCCACGTGATCGACCCGCAGCGCGGCGCCTGGCCGATCCAGCTCCAGCTGCCCGGCCGGGCCAACCTGGCCAACGCCACCAGCTCGGCCGCCGTCGCCGCGGTGTTCGGCGTCTCCCCGCAGGTCGCGCTGGAGCGGATGCGCTCGGTCACCGCGGTGGCCGGCCGCTACGACGTCGTCCAGTACCAGGGCCGCGACATCCGGCTGCTGCTGGCCAAGAACCCGGCCGGCTGGCTGGAGACCTTCTCCCTGATCGACGGCCCGCCCACCCCGGTGGTGCTCTCCGTGAACGCGCTCGACGCCGACGGCACCGACACCTCCTGGCTGTGGGACGTGGACTACGAGCGGCTCGCCGGGCACCCGGTGTTCGTGCTGGGCCAGCGCAAGCTGGACCTGGCGGTGCGCCTGGAGGTCGCCGGGCTGCAGTTCCACGTCGTGGACTCGCTGGAGCAGGCCGTCCGGATGGCCCCGCCCGGCCGGATCGAGGCGATCGCCAACTACACCGCCTTCCAGCAGCTGCGGAAGGTCGTGGCCGGCTGATGCCGGACCGCCGCCGAGCGACCGCGGCCGCCCCGGCAGCCCCAGCAGCCCACCGCACGTACGTCATGGAAGGCCTTCGAGGATGAGTGAGAGCAGCCTGCGCGTGGTCTGGGTCTACCCCGACCTGCTCAGCACCTACGGCGACCGGGGCAACGCCCTGGTCGTGGAGCGCCGGGCCCGCCAGCGCCATCTCAACGTGACCCGGATCGACGTCCGCTCCGACCAGGCGGTGCCCACCAGCGGCGACATCTACCTGATCGGCGGCGGCGAGGACCGTCCGCAGCGGCTCGCCGCCGAGCGGCTGCGCAACGACCCGGGGCTGGTGCGGGCCTCCGAGAACGGCGCGATCATCTTCGCGGTCTGCGCCGGCTACCAGATCCTCGGCCACGAGTTCATCAACGACCTCGGCCAGCGCGAGCCGGGCCTCGGCCTGCTCGACGTGTGGACCACCCGCGGCGAGGGCGCCCGGTGCGTCGGCGACGTGCTGGCCGACGTGGACCCGCAGCTCGGCCTGCCGCAGCTGACCGGGTTCGAGAACCACCAGGGCGTGACCCACCTCGGCCAGGGCGTCAGCCCGCTGGCCCGGGTCACCGCCGGCCGGGGCAACGGCACCGGCGACGGCACCGAGGGCGCCTGGCGGGACACCGTCTTCGGCACCTACCTGCACGGACCGGTGATGGCGCGCAATCCCGCCGTCGCCGACATGCTGATCAAGCTGGCGCTGGACGTGAACGCCCTGCCGCCG
The DNA here is from genome assembly GCF_040296005.1 of Kitasatospora sp. NPDC002551. Classification (NCBI taxonomy): domain Bacteria; kingdom Bacillati; phylum Actinomycetota; class Actinomycetes; order Kitasatosporales; family Streptomycetaceae; genus Kitasatospora; species Kitasatospora sp. NPDC002551. Next base: position 188,919 of record NZ_JBEOWI010000005.1, on the reverse strand, counting down.
GCCGACACCACCTGGTACGACGCGCTGCGCGCCGAGCGCATCGCGGCCACGACGCGCCCCGCGTAGCACGTCCCGACGCCCGTCCGCCGGGTGCCCGCGATGCGGTCACCCGGTCCACGGACGGGCCGGAACGTACGACAATGGGGCTGCCCCACCCGGGGCTGCCGGCTGCACACCCTCCTCGGCAGCAGGCTGCAATTCCGCGCGGGGGCGCCGACGGCGCCGCTCCCGCGTCGGCTCCTGCCCGGCCGGACGCAGGGGCCGTATGCTCGACATCCACGGCCGGTTTCGGATGTTCTGTCCGGATCGGCCGGTCCTTCACCCGGCGGACACCTCCGCGCCAACCCGGCGCGGGAGAGGCCCGCTACGGTGGCGGTCCGTCGTCCCAGCCTGTAGTCCGGCCGTTCCTCGGTTCTGCTCGGGAGTTGCAAAGCAATGCGTATTGGAGTGCTGACCAGCGGCGGTGACTGCCCCGGCCTGAACGCGGTGATCCGCTCCGTGGTCCACCGGGGGGTGGTCGACCACGGCGACGAGATCATCGGGTTCGAGGACGGCTGGCGCGGTTTCCTGGAGGGGCATCACCGGCCCCTGACCCTCGACTCGGTGAGCGGCATCCTCGCCCAGGGCGGCACGATCCTCGGTTCCTCCCGGGTCCAGCCCAGCCACCTGCGCGACGGCGTCGAGCGCGCCAAGCAGTACTGCGCGGACCTCGGCCTGGACGCGGTGATCCCGATCGGCGGCGAGGGCACCCTGAAGGCCGCCAAGCTGATGAGCGACGCGGGCCTGCCGATCGTCGGCGTGCCGAAGACCATCGACAACGACATCGCCTGCACCGACGTCACCTTCGGCTTCGACACCGCCGTGTCGGTCGCCACCGAGGCGCTCGACCGGCTGAAGACCACCGCCGAGTCGCACCAGCGCGTCATGGTCGTCGAGGTCATGGGCCGGCACACCGGCTGGATCGCGCTGAACGCGGGCATGGCGGCCGGCGCGCACGCGATCGTCGTCCCGGAGCGCCCGTTCCACATCGAGAAGCTCACCGAGGTCGTCCGGGAGCGCTTCGACCGGCAGAAGAAGTTCGCGATCGTGGTCTGCGCCGAGGGCGCCAAGCCCGAGCCCGGCACCATGCACTGGGAGGAGGGCACCAAGGACATCTACGGCCACGAGCGGTTCACCGGCATCGCCACCCAGCTCTCCCGCGAGCTGGAGCACCGGCTCGGCAAGGAGGCCCGCCCGGTGATCCTCGGCCACACCCAGCGCGGCGGCACCCCGACCGCCTACGACCGGGTGCTCGCCACCCGGTTCGGCTGGCACGCCGTGGAGGCCGTCCACAAGGGCGCCTTCGGGCAGATCACCGCGCTGCAGGGCACCAGCATCAACCTGGTGCCGCTGGCCGAGGCGGTCGCCGAGCTGAAGACCGTGCCGGCCGACCGCTACCAGGAGGCCGAGACGGTCATCTGACCGCCTTCCTCCCGCGGACCGGTGCCCCGGCCCCCCGAGCGCGCGAGTCTCGGGGGGCCGGGGCCGTTCTCGGCAGCCGCCCTGCCGGGGTCGGGACCGCCGGGATCGGGACCGCCGGGAGCCGGCCGCCGTCGGATCAGTAGCCGGTGTCGTAGGTGTAGGTGCCGCTGTGGTCGAGCAGGTCGGCCGGGGAGACGGTGTTCCACGGCTTCATCGGCTCGTTGAGGTCCACCACGTTCGGCGTGCCGGCCGCCGGCAGGTAGCTCTGACCGGGGTTGCGCTTCTGCCACTCGGACCAGAGCTTGTCCACGAAGCAGTGGTGCAGCCAGAACACCGGGTCGTTGGGCGACATCCCGGTGGCCATCTGGCCGCCCACCCAGACGTGCACCCGGTTGTGCAGGTTGACCCCGCGCCACCCCTCCAGGTTGTTGCGGAAGCCGGACGAGGAGCTGTTCCACGGCGCGGCGTCGTAGGTGGTGATGGCGAGCACCGACTCGGTGTCGGGGCGGCTGGGCAGCTCGGCCACCGCGCTGCCGAGCTGGCGGCGCAGGTAGGTGCGGCTGTCGGTGTTGACGTTGAGCCGCCAGTTGCCGGTGGAGTAGGCGAACGGGCCGGTGGTGACCTGGCCGTCGCTGGACCGCCCGTTGCCGCCCATGAAGTCGGCGGCCCACAGGGTCGAGCCCGCGGAGCGGTCGGCGGTCCAGTCCCAGTACGGGAGGGTGACGGCCGGGTCGATCGCCTGGAGCGCCCGCTCGAACTGCAGCAGGTACTGGCGGTGCCAGGGCAGGAAGGACGGCGAACGGTGGCCGGTGCGCTCGCCGTTGTCGACGTCGCTGAGGATAAACTGGTTGTGCGTGGTGACGAACGGGTCGTAGCCGCCGTTGGCCTTGAGCGCCAGGACCGCGGTGACGAAGGCGCGCTTCTCCTGGGCCGTCAGGGTCGCCTGGTTCTTGCGGACTCCCATGAGTCCCCCCCTCTGTGGTGGTTTCGGTGCCGGGTACCGGCCGGATCAGGCGGTCGCGACCGGGACGAGCGTGGCGCCCTGCAGGTCGTTGACGGCGGCCCGGGCGAGCGCGCGCGGCGTCGCGAAGGTCTGGTAGTGGTTCACGACGCTGATCCAGGTGCCGTCGGCGTTGCGCATCATGTGCAGCTCGTCGCCGTCGATCCGCACCTCGTACCCGGTGCCGGTGCCAGTTCCGGCGCCCGCACCGGTACCACCGTGCTGGTGGCTCCCCCCGTCGACCGGGCGGCCCTGGATCCGCCGGCCCTGGAAGACCTCGTCGAAGCTGTCGGAAGCGCCGGGATCGGCGGCGGTGGCCGCCCCTCCCGGACCGGCCACGCCGATCACGACCGTCCCGGAGGCGACGGCCAGGGCGGCCGCGGCCCCCTGGAGCATCCGCCGGCGGGTCAGTTCGGTGCCGTGGGTGTCCTCGGACATGCTGAATACCCCCTCGTGTGCCTTCGGCTGTTGTCGAGGCACTGTTCACAAACGATTGGTGCATCGTTAATCAAAGGCGATTCCTTGATCGAAACCGCTCTTTCGATGCTGGCAAGGCTTGTTGACCTAGGGAACAGCCGATCGGCGGGGGTGCGGAGGGTTGCGTCCACATTCGGTCATCTTTTGCTCTACCTTGACCGGTGCACCAGAGTGGACCACACCACCACCGGAAGGACCCGGGCCAGATGGAGATCCTCGCGTACGGCGTGCAGGCGGACGAACGGCCGCTGCTGGAGAAGGCCTTCGAGGGCCGGCACGAGCTGCGCTGCCTGTCCGTCTTCCTCAACCGCGACACCGCCCCGCTGGCCGCCGGCTACCCGGCCGTCAGCAGCAGCGTCAACGCCGAGCTGGACGCCGGGACGCTGACCGCGCTCGCCGAGGGCGGCACCGAGCTCATCGCCCAACGCTCAACCGGCTTCAACAACATCGACCTCGACGCCGCCGCCGAACTCGGCCTGACCGTCGCCCGGGTCTCCCACTACAGCCCCTACTCAGTGGCTGAACACGCCTGGGCCCTGGCCCTCGCCGTCAACCGCCGCCTCACCCGGGCGGCCAACCGCTCCCGCGAGTTCGACTTCCGCCTCGACGGCCTGCTCGGCCGCGACATCCACGGCATGACCGTCGGCGTCATCGGCACCGGCAAGATCGGCGAGTGCTTCACCCGCATCGCCGCCGGCTTCGGCACCGAGCTCCTCGGCTGGGACATCGCCCCCAACCCCGCCTGCGTCGACCTCGGCATGACCTACACCGAACTCCCCGAACTCCTCACCCGCGCCGACCTGGTGAGCCTGCACGTGCCCCTGCTGCCGTCCACCCACCACCTGATCGACGGCGCCGCCCTCGCCCGCATGAAGGACGACGCCATCCTCGTCAACTCCAGCCGCGGCGGCCTCGTCGACAGCCTCGCCCTCGTCGAAACCCTGCGCGCCGGCCGCCTCTCCGGCGTCGGCCTCGACGTCTACGAAGAGGAGACCGGCGTCTTCTTCACCGACCGCTCCATCCAGGGCATCACCGACGACACCCTCGCCCGCCTCGTCACCTTCCCCCAGGTCCTCGTCACCAGCCACCAGGCCTACTTCACCCACACCGCCGTCGGCCAGATCATCGACGCCACCGCCCGCAACATCGACGACTACGCCGCCGGCCGCACCAACGAGAACACCCTCGTCCCCAAGGGCTGACCCGGGCCGCTCACCGGGCCCCGTCCTGCGGCGGCTTCACCCCCGCCACCCCGTAGAGGATCCTCGTCGACCGGCCGCTGCGCATCCGGACACCGTCGCGGCGCCCCAGGGACCACGGGACGAGGTCCCGGACGACCGGCACGACGCCGAAGACCTCGACCGGCACGCCGTTGGCCGCGCACGCCTCGGCGAGCCGGCGGGGGTCGATGAACATCCGGTGGTCGTGCGAGCCCTTGGGGGCGGCCCAGGACACCGGCATGCCCTCGCCCACGGTGATGACCGAGAGCCGGGCCAGGAAGGTGTCGGCGATGGTGTCCATGACGAGGGTGCCGCCGGGCTTGAGCAGGCGGCAGCACTCGGCCACCACGTCGAAGGGGCGCTCCACGTGTTCGAGGCAGTACCCGGCCACCACGACGTCGGCGCAGCCGTCGGGCAGCGGGATGGCGTGGACGTCGTGGATCAGGACCTCGTCGACACCGTGCCGCCGGGCCACCTCCGCGCTCTTGGCGGACACGTCGATGCCGATGTGGCGGTAGCCCTTGTCCGCGATGTGCGGGTGCAGCAGGCCTCCGCCGCAGGCCACGTCGATCAGCACGGCGCCGGGCCGGCGGGCCGGCGGGATGTGCTCGGCCCGGGTGCGGGCGCACCAGTGGAGGATCGCGAGCGGGCCCCGGCGCTGCCACCACAGCGTCGACCAGGAGTCGTACTCGGCGGGCTCCGGCGCGCCGGGATCGCCGGTACTCACGACGCTCTGGGTGCCCACCGTGCCCACCGTGCTCACGGGGCCCCCGGGGGCGGCCCCGGCATGGCGTGCGTGCAGGGCGGTCGCCCGCAGCGCGAGCGCGTCGGCGCGCAGGTCGGCAGCGGGCCGGTCGCCGTCCACGCGACGGTGGCTCAGCAGGAAGGCGACGGCCGCGTCGAGGCGCGGCACGTCGAGGACCCCGGTGGTGTGTGCGGCGATGACGCACCGGGCCGTCTGCGCCACCGCGCTCGGGCCGCTCGGCCGTCCGGCGGTGCCCGGGGCGCGCGCGGTGTCCTCGCTCCATCCACCGTCCGGGTTCTGCTGCCGGTAGACCCACTCCATCGCGCCGTCCACGGCGAGGTGCCCGATCCGCATCCCCGCCGCTCCGAGCGCGGGCAGCACCTCGGTGGTCGCGCGCAGCCGGCCGTCGCGGCGGTCGTCCCAGTACCCCTCGACGGCCTGCCGGGCCAGCAGGAGGCGGATCGCGCGGGAGACGGCCGGATTCCGGCCGTGTCCCGCGGCGCACAGCGCCTCGACGACGTGGGCGGTGACGCCCGGCGCGGTGGACTCGCCGAGCCGGCCGGGGCGGTGGACACCGTGGTGCGACCAGCCGCCGTTCGCGGACTGCCGTTCGAGGAGCCGGCGGACACCTTCGGCGACGGCGGTGTCCGCCTTCCGCGCACGGGACGCTTCGACGGCGTGCAGGGCGGAGAGGACGAGTGCGGTGCCGTCCACGTCGGACACCGCCATGGGCGCGAGGGCGGGCAGGCCGGCCGCCGTGCCGTCCCGGTCGGGAAGCAGCCGGTCGAGCGCACGGTCCACCGCCGGGTCCGAACCGGCCAGTGCGCCCGCCGCGGCCAGGGACCGCAGGACGACGGCGGTGTCCACCGCGGCGGCGGGGAGGGCGAGGACGTCCGGCCGGGCCAGGGCGTCGAGTGCGGCACGGACGGCGGGGTGCGAGGTGCCGCCGCCCAGGGCCCACAGGGCCAGCGCGCAGAGGGCCGTGTGCGACCGGTCGCCGCCCCAGCTCCCGCCGCTCTCCTGCCCGTCGACAAGGAGGCGTTGCGCCTCGCGCAGCGCGTCGCGGCGCAGGGAGCGCGGAGCGGTCCGGCCGAGGGCGCGGACCGTGCCGAGCCCGGCGGTGGCCGCGGTGCGGCGCAGGCCGGTGCGCCCGTGCTTCCCGGTCCGCAACGGCGCGGTGTCGACGGGAAGTCGACGGACCGGGCGGACCGATCCCAGCACACCGACCGCGGCGGCGAGCGCGCGCGCCGGGGCGTCCGGACCGGGGCCGGCGCCGGCGGCCCAGGAAGGCAGCAGCAGTTCCGCGGGCAGCGGCCCGGTCCGGTTCCAGCCGACGGCCCCGGTGACCGCCAGCAGGAGGTGCGCGGGTTCGGGCCCGAGCGCCTCGATGCCGCCGTGCCGCCTGGTGAACCGCGCGGCGCGGTCGAGGACCGCGTGGTCCGCGGCGCGGCCGACGATCTGGAGGGCGAGGTGGGCGAGCACGGTGGTGGACAGGTCGGAGGGCCCGTCCGGATGCCAGGGGAAGCCCCCGTCATCGTTCTGCCGTGCGGTGATCCGCTCGTACCGCTCCGCCTCCCGGACCGGGTCGACGGCGTCGAGCAGCCGGTGGGCGAGGAGGTCGACGGCCTCCTCCCGGACGCCTCCCGCCGCGAGGCCGGCGCTCCCGTCGACCTCCTGGTCCAGCCGCTCGGCCAGGGCCGCGCGTGCGGCGCGGAGCGCCGCGTCCACCTCGGGCCCGGCCCCGTCCACGCGCGGGTCGGTGCGCCGCTCCGTCACCGGGCCTCGCTCCCCCCGGTTCACCATGCGACGGAGAGCTTCTCGGGGCCGCGGAAGAGCAGGCCGGTCTTCCAGTCCACGGAGTCCGGCGAGCCGGCGAGCCGGAGGTCGGGCAGCCGCGTCAGCAGCGCGCCCAGCGCGACCTGGAGTTCCATCCGCGCCAGGGACGCGCCCACGCAGTGGTGCGGGCCGTGGCCGAAGGCCAGGTGCTGGCGGCCGGTGGAGCGGGTGAGGTCGAGGAGGTCGGGTCCGTCGAAGATCCCGGGGTCCCGGTTGGCGGCATTGGTCGAGGTCAGCACCGGCGAGCCGGCGGGCACCGTGCCGCCGCCGAGTTCGACGTCGGTCGTGGCGTAGCGCGGGTAGGCGGCACAGACCGTCAGCGGGGTGAACCTGAGCAGCTCCTCGACGGCGTCGGGGAGCAGTTCCGGCCGGGCCTTGAGGAGCGCCAGCTGGTCGGGGTGGGTGAACAGCACGTAGGCGAAGTTGGCGATCTCGTTGGCGGTGGTCTCGTAACCGGCGATGAGCAGCAGCATGCACAGGAAGACGAGTTCGTCCTCGGACAGCCGGTCGTCCTGGTCGTGTGCCACGACCAGCTCGCTGATCAGGTCGTCGGCCGGATCGGAGCGCCGGGTCTGGATCAACCCGCCCATGTACGCCAGGAGTTCGCCCAGGCTCTCGAGCCGGGCCGGCGCGCTGTCGCCGCCGGCGAGCTGGTTGACCTCGGTGACCCACTGGTGGAACCGGTGGCGGTCCTGGTACGGGACGCCGAGGAGGTCGCAGATGACACCGATGGGGAAGGGAACGGCGAAGTCCCGGACGAGGTCGGCCGGCGGCCCGGCGGCGACCATCGCGTCAAGGAGCGAGTCGGCGAGCCGTTCGGTCGACGGGCGCATCCGCTCGGCGCGCTGCGCGGTGAACGAGCCCGCGATGAGGCGGCGGATGCGGGTGTGGTCGGGCGGATCCATCTCCATCAGGCCCATGGGCATCAGCTCGGGGGTGACCCTGGGCTGGTCGGTGCCCTCCGGCACGGACCGGCGGAAGCGCGGGTCGGTGAACACCGTCCTGACGTCCTCGTACCGGGTGACCAGCAGGCCCGGATCGCCGTAGGGCATCCGCACCGGGCACAGGGGTTCGTTCTTCCGGGCCTGCTGGTAGAGCGTGTGCAGGTCGAGCGCCTGGACCGGCGTGAACGGATACGGCCGTTCCCCGCCGGTTCCCTCCTTCTGCGCACGAACCCCGTCGCGGCTCTCCGTGCTCATGCCCCACCCCCATTGTCGGGAAGTCCGGCGTCCCGGTATCACCGGGACGATGACGGCGGACACTAACAGGCCGGTGCCCGGTTTCGCAGGGTCACCGGTGTCCCCACCGGACATCGGTGTCTCTGGACGGAGGGACACCGCACGACTTCAATCTTCCGGGGTCGCCCGGAAAGTCGGCCGGGCCCCGTCACCGCTCCGTGCCGCGCACCGCGCGCACTCGCCGTCGTCTCGCTCGGACCCGTTTTCCGGGAACCGTCCGCCAGGGGGGAAGAATCAAGAATGCCGGAGTCCCGGTCGGAAAGGTCCGCGCCCCTGCCCGCCGCACCGCTACCCGCCGATCCGCTGCCCGCCGAACCCCCGCCGGCCGTGCGCCCGCTCCCGCGGGTGCGGGCGTGGATGTCGGCGATGGGGCTGCAGATGACCGTGGTGGTGCTGCTGCAGGTGACGTTCGCGCTCTCCGTGGCCCGTCACCTCGGCACCCTCTCCCCCGGCCGGGCGCTGCTCACGCTGGGTCTGTTCGTGCCGGAGTCGATCTCCCGGCGCCTGCTCAACGACTACGACGACTTCAAGCACGGCGTGGACGTGCCGGAGAACGCCCGGCGGGGCAGTGCCCTGGCGCTGGGCCTGTCCATGCGGCGTGTGCGGGCGGTCGGCCTGGCCTGCCTCGCGGCCGGACTCCTGGCGCTGGGCTGGCTGCTGTACACGACGAATCCGTGGTCCCTGGTGGTGTTCCCGCTCTCCTTCGCCGTGCTGGTGTATTCCGGTGGGCCGATTCCGCTCGGGCACCGCGGGCTCGGCGAGATCATGGACTTCGTCATCGGCGGTTTCTACGTCGTGGCCGTCGTGATCTGGGTGAATGTCCACCGACTGCCCTTCGCGGCCGTGATGGCCGCGGCGGCCGCGGGATTCCTCTTCGCCGCGACGATGTTCCACAACGATCTGCGGGACCACGCCGAGGACATTCGGGCGGGAAAACGGACCCTCGCCCACGCACTGTCGCCGCGCGGCTCCAAGATCTGCTACGCGGTGTTCGTGCTCGCACCGTACCCGTGCGTCGCCCTGGCCGCGTACACGCTCGACTCCCCGCGCTTCACCGCGCCCCTGCTCACCCTCCCCTACGCGGTCTGGCTGGTGGCCAAGGTGACGCGGTCCCGCCTGGGAGGCACGATGCCGTCGTGGATGCACCTGCCACGGCTCCTGGCATCGGTCTTCGCCCTGCTCTCGCTGGCCGTATGGATATGACGAACCGTCACACAACGCCGACCGTGGTCGAGGTGGTCACCGAATGTCTGTCCTGTGCCCTCCCGTGGTGCACGTCCCCGAGCACGAGGTCACCCTCGAGGACACTCTCGAGACGGCACGCCGGCTGCACCCGCGGCATCCGCGCCTGAACACCGTCCTGCGCCTGATCGAGAACACCGGGGTGCGCACCCGCCGCGTCCTCCAGCCCCTGGAGCTCACCCTCGCCCACCCCGGTGTGGCCGCGCGCACCGAGCTGTACCGGGAGGCGGTGCGCACCCACCTGCCGGGGCTGGTCACGGAGGCGCTGGAGCAGGCGGACATGTCCCGCGACCAGATCCACGCGGTGGTCTTCGTCTCGTGCACGGGCTTCACCATGCCGTCGCCGATCGTCTGGATGATCAACGAGCTGGGGTTCTCCAGCGACGTCGACCAGATTCCGATCGCCCAGCTCGGCTGCGCCGCGGGCAGCGGAGCGATCAGCGCCGCCGCCCGCTACTGCCGGGCCCATCCGGACCGCAATGTCCTGATCGTCGCCTTCGAACTGTGCTCACTGTGCTACCAGCCGACGGACACCGACGTGGGCGCGCTCCTGTCGGCCGGACTCTTCGGCGACGGCTTCGCCGCGGCGGTGATGCGCGGCACGGCCCGCTCGGGCCTGCTGATCGAGCGGTCGGCCTCCGAGACCATCGCGGGGACCGCGGACTGGATCTCCTACGACATCCGGGACACCGGCTTCCACTTCCGTCTGGACAGCCGGGTCCGGCACACCATGCGCGCGGTCACTCCGGCGATCGGCAAGCTGGTGGAGGAGGCCGGCCGGAGCACCGGTGAGCTGGACTTCGTCCTGGCCCACGCGGGCGGTCCGCGCATCCTGGACGACCTCACCCGGTTCCTGGACCTCGATCCGGCCCTGCACCGGTTCAGCCGGGCGGCGCTCACGGAGCACGGCAACACCGCAAGCGTCCTGATCTTCGATTCGCTGGCGCGGTTCTGGGCGGAAGGAGCGGCCCGGCCGGGTGCGCGCGGCGTCATCGCCGGCTTCGGCCCCGGAGTCAGCGCCGACTTCTCCCTGGGGGTGGTCCTGTGAAAGGCACGCGAGGTTCCACCGGGTCCGCGCGCGCGACGGATGCGCCGCCGGTCGTCCTGATCACCGGCTGCTCCTCCGGCATCGGCCGGGCGGTCGCGCTGCGCGCCGTACGCGCCGGATTCACCACCGTGGCGACCGCCCGCAGGCCCGAGTCGCTGGCCGAGCTCGAGGCCGCCGGCTGCCTGGTGCGCGCGCTGGACGTCACGGACGACGAGGCCCGCCGCCGGGTGGTGGCGGAGCTCGACGAGCGGTACGGCGGGGTCGACGCGCTCGTCAACAACGCAGGCTACGGGGAACTGGGCCCCTTCGAGGAGGTCCCGCTGGACCGCTGGGACCGGCAGTTCCAGACCAATGTCCTCGGTCCGGTGGCGCTCGCCCAGCTCGTCCTGCCGGGGATGCGCGCCCGCGGGCACGGCCGCATCGTGAACGTCAGCTCCCTGGCCGGCAAGATCGTGCTGCCGGTGGGCGCCGCGTACCACGCGAGCAAGTTCGCGCTGGAGGCCGCGATGGAGGGGCTCTGGCTGGAGGCGCACCGGTTCGGCATCGAGGTGAGCCTGGTGCTGCCGGGTGCCGTGAACTCGAGCTGGGCGGCCAACGTCCCGGAGCAGAAGGAGTACGCCTCCGGCGTCTACGGCGACCTGGTGTCCGAGTTGACGCGGGAGATGACCAAGCGGCTGCCGCGCGGCTCCTCCGTCGAGTACGCGTCCTCGGTGGTGATGCGCGCGCTCACCGACCGCCGACCGCGCCTGCGCTATCCGGTGGGACTCGACGCCCGCCTCCTGCTGCCGGTCAGCCGGCTGGTGCCCGGGCGGCTGTGGTCGGCGTGGGTGCGCAGCCACTTCCCCTCGATGAAGCGCCCCGCGCGGCCGTCCGCGCATCCGCCGGTACCCGACGGGACCAGCCGGTGACCGCGGCGGCGCGCCCCGGGCGCGGGAGCCGGGCGCTGCGGGCCGCGTTCGCACGGTCCGGGGCTTTCGCGCGGCAGGCGGACCCGGGTTCCCGCGTGGCGGCGGCCGGGGTGCTGCTCTGCGCGGCCGGGCTGACCGCCGCGTTCCGGGGACCCCGGCGGGCGCACTGGCGCACGCTCGCGCTGACGCACGGTGCGCTGGGGCTGGCCGCGTCGGTCGTGGAACCGTCCGCCCGGCACCGGTCCGTGGGCCGGGACGACGTGGTGACGGCGCTGCGCATCGGTACGGGGATGGTCCTGGGCAGCGTGGTCCTCGACACGGCGGCGCGACGCGCCGTGCCCAGGATCGCGGCGGACGCGAAGGCCCTGCGCGCGCTGGCCGGCACGGCGGGCCCGCTGAGCATGTCCGCCCATGTGCTGCTGGTGCTCGCCCCCGCCGAGGAGCTCTTCTGGCGGGGCCTGGTGCAGGGCCGCCTCACCCGCCGGCTCGGCGCCGGCCGGGCCGCCGTCGCGACCACCGTGCTGTACACCCTGGCCCACCTGCCGACCGGCAACGCGGCGGTGACCGGCGCCGGCGCCGGCCTGGGCAGCACCCTGTCGCTGATGCGCGCCCGCGGCGCGAGCCTCGAACGCCTCGCGCTGGTCCACGCGTTCTGGGTGGTGCCGGCGATGCTGGGCGAGCGCGTCCGCTTCGCCGACGGCACCCCCCGGGGTCTGACCGCACCACGGCGCGCCGACGGCCGCGGCACCGCCGACGAGAAGGGTCCCGCCATGACGACGGCGCCGAGCGCCCGACGGGCCGGCCGGGCCGTGACCCCGTGGGGGCGGTTCGCGCAGCTCGTGAACAACGCCGTGCACATCGCCCTGTACGAGCGGACCGGGGGGCGGCTGGGCGGGCGGATGCTGGGCAACCAGGTCGGCGTCCTGACCACGGTGCGGCCCCGCGACGGCCGGCCGTACTCGGTCCCCCTGTTCACCTTCCGGGACGGCGCCGATGTCCTCGTCGTCGCGTCGTACCGCGGATCGTCCGAAGACCCCCGGTGGTTCCGCCACCTGCTGGCCGATCCGGACGCGGAGCTGCGCATCGGCGGCCGGGTGCGGGCGGTGCGGGCGCGGGTGCTGGACGGGGAGGAGCGGGCCGCCGCGTGGCGGCGCGTCGCGCGCGGCTTCAAGGGCTACGCGGACTACCAGCGCCGCACGACGCGGGAGATCCCCGTGGTCCGGCTGTCCCCGCGAGCGGAGCGCGGCTGAGGTGCCCGCCCCGCCGGGGCCCTCCCCCCTCGCGGTCCACGCGGGCCAGGCGCTGTACACCCGGTCCTTCCTGCGGATGTACGACACCCTCGTCTACCGCGTCAACTCCCCGCTCACCTGGCGCTGTCCGAAGGAGCGTCTCGTCGCGCTCTACGACCGGCACGTCTCGGGCCGTCACCTGGACGTCGGCGTCGCCTCCGGGGCGCTGCTCGACACGTGCCGCTTCCCCGTCGCGGCGCCGGACCTGACGCTGATGGACCTCAACCCCGACTCCCTGGCCGCCGCGTCCCACCGCCTGCGCCACTACCGTCCGCGGCTCCTGCGGGCCGACGCGCTGCGGCCGTGGGCGCTGCCGCCCGAGGCCGTGGACTCCGTCGGCATGTGCCACCTGCTGCACTGCCTGCCGGGGACGCTCGCGGACAAGGCCGTGCTCTTCGAACACGCCAGGAAGGTGCTGAAGCCGGGCGGCACGCTGTTCGGTGCGACCATCCCCGGCGCGGGCGTGCGGCACAACCGGTCGGCGCGGCTCCAGCTGGCGGTGGCCAACCGGCTCGGGATCATGTGCAACCGACGGGACCGGCCGGAGGACCTCGAAGCGGCCCTCGCCGCCGTCTTCACCGATGGCGAGGTGAAAGTCGTGGGGTCGGTGGCCCTCTTCTGGGCCCGGGCGGGGTGACGGACCCCGGCCCCACCCGCACCGGCGAAACACGGGCCGGCATCCGCCGGGGCGGGAGAATCCGCAGCCCCGCCCGCCCGTTGACCCCGTGGAATACCACCGGCATGATTGTCGAGACATCGTCAAAAAGGATCGCGGCGCAATCGTTTTCGCACGAGAGCTGATACGGGCACGCTCGTTCCCGAGTGGCCCGAAATGGACCACCGTGAGGGGGAGACTCCGTGTTCGGTCCGCATCGGACGAACGTGGCACGCGAAATCCAGACACCGAAGGACGACAGACGGCCCACCGACCGGCGCCCCGCGCCGCAGCGCCTCAGGAATCCGGGCACCAGAACCCCCGCGCCCCCCGGCGGACTCCCCGGCTCCGGTCATCCCCCGGATCCCAGCGCGGCGTACGAGGCCGTCCGGATCCTCTCCGGCAAATGGGTCTTCGCCGTACTGGTCCAGCTCGCCCGGGGGCCGCACTACCACAACGAACTGGCGCGTTCGACGGGCATGCCCGAGAACAAGCCCCTGGACCGCGTCCTGGACCGTCTCCTGCACATGCGCCTGGTCGACCGCACGGTCCACAACCTCGCCGGATCCGCGCCCCGGGTGCGCTATCAGCTCACACCGCGCGGCCATTCCGTGCTGCCGATCATCGACGAACTGGCGGGGTGGTGGCAGGCCACCGAACTGCCCGAACACTGAAGTCGGAGTTCCGCTCTCGGCCCTGTCCGATCCAGCGACCCGGGAAAAGTGATGACCGTCAATCGGAAGACAACGACCGCGCCCCCGGTTCCCGCGCCCACCTCGAGCGAGCGAACCGCGGTGGAACGCGGCTGGGAATTCCTGTCCGCCCGGACCGATACCCTCCCCCCGGCCTCCCTGGCCTTCGAGATGGACATCAGCGCGCCGGTCGCCGCCGACGAGGTGGTCCGCCGTGCCCGTACCGAGCTGGGAATCGATCTCGACTTCGAACCGCGCGACGAAGGCTTTTCGGCGATGCTCGCGCTCGACAACCTGCCCCACCCGCCACCGGAACGCGCCCAGGCCCTGCTCCCCGCCCTGATCCGCCGGGTCGAGGCGTGCCACTGGCGCGGCCGGTACCGCTTCTTCCCGACGGTGCGGGAGTTCGCCGCCGACACGGACTGCACCGCGCTCGCCGCGGCCGGGCTGCACCGCCACCACGCCCTGCGGCCGTCCCGGCTGGCCGCGAGCGCGCGCGAACTGCTCGCGGCCGGCGCCCCGGAGTCCTCGGCGCGGGACGGCCTGCTGCCGGGTGCCGCCATGGTGTATTGGGAGGACGGCGCGGAGCCGCTGGCGCGGCCGAGGGGCCGCAAGCACGACGCGGTCGTGAGTGCCAACGTCCTGCGCACCCTGCACCTCGCGGAACAGCACGACAGCCACGAGGGCCGGCGGACCGTCGACGCCACCCTCCGCCATGTCGAGGACCACCTCCGGTCCGGGCGCTACCTCGGGGGAACCCGCTACTACCCCTCGCCGGCCGCCTTCCTCCACGCCGTCGCACGCCTGTGCGGCGTGTGCCACGACTGCGCGACCAGGCTCGGGCCACTGCTGCGGAACGCCTGCGCCGCCCTCCCCGCACCGACGAACGCCCTGGACCTGGCGCTGTTCATCATCTGCGCGGAGACCTGCGCCGCCCCGGGGGACCGCCACGGGCACCGGGCGGAGCTCGCCGGCCGGCAGCGGCCGGACGGGGCCTGGCCCGCGCACGCCTACTTCCGCACCGGCCGCGTCCCCATCTACTTCGGCTCCGCCCATCTGACCACGGTGTTCGCCCTGCGCGCCCTCGGCTCCGACTCCTCCAAGCCGCCGGAACCGCACCGCACCCACGCACCGGGCCGTGCCGGGGCACCGCGCCCCGACCCCTGGGGAGCGCGCTGAGACCCGTCCGCACCCCCGTCGCGCGGGAACGGCCGGAATCCGGCGCGACGGGGGCCGGGGAACCGGCCGGGGTAAGGGCCGCCTAGGCTGTACGTCGAAGCAAAACGGGCGAACCGGACCCATCCAGGGGCCGCGAGGACGGAAAGCAGGACCCGCCGATGGGCGACGGAATGTCAGGCATGCACCACCACGGCGGGATGACCGAACTCGGCCCCTTCTCGCTCTCCAACGTGCTCACCTGGTCTCCCGACTGGGTGTTCCTGATCGGCAGCCTGGCCGCGCTCGCGCTGTACCTCACCGGCGTGGTGCGGCTGCGGCGGCGCGGCGACAGCTGGCCGATCGGGCGCACGGTGGCCTGGGTGCTGGGCATCGGCACGGTGATCCTGGTCACCTGCACCGGCCTGAACGACTACGGCATGGTGCTGTTCAGCGCGCACATGATGCAGCACATGGTGCTCTCCATGCTGTCGCCGATCCTGCTGCTGCTCGGCGGGCCGATCACCCTGGCGCTGCGCGCCCTGCGGCCGGCCGGGAAGGGCCGACCGCGCGGGCCGCGCGAGCTGCTGGTGGCGCTGCTGCACTCGACCTACATCAAGGTGGTCTCGCACCCGGCGTTCACCATCCCGCTGTTCATCGCGAGCCTGTACGGCGTCTACTTCACCCCGCTGTTCGACTTCCTCATGCAGTACCGGCTCGGGCACATCTTCATGATGGTCCACTTCCTGGCGACCGGTCTGGTGTTCTTCTGGCCGATCATGGGCGTGGACCCGGGCCCGCACCGGCCCGGCCATGTGATGCGGATCATCGAGCTGTTCATGGGCATGCCCTTCCACGCGTTCTTCGGCGTCGCGGTGATGATGGCCAACCACCAGCTGGTGAACACCTTCACCACCGAGATGGCACCGCCCGGCACCGACCTGCTGGCCGACCAGAAGCTCGCGGGCGGCATCACCTGGGCGTTCGGCGAGATCCCGACCGCGATCGTGCTGATCGCGCTGGTCTACCAGTGGATGGGCTCGGAGCAGCGGCTCTCGCGCCGCCGGGACCGCGCCGAGGACCGCAGCGGTGACGCCGAGCTGGCGGCGTACAACGCCTACCTGGCCTCGCTGGACCAGCGCAGCCGGCGCCCGGCCGCCGACGCCGGCTGACCCCCGCCACAGCCCGACGCCGGAGCCCCCGTCCGATCCCGGACGGGGGCTCCGGCGTTTCCGGGCACCGCGTTCAGGCGCCGCCGCCCGGGGCCTGCCGGGCCAGGCCGGCGACCAGGATGTCCAGGCCGAACTCGAAGCGCTCGTCGCCGACGTTGCGGGTGAGCGCGGCGGCCATCGAGGTCATCATCGGGTAGCGCTCGGCGGGGATGGTCGCGAAGTAGTCGCGGATCCGCTCGCCGAAGGCCTCGGTGTCGTCGCCGCCCCGGGTGGAGGCCTCGAAGGCGGTCGCGGTGGTGTAGAGGCCGAGCAGGTCGACGCCGTACGCGGCGGTCTGCTCGTCCAGGCCGCCGGCCCGCAGCATGGCGAGCATGGCCTCGGCGATGTCCATCGCGTGCGGGGTGACCGGGACGTTGGCGACCACCGCGGCCCTGGCCAGGTCACGGTGCGAGAGCAGCGCGTCGCGAGAGGTCCGCAGCAGCCGCTTGACCTGCTCCTGCCACCGCGCCGGGTCGGCCGGAGGGCGAGGGGCACTGAGGGCGTGTCGGCCACGCCCTCGGTGCCCCTCGTACGGCCGGGAGGCCCCGGAGGTCCGGTACCGGACCTCCGGGGCCTCCCGGGTTCACCTCGTGCGCCGTCAGGCGAGGGCCGTCAGGCGAGGTTGGAGAGCGCCTCGTTGAGGGTCTTCGACGGGCGCATCACGGCCGCGGCCTTGGCCGGGTCCGGCTGGTAGTAGCCGCCCAGGTCGACCGGCGAGCCCTGCACCGCGATGAGCTCCTCGACGATGGTCTGCTCCTGCTCGCCGAGCGCCTTGGCCAGGCCCTCGAAGGCCTGGGCGAGCGCGGCGTCCTCGGTCTGGCCGGCCAGCTCCTGGGCCCAGTACATGGCCAGGTAGAAGTGGCTGCCGCGGTTGTCGATGCCACCGAGGCGGCGGCTCGGCGACTTGTCCTCGTTGAGGAAGGTGCCGGTGGCGCGGTCCAGCGTGTCGGCCAGCACCTGGGCGCGGGCGTTGCCGGTGGTCCGGGCCAGGTGCTCGAAGCTGGCGGCCAGCGCGAAGAACTCGCCCAGGCTGTCCCAGCGCAGGTAGTTCTCCTTGACCAGCTGCTGGACGTGCTTCGGGGCGGAGCCGCCGGCGCCGGTCTCGAACAGGCCGCCGCCGTTGATCAGCGGGACGACCGACAGCATCTTGGCGCTGGTGCCCAGCTCCAGGATCGGGAACAGGTCGGTCAGGTAGTCGCGCAGCACGTTGCCGGTGACCGAGATGGTGTCCTCGCCGCGGCGGATGCGCTCCAGCGAGAACGCGGTGGCCTCGACCGGGGCCAGGATCTCGATCTGCAGGCCGGCGGTGTCGTGGTCCGCCAGGTAGGTCTTGACCTTCTCGATCAGCACCGCGTCGTGGGCGCGGGTCTCGTCCAGCCAGAAGACGGCCGGGTTGCCGGTGACCCGGGCGCGGGTGACGGCCAGCTTCACCCAGTCGCGGATCGGCAGGTCCTTGGTCTGGCAGGAGCGGAAGATGTCGCCCGGCTGGACGGACTGCTCCAGGACGACCTCGCCGGTGGCGGCGTCGACCAGGCGGACGGTGCCGGCGGCCGCGATCTCGAAGGTCTTGTCGTGGCTGCCGTACTCCTCGGCGGCCTGGGCCATCAGGCCGACGTTCGGGACCGAGCCGATGGTGGCCGGGTCCAGGGCGCCGTTGGCGCGGCAGTCGTCGATGACGGCCTGGTAGACGCCCGCGTAGCTGCTGTCCGGCAGCACGGCGAGGGTGTCGGCCTCCTGGCCGTCCGGGCCCCACATGTGGCCGGAGGTGCGGATCATGGCCGGCATCGAGGCGTCGACGATGACGTCGCTCGGCACGTGCAGGTTGGTGATGCCCTTGTCGGAGTCGACCATGGCCAGGGCCGGGCCCTCGGCCAGCTCGGCCTCGAAGGAGGCCTTGATCTCCGCGCCCAGGTGCGGGACGTTCTCCAGCCCGGCCAGGATGCCGCCGAGGCCGTTGTTCGGGTTCAGGCCGGCCGCGACCAGCACCTCGCCGTACTTGGCGAAGGTCTGCGGGAAGAAGGCGCGGACCACGTGGCCGAAGATGATCGGGTCGGAGACCTTCATCATGGTGGCCTTCAGGTGCACCGAGAACAGCACGCCCTCGGCCTTGGCCTTGGCGACCTGCGCGGCCAGGAACTCGTTCAGCGCGGCGGCGCGCATGACCGAGGCGTCCACGACCTCGCCGGCCAGCACCGGCACCGACTCGCGCAGCACGGTGGTGGCGCCGTCCTCGGCGACCAGCTCGATGCGCAGCGCGCCGTCCGCGGCGATCACGGCGGACTTCTCGGTGGAGCGGAAGTCGTTCTCGCCCATGGTGGCGACGTTGGTCTTGGAGTCGGCCGACCAGGCGCCCATGCGGTGCGGGTGGGTCTTGGCGTAGTTCTTGACCGACGCGGGGGCGCGGCGGTCCGAGTTGCCCTCGCGCAGGACCGGGTTGACGGCGCTGCCCTTGACCTTGTCGTAGCGGGCGCGGACGTCCTTGTCCTCGTCGGTCTGCGGGTCGTCCGGGTAGTCCGGCAGCGCGTAGCCCTGCGCCTGCAGCTCGGCGACGGCGGCCTTGAGCTGCGGGATGGAGGCCGAGATGTTCGGCAGCTTGATGATGTTGGCGCCCGGGGTCTTGGCGAGGGCGCCCAGCTCGGCGAGGGCGTCGCCGATCCGCTGGTCCTCGGTCAGACGCTCCGGGAAGCTCGCGATGATTCGCCCGGCGAGGGAGATGTCGCGAGTCTCCACCTTCACGCCAGCCGTCGAGGCGTACGCCTGGACCACCGGCAGGAACGAGTACGTTGCCAGGGCCGGCGCCTCGTCGGTGTGCGTATAGATGATGGTCGAGTCAGTCATCGGTACTCCGCTTCACGTCTCCAACGTCTTGACGTCAAGATATCTCGTGACCGCCCCTCCGCTCCACCTCCCCCCGGATCCGGATCAGCTCCACGGTCGTCCCGGCGCGGCCGAGGGGCAAGCGGAGCGGGTCAGGCGGCCCCGCCGCGGGCGGCGCGGGACGCGCCGAGGCGGGCGTCGAACCCGGCCTCGTCGGCGAGGAACCACAGCTGCCGGCCCCGGTTGCTCTCCCGGACGAAGTCCCGCAGCGCCCCGCTCGCCCCGGTGTGGCGGGAGATGTCGCCGACGACGGCAAGGCCGACCCGGTACTGGGCGAACTTCTGGGTGATCTCCCCGGCGATCCTGGTGCTCAGCGTGAAGAACTCCTCGCCGAACCGGGCCGCGGGCACGACCAGCCACTCGGCGGCGGCGCCGAAGGCCTCGCCGAGCAGGTCCGCCCCGGCGCCCGCGTCGCGGACCACCGGACCCTCGGCGGGCAGCCGCAGCACGACGGGACCGGCGGGGTCGGCCGGGCCGGCGGCGGTGTCCGGCGTGACGGGGGCGGGCGCGGCGGCGGGCGTGCGGGGCGGCTCAGTCATGGCGGTTCTCCGTCGTCAACGTGTGGACCAGCAGCAGCAGTTCGGCGGTGTCGGCCGGCGAGCCGAGGATGATCACCTTGAGGGTCGAGCGCTCCTCGTGGTGGAGGGTCTCGATGCGCAGCGGCACCCCGCCCTCGCGCGGGCCGGCGACCATCGCGACCAGGGTGTTGGACAGCCGGGCGGCCTCGCGGACGCCGATCGCGTCGATCTGGACCACCGTCGAGGCCTCGGCGTGCAGCGGCCCCCGGGGCGCGGGCTCCGCGGGCTCGCCGGCGCAGGCCGGGGCCCCGGTGAAGTCCTCGAAGTCGCGGCGGGCGATCCGGTACTGCTTGCCGATCCTGACCGCGCGCAGCCGGCCGTCGCGGACGTAGCCGCGGACCGTCCGCACGTGCAGGCCGAGCAGTTCGGCAACCTGCTCGACCGAGAAGTACTCCGGGTACTGCTCCGGCACCGGCGCCTCCCTGGGACTGTCGTTTGATGACGCAAACTACCATGCGACAGGGACGGATAGGGAAGGATGAGGAAGGCCGTCCGATGAGCGGTACACCCGACCGTCAGGACTTCGTCAACGCGGTGCACCATTCGGTCAACGCTGCGTCAGGACTGTTCACCGTGCGCCCGCACCGGCCCTAGCGTCGAAGCATCAGCGCGGGAGCGTCACGAACGGTTCCGCGCGGTCGAGCAGTTCCGGCAGGCCCACACTCCACCACTCGGGAGCACCCGCATGGCCCGCGTCGTCGTCTGGCACGTCCCGGTCACCGTCACCGGACGCACCACCTCCCTCCGCCTCTTCCGCCTGCGCGACGGCCGCCGCTGCGCCGTCGGCTTCAGCTCCGCGGGCGCGCTCGCCGAGCTGCTCGGCCCGGAGCAGGCCACCGTCGAACTCGGCGAACCGGCGCTGCGCGCGCTCACCGCGCCGCTCGGCATCGACGAACTGGTCCTGGACCCCCGCCTGGTCGCTTCGCCGGTGAGCGGCCCGGCCACCGGCGGGGCCGTCCGCCCGGCCTCCGGGCACCCCGCCTCCCGCTCCGGCGCACGGCTCCAGCGCCGGTGAGCGCACTCCACCTGGTCCCCGGCGCGCCGCAGCCCGAGCCGGCCCGCCCGCTGCAGGCCCTCGCCCGGGTGAGCTTCGGCCCGGTCCCGCTCGACTTCGACCGGCTGGCCGCCGAGATCCCCGCCGTGCAGAGCGGCCTGGCCCTGGCCGGCGACGCCGACCTCGAACTGCGGCTCGCCTGCACCGGCCCGGAGGAGTTACGCGCCGTCTCCGCCGCCCTGCTCCGCGCCGGCGCCGCCCACGTCCACGTCGACCTCGTCCTGCGGGCCCTGCTCCCCGCCCGGCCGACCCTGCGCCCGGTGCCCTGACACCGCCCCGGGGTTCCCGCGCCCGCCCGCCGCCCGGACAGCGGGCGGGCGGGCGCGGGGCACCTCCGGCTACCGCCGCCGGGTGAGTGCGGCGATGGCGGCGAGCAGCAGGGCGGAGCCGGCCGGCAGGGCCGGGGTGAGCGGTTCGCCGAAGCAGGCCACGCCGAGGACGGCGGCGGTGGCCGGTTCGAGCAGGACCAGCACCGCCGCGGTGGCCCCCGGCACGGTGGCCAGACCGGCGAAGTACCAGCGGTAGGCGAGCAGCGTGGGCACCGTCCCCAGGAACAGCAGGGCGCCCGCCGTCGGCAGCGGCGCCCCGGTGGACGGCAGCACGCCGCCCTCCACCGCGAGGGCGAGCGGCAGCAGGCAGAGCAGGCCGGTGGCGAAGGCCCCGGCCGAGGCCCGGGCCGTGCCGCCGGCGCGGGCCCACAGGGTGAGCCCGCTCTGCCCGGCGCCGGCCAGCACGGCGAGCGCCACCCCGAGGACGGGCCTCGGTCCGCCGGCGGGGCCGGCCACCAGCAGCGCCAGCCCGCCCACGGCGAGCAGGTTGGCGGCCACCGCCCGGCCGGTGAGCCGTTCGCCGAGCAGCAGGTGGGCGCCGAGGCTGGTGAGCACCGGCCCGGCGCCGATGGTCACCAGGGTGCCGAGGCCGAGCCCGGCGCAGCGCACCGCGCCGAAGTAGGCGCACTGGCTGACCGCCAGCCCGAGCCCGGTGAGCACGGCGGAGCGCCGCGGCCCGGCGGCGGCGCGGGCGGGCAGCAGGACGAGGCAGCCGGCGGCGACGGCGAACCGCCAGGCGCAGACGGCGACCGGGCCGAGCCCGGCGGCGCCCATCAGCAGGGCGGCCACGGCCCCGCCGGCGCCCCAGGCGACGGCGGCGGCCGAGATGGACAGAAGGCCGTGCCGCAACGGCACGGCGGCATGAGTGGTCATGCGTTCGTTCTCCACGACGAGTGCCGGGCACGGCCCGGCCGGATGAGGTCCACCGGCGGCGCGGGCGGCGCTCATCGGCCCGGGAACGGCGGAGCCGCCGGGCTGCGGTGCGCGTGGAGGGGCCGCCCGCTAGCGGACGGGCGGCGGCAGGATCCGGGAACGCATGGGCGTCACCATACAGCGGGTGTGCCGCGGCCGCGTTTCCCTACGGACGGAGCCATTTCCACAACCCCCCGGATCGCACTCCTTAGCACGGACACGAACCGAAGCTCAATGGACGCTCAAATCGTGGAATTACCCGCAGGTAGCGTAACGGGCACCTGAACAGACGGCCTCCTACCTGCGGGGATATCCCGCGAAGTAGGTAACCATTCGGTAAGGAAACCTGTGCAGATGTCTCTGCATCCGCCTATTGTGTGGCAACTCTCCGCGCTCCGTACCCCCGGAGAACCCTCACCACAGAGAGATTGCGCATGGCCTCCCTCAACCAGCTCTCCCCGCCCGGCACGAGCACCGGCTCCACCCCCGGCACCACCACCCACCGGTCGCTGCGCCGCGAGGTCGGCCTCATCGGGCTCATGTGGGCCTCGGTCGGCTCGATCATCGGCTCGGGCTGGCTCTACGGCGCGAAGAACGCCGTCGTCGTCGCCGGACCGGCGGCGCTCGTCTCCTGGGGCATCGGCGCGGTCGCCATCGTCCTGCTCGCCTTCGTGCACGCCGAGCTCGGCGGCATGTTCCCGGTCGCCGGCGGCACCGCCCGCTACCCGCACTACGCCTTCGGCGGGCTGGCCGGCATGTCCTTCGGCTGGTTCTCCTGGCTCCAGGCCGCCACGGTCGCGCCCATCGAGGTCGAGGCGATGATCGGCTACGCCGGGCACTGGGAGTTCGCGCAGGGATTCCTCAACGACAACGGCACCCTCACCCCGAGCGGCATGGTCGTCGCCGTGCTGCTGATGGGCCTGTTCGTCGCGGTCAACTTCCTCGGCGTGCGGGTGCTCGCCCGCACCAACAGCGCCGCCACCTGGCTGAAGATCTTCGTCCCGCTGTTCGCGATCTTCGTGCTGGCGGTGAGCAACTTCCACGGCTCCAACTTCACCTCGCACGGCTTCGCCCCGTTCGGCGTCAAGGGCGTGCTGACCGCGGTCAGCGCCAGCGGCATCATCTTCGCCCTGCTCGGCTTCGAGCAGGCGATCCAGCTGGCCGGCGAGAGCAAGAACCCCAAGCGCGACATCCCCCGCGCCGTGCTCGGCTCGGTCGCCATCGGCACCGCGATCTACGTGCTGCTGCAGGTCGTCTTCATCGCCGCACTGCCCGCCTCCACCTTCGCCGGCGGCTGGGACAACCTCGACTTCCCCGGCATCGACGGCCCGTTCGCCGGCCTCGCCACCCTGGTCGGCCTCGGCTGGCTGGCCTGGGTGCTGTACTTCGACGCCATCGTCTCCCCCGGCGGCACCGGCCTGATCTACACCACCTCCACCTCGCGCATCGCGTACGGCCTGAGCAAGAACGGCTACGCCCCGCAGCTCTTCGAGCGGGTCGACAAGCGCGGCGCGCCGTGGTTCGGCCTCATCATGTCGTTCGTCACCGGCGTCATCTGCTTCATGCCCTTCCCGAGCTGGCAGGAGCTGGTCGGCTTCATCACCTCGGCCAGCGTGCTGATGTACGCCGGCGCCCCGCTCGCCTTCGGCGCCCTGCGCCGCCGGCTGCCGGCCCGCGAGCGCTCGTACCGCCTGCCCGCCGGCGCGATCGTCTCCCCGGCGGCCTTCATCGTCTCCAGCCTGATCATCTACTGGTCCGGCTGGCACACCCTGTCCCGCCTGGGCATCGCGATCGTCATCGGCTACCTGCTGCTCGGCGGCTACGCCACGTACGCCATCCGCAAGGGCCTGCCGAACGCCCCGCACATGGACTGGCGGGCCGCCCAGTGGCTGCCGGCCTACCTGCTGGGCCTGGGCCTGATCTCCTGGCAGGGCGGCTTCGGCGACGGCACCGGCCGGATCCCGATGTGGTGGGACATGGCGGTGGTCGCCGTCTTCTCCCTGGGGATCTACTACTGGGCGATCCGGGTCGCGCTGCCGGCCGAGATCATCGAGCGGAACATCGAGGACGTCGAGGTGGTCGACGAGGGCGGTCACTGACCCCCCGACGGACATCCCCTCGCCGGACATGCGGAAGGGCCCGCCGGATCGAAGCCACCCGGCGGGCCCTTCCGCGGTGTCCCGGGCCTACAGCGCCAGCACCGCGCGCAGGGCGTACTCGACGGCGGCCTCCGGGTCGTCCGCGGGGTGCTCGCAGCGCCAGGCGACGAAGCCGTCGGGGCGCACCAGCAGGGCGCCGTCGGGGCGGATGCCGTGCAGGGCCGCGAAGTCGGTGCCCGGCTCGGGGGCCAGGTCGTCGTCCGCGCCCTCGCCGATCCGGTAGGCGTCCAGCGGGACGGCCAGCCGGTCCGCCGCGCGGCGGGCGGCGTCCCGCCAGGCGGTGCCCGCCGAGCCGGTCAGCAGCACCATCGTCTGCTCGTACAGGTCGAGGGTGGACAGCCGCACACCCGCCCGCAGCAGCCACTGGTGCGGCGCCCGGCTGCCCGGCTCGCCCGAGGACTCGAAGGAGTCGGGGACGACCGCGCCGGCCGGGTCGGTGCCGAGCACCGCGCCCTCCCGGTAGCGGTAGCCGAGCGCCACCGACAGCACCCCGGCCTGCCGGCCGACGCCCGGGACGACGGCGTACCCGGGGTGGCTGTGCTCGGCGGAGCGGGCCGAGGCGCGCTCGCCGGTCACCCGCGCCACCGGCCGGCGCTCCTGCCCGTAGGTCTCCAGCAGGCCCGGTCCGGCCCAGCCGCAGAGGACCGCGGCGAGCTTCCAGGCCAGGTTGTGCGCGTCCTGGATGCCGGTGTTGGAGCCGAACGCGCCGGTCGGGGACATCTCGTGCGCCGAGTCCCCGGCCAGGAACACCCGGCCGACCGAGTAGCGCTCGGCGACCCGCTCGGCGGCGTGCCACGGGGCCTTTCCGGTCACCTCGACGTCGAGGTCGGGCAGCCCGACCGCGGCCCGGATGTGCCGGGCGCAGCGCTCGTCGCTGAACGCCTCCAGCGGCTCGCCGTCCTCCGGGTGCCACGGCGCGTGGAACACCCACTCCTCCCGGTTGTCCACCGGCAGCAGGGCGCCGTCCGCCTCCGGGTTGGTGAGGTAGCAGGCGATGAAGTGGCGGTCGCCCACCACCTCGGCCAGCCGCTTCGCCCGGAAGGTGATGCTGACGTTGTGGAACAGCTCGCCCTTGCCGCTCTGGCCGATGCCCAGCCGGGTGCGGGCCGGGCTGCGCGGGCCGTCCGCCGCGACCAGGTAGTCCGCCCGCACGACCCGCTCCTCACCGGTCTCCCGGCTGCGCAGCAGCGCCGTCACGCCCTCGGCGTCCTGCTCGAAGGAGAGCAGCTCGGTGCCGAAGCGGATGCCGGCGCCCAGCTCGCGGGCCGCGCGGCGGAGCACCGGCTCCAGGTCGTTCTGGCTGCACAGGCACCAGGAGCTGGGGCTGAACTGGGCCAGCCGCCCGCCCGGGTCGATCTCCCGGAACAGCCACTCCTGCTCCTCGCCGGTCAGCGAGGGGGCCTGCAGGATGCCGTGGTTCGGGGCCAGCACCGACGCCGCCTCGCGGATCGCCGTCTCGATCCCGGCCACCCGGTAGAGCTCCATCGTCCGCACGTTGTTGCCTCGGCCACGCGGGTGATGCGAGGTGTCGGCGTGCTTCTCGACGAGCAGGTGCCTGACACCCAGTCGGCCCAGGAAGAGCGAGGCCGACAGCCCGACCAACGAGCCGCCGACGATCAGGACCGGTACCCGGTCGTCCACCTTCGGATTCATCAATTGCTCCAGCCTGTACGGGAGTTCGGGGCCGAGTGCGGGGCTCGGCGCGGCCCTCGGCGGGGCGCGCGGGCACGGCGGCCCGGTCCTATCAGTCCCCCGTGCCGGAGGCGTTGTGCCGTCCCTTCGCCCGGATGGCCCGCATATCTCGCGCCACCCGGAAGCGCCGCGCACGATCGACCTCAGGCCTGGTGGCCCACCGCCACCGCTGCACCCCTCCCGCCGGGGGCCGCCCGGCCCCCTCCGGCACCGGCGCCGCCGCTCGCGGCCCCCGACGCGCGCGGCCCAGAAGCAGAAAGTGGATCATGACGACTCTGTCCGAACCGCCCGCCCGGCAGCACTCCCCCTCCGAAACCCGGCTGCGGGTGGTGCTGATGCTGGAGATCCAGGACGGCGCCCAGCAGCGCTTCATGGACGTGTACGAGCAGCTGCGCCACCAGGTCGCGACCGTGCCCGGCCACGTCAGCGACCAGCTCTGCCAGTCCATCAACGACCCCCGCCAGTGGCTGATCACCAGCGAGTGGGAGGACCAGGAGACCTTCCTGGAGTGGGTGGACAGCCCGGCCCACCGGGAGATGGTCAAGCCGATGCACGGCTGCGTCAGCGACACCTTCCGCTCCCTGCGCTACGCCATCCTCCGGGAGACCTCCGCCGCCGGCGCCACCGGCAGCCGCCAGCCGGTGGAGGTGCCGTCCGACCTGCCGCGCACCGCCCCCGCCGGACAGGCCGGCCCGCCGAAGGCCGACCCGGGCCCGGACGGCGTGGTCCGGCACGCGCTCACCTTCACCGTCAAGCCCGGCAGCGAGCCGGAGGTGGCCCGGATCCTGTCCGGCTATACCTCGCCCCGCGCGGAGGTGGACGGGACCACCCGGCTGCGCCGCACCTCGCTGTTCATGCACGGCAACCGGGTGGTCCGCGCGGTCGAGGTGACCGGCAGCCTCGGCGACGCGCTGCGGCACGTCGCCATGCAGCCCGAGGTGCGGGCCGTCGAGGAGGCGATCAACCCGTACCTGGAGGAGGCCCGCCAGCTGGGCGACCCGCAGGCGGCGCGCGCCTTCTTCGCCCGGGCCGCGCTGCCGGCCGCCAACCAGGCCGTCGCCGGCTCCCCCGCCTCCGGGCGGCTGCACCGGCACGCGGTGCTGTACCCGGTGAAGCCCGGCAACGGGAAGGCGGTCACCGACCTGCTCGCCGACTACGACGAACTGGCCACCGCCGACCCGACCGGCCCGGTCGCCGCGAGCACCGTCTTCCACCGCGAGGACGTCGTGGTGCGCCTGGTGGACCTGCGGCTGCCGCCGGAGGCGGACCCGGCGGCGACGCTCGGCGTGGCCGGCGAGCGCGAGGCCACCGTGCTGGGCCGGCTGCTCGACCTCGGCCCGGAGGGCGACCTGCGCACCGACGCCGGACTGCGCGCCTTCCTCGCCGCCCGCAGC
This sequence comes from Kitasatospora sp. NPDC002551, assembly GCF_040296005.1. Lineage (NCBI taxonomy): Bacteria > Bacillati > Actinomycetota > Actinomycetes > Kitasatosporales > Streptomycetaceae > Kitasatospora > Kitasatospora sp. NPDC002551. The sequence continues at coordinate 161,747 of NZ_JBEOWI010000005.1, read as the reverse complement.
ATGAACCCGGTCACCGACCGGACCTCCCAGGACTCCTGACCACCACGCACCCCGGCAAGAGAAGCCCCGGCAAGCAGCTCCGGCAAGTAGCTCCGGCAAGAGAAGGAAGAACCCATGTCCACGCAGTACCCACGGATCGTGCACGTCTCCGAGGCGCCGGAGAACCGCCGGCGCGGCGGCGACCTGCGCGCCATGCTCACCCCGACCACCTGCGGCGCCACCAGCGGGTTCATGGGCCTGGCCATCGTGCAGCCCGGCGAGCGGATCGGTGAGCACTACCACCCGTACTCCGAGGAGTTCGTCTTCGTCGTCACCGGTGACCTGGAGGTGGACCTGGACGGCGAGACCCGGGTGCTCAAGCCCGAGCAGGGCCTGATGATCCCGATCAACATGCGCCACCGGTTCCGCAACGTCGGCGACTCGGTGGCCAAGATGGTCTTCCACCTCGGCCCGCTCGCCCCGCGCCCCGAACTCGGCCACGTCGACACCGAGGAGACCGGGCCGGTGGTCAACTCGGGGCCGCCGGAACACGCCAAGGTGGGTTCGTGAGCCGCCGTCGGGTCGCCGTCACCGGTATCGGCGTGGTCGCGCCCGGAGGGGTCGGGGTCCCGGCGTTCTGGGACCTCCTCACCGCCGGGCGGACGGCGACCCGGGGCATCACGCTCTTCGACCCCGCCGGGTTCCGCTCCCGGATCGCCGCCGAGTGCGACTTCGACCCGGCGGCCCACGGGCTCGGTCCGGACGACGTCCAACGGGCCGACCGCTACGTGCAGTTCGCGATGGTGGCGGCCGACGAGGCGCTCGCCGACGCCGGGCTCGACCTCGCCGCCGAGGACCCGTGGCGGATCGCCGTCTCGCTCGGCACCGCCGTCGGCGGCACCACCCGCCTGGAGCACGACTACGCCCTGGTCAGCGCCGGCGGCGCCCGCTGGGACGTCGACCACCGGCTCGCCGAGCCCCAGCTGCACCGGGCCTTCGCGCCCAGCACGCTCGCCTCGGCGGTCGCCGAACGGACCGGCGCGCACGGCCCGGTGCAGACCGTCTCCACCGGCTGCACCTCCGGTCTGGACGCCATCGGCTACGGCTTCCAGGCGGTCGAGGACGGGCGCGCGGACATCTGCGTCGCCGGCGCCTCCGACTCGCCGATCTCGCCGATCACCGTCGCCTGCTTCGACGCCATCAAGGCCACCAGCGAACGCAACGACGACCCGGCGCACGCCTCCCGGCCGTTCGACGCCCACCGCGACGGCTTCGTGCTCGGCGAGGGCGGCGCCGTCCTGGTCCTGGAGGAGCTGGAGCACGCCCGCCGGCGCGGCGCGCGGATCTACGGCGAGATCGGCGGGTTCTCGACCTTCGGCAACGCCTACCACATGACCGGCCTCACCCAGGAGGGGCTGGAGATGTCCCGGGCCATCGACCACGCGCTCGCCCACGCGCAGGTCGACCGCACCGACGTCGACTACGTCAACGCGCACGGCTCGGGCACCAAGCAGAACGACCGGCACGAGACGGCGGCCGTCAAGCGCTCGCTGGGCGAGCACGCCCGCCGGACGCCGATGAGTTCGATCAAGTCGATGGTCGGGCACTCGCTCGGCGCGATCGGCGCCATCGAGGTGGTCGCCTGCACCCTCGCGCTGGACCGCGGCGTGGTGCCGCCGACCGCCAACTACGAGACGCCCGACCCGGAGTGCGACCTCGACTACGTGCCGCGCACCGCGCGGGAGCTGCCGCTGCGCACCATCCTGTCGGTCGGCAGCGGATTCGGCGGATTCCAGTCCGCCGTCGTGCTCACAAGAACGGGGTGAGAACCATGACGTCACGTCAGCGGAACCGCCGGGCGGTGATCACCGGCCTGGGTGTGGTGGCGCCGAACGGCGTGGGGGCCGACGCCTTCTGGAAGGCCACCCGGCAGGGCGTGAGCGTCCTCGACCGGATATCCCGTGAGGGCTGCGCGGACCTCCCGCTGCGCATCGCGGGCCAGGTACGGGACTTCGACCCCCGGGCCACCATCGACAGCCGCTACCTGGTGCAGACCGACCGGTTCACGCACTACGCGATGGCCGCCGCCGACCAGGCGGTGGCGGACGCCGGCTTCGTCCCCGACCCCGAACAGCCCTACGCGGTCGGCGTGGTGACCGCGGCCGGCTCCGGCGGCGGCGAGTTCGGCCAGGGCGAGCTCCAGCAACTCTGGGGCAAGGGGCCGCAGTTCGTCGGCCCCTACCAGTCCATCGCCTGGTTCTACGCGGCCAGCACCGGCCAGATCTCCATCCGCGGCGGCTACAAGGGCCCGTGCGGGGTGGTGGCCAGCGACGAGGCCGGCGGCCTGGACGCGATCGCGCACGCCGCCCGGGCCGTCGAGAACGGCACCGACGCGGTGGTGGTCGGCGCCGCCGAGGCCCCGCTCGCGCCGTACTCGATGGTCTGCCAGCTCGGCTACCCCGAGCTGAGCCTCGCCGACCGGGCCGACCGGGCCTACCTGCCGTTCTCCCCCGACGCGGCCGGCTTCGCCCCCGCCGAGGGCGGCGCGATGCTGCTGCTGGAGGACGAGGCGACCGCCCGCCGGCGCGGGGCCGCCGTCCGGGCGCACGTCGCCGGCCACGGCGCGACCTTCACCGGCGCCTCCCGCTGGGCGGAGTCCCGGGAGGGCCTGGCCGCGGCGATCCGGATCGCCCTGGAGCGCGCCAGGATCGCGGCGGAGGAGGTCGACGTGGTCTTCGCCGACGCCCTCGGCGTCCCGGCCGCCGACCGCGCCGAGGCCCTGGCGCTGGCCGACGCGCTCGGCCCCTACGCCGAACGGGTCCCGGTCACCGCCCCCAAGGCCGGCACCGGGCGGGCCTACTGCGGCGCGCCCGCGCTGGACACCGCCGCCGCCGTGCTCGCCATGGAGGACGGCGTGCTGCCGCCCACCCCCAACGTCACCGAGGTCGCCCACGAGCTCGCCCTGGTGACCGGCCGCGCCCGCCCGGCCGAGCTGCGCACCGCGCTGGTGCTCAGCCGCGGGCTGATGGGCTCCAACGCGGCACTGGTGCTCCGGCGCGGCGAGCCGTCCTGACTCCCGTCCCCGATCACCCGATCACCCGATCACCCGCCCAGACACTCGCTCACCACTCGCTCGCAACGAAGGGACACCCCCGTGAGCAACACCCTCAACTATCCCGAACTCGCGGCGCTCATCCAGGCCCGGGCCGGCGTCGTGATCGACCCGGCCGAGCTGGAGCGCCCCGGCGCCGCCTTCGACGAGTTCGGCGTGGACTCCCTCGGCCTGCTCGGCGTGGTCGGCGAGCTGGAGAACCGGCACGGCGTGAAGGTCACCAACGGCGCGGAGTCGGCCAAGACCCCGGCCGAGTTCCTGGACCTGGTCAACTCCGCCGTCACCGCGAAGGCGGGTGCCTGAGATGCCCGGACACACCGACAACGAGATCGTCATCGCGGCCCCGCTCGACCTGGTCTGGGAGATCACCAACGACCTGGAGAACTGGCCGCAGCTGTTCAGCGAGTACGCCTCCGTCGAGGTACTGGAGCGCGAGGGCGACCGGGTGCGGTTCCGCCTCACCATGCACCCGGACGACGACGGCAAGGTGTGGAGCTGGGTCTCCGAGCGCACCACCGACCGCACCGAGCTGGCGGTGAGCGCCCGGCGCGTGGAACCCGGCCCGTTCGAGTTCATGGACATCCGCTGGGAGTACGCCGAGGTACCGGCCGGCACCCGGATGCGCTGGGTGCAGGACTTCGCGATGAAGCCCACCGCGCCCGTCGACGACGACGGCATGGTCAACCACATCAACCGCAACTCGCGGATCCAGATGCAGCTGATCCGCGAGAAGGTCGAGAAGAAGGCGGCGGAGGTCTGATCATGGCATCCCCCGTGACCACCCCCGGGAGCGTGCCCGGGACCGCGCAGACCCACCGCGCCCTGATCGTCGCCCGGATGAAGCCCGACGCGGCCGCCGGCATCGCCGAGGTGTTCGGCGAGTCCGACAACCGGGGCGAACTGCCGCACCTGATCGGCGTGACGGGCCGGAGCCTGTTCCAGTTCGGCGACGTCTACCTGCACCTGATCGAGGCGGACCGCCCGCCGGGCCCGGCCGTCGCCCAGGTGGCCGGCCACCCCGAGTTCCGGGCGATCAGCGACGCGCTCACCGCGTACGTCCAGGCGTACGACCCGGCCACCTGGCGGGGGCCGAAGGACGCGATGGCGCGCGAGTTCTACCGCTGGGAGCGGCGCGGCTGAGGGCGCGCCGGCCGTGGTCGGGCGGACACCCCGGGACCGGAGAGGTCCCGGGGTGTCCGCCGTGCTCAGCCGGTGGCGGGCCCGGCCGTCATCGCGGCGAGCACGCCGCGCCAGTCCTCCCCCGGCTCCGGGCGCAGCGCCCCGGCCAGCGCGTCGGCCCGGTAGCGCCAGGGGCGCAGCAGCTCCGGGTCGGCGTCCGGGCCGTGCGCCACGGGGCTGGACGAGCCGAGCAGCCGGACCAGTTCGGCGGTGAAGTCGGCCCAGGAGACGTGGCCGGTGACCGCGTTGACCACCCGGCCCGGCGCCCGGACGGCGCTCTCGGCGACGGCCCGGGCGAGCGCCGCCGAGTGCACCCAGGCCGCGCCCGACCAGCCGGCGTCCGCGGGCGGCAGGAGCAGCGGCCGGCCGGCCAGCGCGGCCTGGTAGAGCGCGCCGGTGGCGCCCCAGCGGAGCTGGTCGCGCAGCCGCCGGTGCGGGCCCCAGACGATCGGCGAGCGGACCACGCCGACCGGGCCGCGGGCCCGCGGGGCGGCGTCCAGCAGGATCCGTTCGCAGTCGAGCTTGGCCCGGCCGTACGGGCTGAGCGGTCCGGAGGAGGGGGCGCCCTCGGGGACCTCGCCCGGGGCGGGGCAGCCGTAGGCGTCGATGCTGCTGACGAAGACGAACCCGGCGGTGCCGCGCCACCCGTCGACCAGGGCGCGCATCGCGGCGAGGTCGACGGCGTGCTCGGTGAAGGTGCAGGCGGCGTGGATGACGGTGTCCGCACCCTCGACGGCCCGGCGCAGGCTGTCGAGGTCGGCGAGGTCGCCCTCGGCCGGTTCGACGCCGGCGCCGGCCACCAGGTGGGCCGACTCGGGGCGGACCAGCGCCCGCACCGGGCGGCCCTGGGCGAGGAGTTCCTGCAGCACGGCGGCGCCGACGCCCCCGGTGGCGCCGGTGAGCAGCACCGTCCCGGCCGGCGCGGAGCGCGTCGTGGTCCGGCGAGCGGTGCCCTGCTGCTCGGTGGTTCGGCGTTCGGTGCTCCGGCGTTCGGCGGCGCGGGTGGCGAGCAGGGCGGCCAGGGCGTGCGGGGTGCGCTGTTCCAGGACGTCGAGGCCGGTCAGCGGCAGGCCCAGCCTGCCGCGCAGCCGCTCGGCCAGCTGCACCGCCACCAGGGAGTGGCCGCCGAGCCGCAGGAAGTCGCCGTCCGCCGCCGGGCGCGTACCGAGCAGGTCGGCGAAGGCGTCGAGCACGGCGCTCAGGTGGGCGGTGGCGAGGCCCGGGAGGCGGGTGGGGTCGAGGGTGCCGTCGGGGCGGCGCGGGATGCGGTCCAGCAGCGTGACGGCGAGCGGGAGTCGGGTGGGCGCCGCGAGGTGGCGGCGCAGGGTGGCGCGCAGTTCGGCGCCGGTGGGGGCGACCGGGCCGCGCACGCTCGCGTAGGCGAGGGCCGGGCCGTGGTCGGCGAGGTGGAGGGCGGCGTCGGTGACCCGGGGGTCGGCGAGCAGGGCGGTGACGGCGGGGTGGTCGCTCGCGGCGGGCGCGGACGTGGGCGCGGGCGCCGTGAGCCGTTCGCCGGGGAGCCGGGAGAGCGGGCGGTCGGCATCGGCCGCCACCGCGGTGAGCAGGTCGGCGAAGGCGGCGTGCAGACGGCGGCCGGTCGGCTCGTCCAGGGCCGCCGGGTCGTGCTGGAGCAGGCAGCGCGGCCGGGGGCCGTCCTCGACCAGCAGGGTCAGGCCGAACTTGGCGAGGGCGAGGTCCACCTCGACCGCCTCCGCCGTGAGGCCGGGCAGCGCCAGCGGCTCCGGCGGACGGACCAGGTCGCAGCTCACCGCGAGCAGCGGGGTGCCGTCCTCGCCCCGGGCCACGGGGCCGAGGCGCTCGACGACCAGGTCGAAGGGCACGTCGTGGTGCTCCTGGGCGTCGAGCAGGGCGGTGCGGACGGCGGCCAGCACCTCGGTGAAGGCCGGGTCGCCGCCGGGCCCGGGCAGGTGGGCGCGCACGGGCAGGGTGTTGACCTGGAGGCCGACCAGCCGGCGCAGTTCGGGCCGGGCGCGGTGGCCGCCCGCGCAGCCGAGGACGAGGTCGGACCCGCCGGTGGCGGTGCGCAGGGCGGCGAAGGCGGCGGCCAGGACGACCGTGAACGCCGTCGCCCCGTGCCGGGCGCCGAGCCGGCGCAGGCCGTCGAGGGTGTCGGCGGCGAGCGGGGCGGCGTGCAGGACGGCGCGGCGCTCGGGGGTGCCCGGCGGCACGGCGCGCAGCAGGGGCAGCGGACGCGCGCCCGCCAGCCGGGCGGCCCGCTCGGCGGCCGCGGCGGCGAGCCGGTCGTCGTCCGCGCGCTCCCAGCGGGCGTAGTCGGCGTACTGGAGCTCCGGTTCGGGCAGCCCGGACGGGCGGCCCTCGACCGCGGCGGCGTAGAGCGCGGCGAGGTCGGCGGCGAGGACGGGCAGGGAGGAGCCGTCCACGGCGATGTGGTGGAGGGTCAGCAGCAGGGTGTGGTCGTCGGGGGCGTGCCGGACGGCCAGGGCGCGCAGGACCGAGCCGGTGGCGAGGTCGAAGGGCCGGGCCGCCTCGGTGCGCAGCAGGGCGCCGGCGGCCTCGGGCGTGGCGTCGCGGACGGGCAGCGGGACGGGGGCGGCGGGCGCGGTCTCCTGGAGGGGGCGCTCGTCGTCCTGCCGGGCGTAGCGGGTGCGCAGGACGTGGTGGCGGGTGGTGAGGGCGGTCAGCGCGGCGGCGAGGGCGTCGAGGTCCAGCGGGCCGCACAGCCGGGTGGCGAGCGGGACGTGGTAGCGCGGGCCGCCCTGGCCGAGGCGCTCCATCAGCCACATCCGCTGCTGGGCGTGGGAGAGCGGGGCCGGGCCGGGGCCGGTGCCGCGGGTCACCGGGCCGGGGGGCACCGGGCCGGGTCGGGTGGTGGGCACGGAGGCACGGCGGCGGGCGCGGCGGAGCAGGTCGGCCTGGGCTGCCTGGGCTGCCTGGTCGGCGGGGGCGGTCATCGGGCGGGCTCCTCGGGGCTCTTCGCGGACTCGGCGGAGTCGGCGGCCTGCGCGGCTTCGGCGGCTTCGGCCGCCAGCAGGGCGCGTTCGAGCAGTGCGGCCTGGCCGGCCACGGTCGGGTGGTCGAGGAAGTCGCCGAGCGGCAGGTCGACGCCGAGGTCCTCGCGGAGGTCGTCGACCACCCACATGGCGAGCAGCGAGTGCCCGCCCTCGGCGAAGAAGTCGGCGTCCGCGGCCGTCACCTCGTGCTCCAGGGCGCGCGACCAGGCGGCGGCGACCACCTGCTGGATCGGCGTCAGCGCGGCGGAGGCCGGCGGGTCGTCCGGGCCGGGCCCGGTGCCGCCCGGGCCGGCGTCGTCGGCGGCCAGCGCGCGCCGGTCGACCTTGCCGGTGCCGGTGAGCGGCAGGGCGTCCAGCACCGTCCAGGCGGTGGGCACCAGGTGGGCCGGGAGCCGTTCGGCGAGTCGGCGGCGCAGCGCCTCGGGCACCGGGCGGACGCCCTCGGCGGGGACGATGCAGGCGGTGAGGGCGGCGTCCTCGCGGCCGGCCCGGCGGACCACGACCGCCGCCTCGGCCACCTCGGGAAGGCTCCGCAGGGCGTGTTCGACCTCGCCGGGCTCGATCCGGAAGCCGCGCACCTTCACCTGGTCGTCCAGCCGGCCGTGATACTCCAGCACGCCGTCGGGGCGCCGGAGCACCCGGTCGCCGGTGCGGTAGGCGCGCCCGGCGCCGGGAAGGTCGGCGAAGCACTCGGCGGTCAGCTCGGGCCGGCCGAGGTAGCCGAGCGCCACCCGCTCGCCCGCGATCCACAGTTCGCCGCGGGTGCCGTCGGGCACGGGCCGGCGGTGCTCGTCGAGGACCAGCGTCCGGGCGCCGCCGAAGGGGCGGCCGATCGGCACCGGTCCGGTGCCGTCGGCGGGCCGGACCCGGTGCAGGGTGGTGAAGGTGGTGGCCTCGGTGGGGCCGTAGACGTTGAACAGGTCGAGCCACGGGAAGGCCCGCAGCACGGCGAGGGCGTGTTCCGCGGAGAGCGCCTCGCCGCCGGCCAGCACGGTGCGCAGCACACCGAAGATCCGCGAGCGGCGGGCCGCCAGCTGGTGGAACAGCGCGGTGGTGAGGAAGGCGGTGGTGACGCCGAACCGCTCGACGTCGCGGGCGAGTTCCTCGGCGCTGGGGCGTTCGGCCGGGCAGAGCGCGACGGCGGCGCCGCGCGCCAGCGGGCCCCACAGCTCGAAGGTGGCGGCGTCGAAGGCGACCGGCGAGTGGTGCAGCACCCGGTCGCCGGGGCCGAGGGCGGGGCCGTCGGCGGCGGTGACCAGGTCGGTGACGGCGCTGTGCGGGACGAGGACGCCCTTGGGGCGGCCGGTGGAGCCGGAGGTGTAGTAGACGAGGGCGGCCGCGTCCGGGGCCGGGGGCCCGGGCGGGTGCGGCGTCACGGGGCCGGCGGCATCGGGTGCGGTGGGGCCGAGTTCGCCGAGGACCAGGACGTGCTCCCCGGGCAGGCCGGCCTCGGCCAGCAGCGCCTTGTCGCCGAGGGTGAGCCGGACGTCGGCGCCGTCGAGCATGGCGCGAAGCCTCGGCCGCGGGTAGGCCGGGTCGAGCGGCACGACGTGGCCGCCGGCCCACCAGACGGCGAGCTGGGCGACCGGGAGGCGGGCGGCCCGGGCGCACAGCAGGCCGACGGCGGTGCCCGGGCGGACCCCGCGGGCGGTCAGCTCGGCGGACAACCGGGCGGCGGCGGTGGTGAGTTCGCGGTAGGTGAGGGGGGCGCTGCCGTCGGTGACGGCGAGCGCGTCGGGGCGCTCGGCGGCCTGCCGGGCGACGAGCGCCGGGACGGTGGCCGGGACGGTGGCCGGGACGGTGGTGGCGGTGGTCGTGGCGGCGGGAGAGGTCATGAGGAGGTCAGCCTTCCGAGCGCCCCGGCGGCGTGCCGGGGCGCTCTGCGAGGGTGGGAAGAGGACGGGGAGGCGGCCGGTCAGCCGGCGGCGCTCGTACGGCGCTCGTCGAGCAGCCGCGCGACGGCGCGCAGGTCCGGCTGGCGAAGCAGCAGGGGGGCGCGCAGTCGCACGCCGCACTCCTCCTCCAGGGCGGCCAGCAGCCGGGCCGCGGTGACGGAGGTGCCGCCCGCGTCAAGGAAGTTGTCGGCGAGGGTCAGGCCGGTGCGGCCGAGCAGTTCGCGGCAGAGCCGCAGGACGGTCCGCTCGGCGGGCGTGGCCCGCTCCTCCCCGGGCTGCGCGCCGCCCTGGCCGCCCTGCTGGGCGGCGGCCTCCTCGGCCTTGAGCAGCGCGGCCCGGTCGATCTTGCCGTTGGCGTCCAGCGGGAAGGTGTCGACCAGCCGCAGGACGCTCGGCACGGCCTGCTCGGGCAGCCACGCCCGCACGGCGTCCAGCAGCAGGGCGCCGTCCGCCGGCTCGCCCTCGGCGGCGGGCTGGGCGAAGGCGAGCAGCTGGGCGCCGCCGGCCGGGGCCGGGCGGGCGACCACGGCGGCGCGCCGCACCCGGGGGTCGCGTTCGAGGGCGGCCTCGACCTCGGCCGGCTCGATCCGCACGCCGCTGACCTTGACCTGGTCGTCCAGCCGGCCGAGGAACTCCAGCACCCCGTTCGGGCGCATCAGGACCCGGTCGCCGGTGCGGTAGACCCGGTCGGTGCCGTCGACCTCGTCGGGCGCGGAGACGAAGCGCTCGGCGGTGAGGCCGGCGTCGAGGTAGCCGATGGCCAGGCCCCGGCCGCCGATCCGCAGTTCGCCGGCCTCGCCGCGCGGCAGCGGGCGGCCGTGCTCGTCGGTCACCAGGACGATCGCGCCGGGGATCGGGCGGCCGATCGGCGGCGCGCCGGTGCCGTGGCCGACACCCGGGGCCATGGTGTGCACGGTGGTGACCACGGTGGCCTCGGCCGGGCCGTAGGCGTTGTGGACGGTCGCGGTGACGTCCGGGCCGGGGGCCCGGCGCAGCCGGTCGCCGCCGATCATGAGGTGGCGCAGCGGCAGGCCGCCGGGCCAGGGGCGGTCCAGGACGGGCTCGGCGAGCGGGGTGGGCAGCACGCCGACGGTGATGCCGGCGGCGCGCCACCAGTCGGTGAGCGCGGCCGGGTCCCAGCGGACCGCGTCGGGGGCGACGACCAGCGCCGCGCCGGAGCTGAGGGCGGCCCACAGCTCCATCAGGTGCGGGTCGAAGGCGACGCCGATGAGCAGGCTGTGCCGGTCGCCGGGCCCGAGGCCGGTCAGCTCGCGGTACCAGGTGAGCAGGGCGCCGAGTGCGGTCGGGCCGACGGCGACGGCCTTGGGCAGGCCGGTGGAGCCGGACGTGAGCACGGTGTACTGGGTGCCCTTGGGGGCCCGCACGGCCTGCGCGCCGCCGGTCCGCGCCGGGTCGGCGAAGGCGGCCACCACGCCGTGCGCACCGGGGGCGGTGAGCGGGCGGTGCCGGCCGTCCCGATGGGCGGGCGGCAGCAGCGCCGGGTCGCCGACCAGGCAGACGGGGCGCAGCTGTTCGGCGACGGCCCGCAGCCGGCGCTCGCCGGGGCGCGGTCCGAGCGGCAGGTGGACGGCGCCGAGTCTGGCGACGGCCAGGGTGGTGGCGACCAGCGCGGCGGAGTGGTCGAGGCAGAGCCCGACGAGGTCGCCGGGCCGTACCCGCTCGGCCAGCTGACCGGCCACCTCGTCGGCGAGGCGGTCGAGTTCGGCGTAGCCCAGGGTCAGGTCGCCGTCGATCAGGGCGGGGGCGTACGGGGTGCGGCGGGCCCAGCTGGTGAACAGGTCGAGGACGGCGCCGTCGCGGTGCGGGCGGCCGTGGGCGACGGAGAGGCCGGGCAGCAGCCCGGGCACGGGGCGGGCCTGGGTGGTGGTCATGGTCAGTCCTCCGGACGTCGGTCGATGGTCGTCGGAACGGGGTCAGCCCAGACCCATGGCCCGGGCCACGATCACCTTCTGGACCTCGGAGGTCCCCTCGATGATGGTCGTCATCCGGACGTAGCGGTAGAGGTACTCCAGCGGATGGCCGCGCACCCAGCCGGTGGCGCCGTGCACCTGGAGCGAGCGGTCGACGGCCCGGACGGCGGTCTCGGAGGAGGTCAGCTTGGCGAGCGCGGCGTTCTCGGGGGCCTCGCTGCCGTCGTCGACCAGGCGGGCGCAGGCGAGGGTGAGCAGCTTGGCGGCCTCGACCTCGGCGCGGGTGCGCACCAGGTGCTCCTGGACGTGCTGGTAGTCGCCGATCGGCTGCCCGAAGGCCCGCCGCTCGCGGGCGTACTCCACGCCGAGGCGCAGCGCGTACTCGGCGATGCCGTTGCACATCGCGGCGACCACCAGGCGGCCCCGGGAGAGGCTGTCCATGGCGAGCCCGGTGGCGGCGCCGACGCCCGCCTCGCCGCCGATGACGCAGTCGGCCGGGGCGTACAGCCGGTCGAGGGTCAGTTCGAAGAGCGGCTCGCCGGACATGCCCTCGTAGCGCTGGCCGATGCGCAGCCCGGGGTGGTCCATGGGCAGCACGAAGGCGGTGGCGCCGGCGGTCGCCCCGGCGCCGTCGCCGAGGTCGGTGGCGGCGACGACGAGCGCGAGGTCGGCCCGGTCGGCGTTGCTGACGAAGGTCTTGCGGCCGTTCAGCAGCCAGCCGTCGCCCTCGCGGACGGCGGTGGTGGTGAGCCGGAAGGCGTCGGAACCGGCCTGCGGTTCGGTGAGCGCCAGACAGCGGGTGCGCTCGCCGCGGACCAGCGGGACGAGGTGGCGCTCGATCTGCTGGGGGGTGCCGTGGCGCAGCAGCGGGCTGGGGCCGTCGGAGCCGGCCAGCGCGTAGGGGGCGAGCGGGCAGCCGCTGCGTCCGGCGGCGTGGTGCAGCTGCACGACGGCGGTGAACGGCATGCCGGAGCCGCCGAGTTCCTCGGGGTAGTCGCCGGCGTAGAAGCCGAGGGCGGCGGAGCGCTTGCGCACGTAGGCGCGCAGGTCGGCCGGCGGCTGTTCGGCGGACTCGGCCAGTTCGGCGGCGAGCGGGTCGAGTTCGCGGCGGACGAAGCTCTCGAAGGCGTCGGTGAGCTCGCGGTGCTCGGCTTCGAGGACGGCGGACGGCGCGGAGAGGCCGGGGGCGGAGGTGAGGGGTGTGGTCGGGGTCACTTCTGAGCTCCGGTCAGGGCGCGGGCCTGGTCGGCCAGGACGGGGTGCTGGAAGAGGGTGCGCAGTGGGGGGCGGGTGCCGAGGCGCGGCTCCAGCCAGGCGGCGAGCCGGGCGGCGAGCAACGAGTGGCCGCCGACCTCGAAGAAGTGCGAGTCGGCGGTGAACCGGTCGTGGCCGAGCACCTCGCGCCAGGCCTCGGCCACCAGCGACTGGCCGGGATCGGCGAAGGCGCGCTCGGCCGGGCGCGGGGCCGGGTCGGCGGTGCCGGGCGCCTCGGCGGCCAGCCGGGCGAGGGCCGTCCGGTCGGGCTTGCCGCCCGGCAGCAGCGGCATGGCGTCCAGCGCCGTCCAGCTCGCCGGGACGAGGCCGGCCGGCAGCCGGCGGGCCAGCGCCGCGTGCAGGGCGGGCTGGTCGGGCTGCGGGCCGCCGTCGAGGAAGCCGAGCAGGCGGGGGCCGGCGGTCGCGTCGTGGTGCAGCACGACGGCGCAGGAGCGGCCGCCGAGTTCGGCGGAGGCGGCGGCCTCGATCTCCTCCAGCTCGATCCGGAAGCCGCGCAGCTTGACCTGGTTGTCCTGGCGGCCGAGGAAGCGCAGCCGGCCGTCGAGGTCGCGGTAGCCGCGGTCGCCGGTGCGGTAGACGCGCTCGCCGCCGAGCGCGGGCGGGGTGGTGAACCGGGCCTCGGTGGGCTCCGGCAGGCCGAGGTAGCCGTCGGCCACCACCGCTCCCCCGATGGCGAGTTCGCCGACCGCGCCGGGCGGCAGCGGCTGTCCGCCGGCGTCCAGCACGTGCACCCGGACGCCGGGCAGTTCGGTGCCGAGCGGGATCTCGGCGGCATCGCGGGCGTCGGCGGCATCGCGGGCGACGGCGTCCCCGGTGTCCTCGGCGAGGTCTGTCGCGGTGACCTCGTGCACGGTGGAGGTGACGGTGGCCTCGGTGACGCCGTAGGCGTTGAGAACGGTGACGGCGGTGCCGTCGGTCAGCCCGCGCAGGGCGCGCGCGGGCAGCCGTTCGCCGCCGAGCACCAGTAGGCGCGGGGACCAGCGGCCGTCCGCGAGCGCCTCGCGCAGGTCGTCGCGGACGGCGAGCGCGTAACTGGTCGGCAGGTTGGCGACGGTGACGCCGCGGGCGGCCAGCACGGCGACCAGTTCGGGCCCGGTCGGCACCTCGCGCTGCGGCACCACGAGGGCGGCGCCGGCCACCAGCGAGGGCAGCACCTCCTCCAGGGCCACGTCGAAGGAGGGCCGGGCGAACAGCAGCACCCGGTCGGCGGGGCCGAGCCCGTAGCGGGCGGCGAGCGCGGTGGTCCAGCGGGCGAGCGCGCCCCGCCCGACCAGGACGGGCTTGGGCACGCCGGTGGAGCCGGAGGTGTGGATCACGTAGGCGGCGCCGTCGAGCACGGCGGCGGGCTCGGCCTTGGGGAACGGCGGGCCGTCCAGCAGCGCCGGGGTCAGCTCGCCGGGCAGGGCGAGCGCGCTCTGCCGGGTGGCCAGGACGAGCGCGGGGGCGAGCCGGTCCAGCAGCAGGCCGAGCCGGGCCTGCGGGTCCTCGGCGGAGAGCGGCGCGTACACGGCGCCGTGGCGCAGGCAGGCGAGCAGGGCGACGACGCTGTCCACGCCGCGCGGCAGGACGGTGGCGACCGGCTGGCCCGGGGTCACCCCGGCGGCGCGCAGGCGCTCGACGAGTTCGCCGACGCGGCGGTCCAGGTCGCCGTAGCTCAGGCGCTCGGAGCCGGCGAGCAGGGCGAGCGCGGTGGGGTCGTGGGCGGCGGCCGGGTCGAGGTCGGCCGGCTCGGGGGCGGGGGCTGCGGCCGGTTCCCGGGAGGGTGGCGCGGCGAGGTCGGCGAGCGGGGCGTCCGGGCCGTCGAGGTAGCCGCGCAGCAGGTCGAGCAGCCGTTCCGCGAGGAGGCTCGCGGTCGGCTCGCCGAAGAGGTCGGCGTCGTAGTCCCAGACCAGGGTCATCCCGGCCGCGCCGTGCTTCTCGCCGACCACCCGGCGGTCGTCGGGCAGCAGCACGAGGTCGAGGTCGAAGCGGGTGGTGCCGGTGTTGAACCCCTCGTACAGCGAGACCTCCAGGCCGGGCGCCTGGACGTCGGGCAGCGGCGCGTCGTGCGCGCTGAACATCACGTCGAACAGCGGGTTGTCGCTGCCGCCGGTGTGCCGGCCGAGCGCGCGGGTCAGCTCCTGGACGGGGACGTCCTGGTGCGGCAGCGCGCGGAACAGCACGTCGGTCACCTCGTCCACCGCCTCGGTGCCGGGGGCGGCCGGGTCGAGCCGCAGGCGCAGCGGCACGGTGTTCACGAACATTCCGACGGTGCCCTCGAACCCGGGCGGGCGGTTGCCGACCGCGGTGCCGACCACCAGTTCGCGGTGGCCGCTGTGGCGGCGCAGCAGTTCGGCGAAGAGCGTGAGCAGGGTGGAGAACGGGGTGTGCCCGTCGGTCCTGGCGCGCTCGCGCAGCCGCTCGGCGAGGTCGGCTCCGATCGACTGGCGCAGCTGTCCGCCGCGGTGGCGGCGGGGCGCGCCGGGGCGGGCCAGGCCGGGCAGCGTCAGGTCGAGCGGGGCGTCGGCCAACTCGCCGGTCCAGTAGGCGAGTCCGCGTTCGCGGTCGGCCTGCCGGGCGGCGCCGGCGGCGCGCACGTGGTCCTCGTAGGAGGGGGCGGCGGGGAGCGTGACGGTGTCGGCGGCGCCGAGCACGTGCGCGCGGTAGACGGTGAACAGGTCGCGCAGCAGGATCGCGAAGGAGTGGCCGTCGTGCACGAGATGGTGCTCGACGTGGATGAGCCGGTGGTGGTCGGCTCCGAGCCGGGCGAGGTGCCAGCGCAGCAGCGGGGCCTCGGTGGTGTCCAGCGGCTCCTCGGCCTCGGCGGCGAGCAGGGCGCGGAACGCGGCCTCGGGGTCGGGCTCAGCGCCCAGGTCGCTGGTGCGCAGCCTGGGTTCACCACGGGGGCCGACCCGCTGCAGTGGCAAGCCCTCGGCCTGCTCGACCAGTTCGAGCCGCAGGCCGGGGTGGTGGGCGAGCACGGCGGTCAGGCCGGCGCGCAGCGCGTCGGTGTCGAGCGGGCCCCAGAGGTCGAGGGCGGCGGTGAAGTTGTAGGCGCGGCTGCCGGGCAGCAACTGCTCGTGCAGCCAGACTATTTCCTGCGAGGAGGACAGCGCGAACATGGGCAACTCCCTTGTGGTGTCGGGTTGTTGTTCGGTTCGACAGTGCCAGGGGCGGGCGGTTCGGGGCTCGCCCCGGGCCGGGCGCGCCGGGGGTGGTGGCGGGCTCGGCGGGGTGGTCGGGGCGCACCGGGGTGGCGCGCGGGCGGGGTGGTCGCTGAGCTCGGGCGGGTGAAAGGTGACGGGTGGCTGGGCGGTGGGCGGTGGGCGGTGGGCGGGTGGCGGCGCGGCGGGCGGGCGGGGTCCCGCCGGGATCAGACGGGCGCGCCGAGGTGGCGGCGCAGGGTGGCGAGCAGGGTCGCGAAGGCCGCTTCCGCCGCGGCGCCCGGGTAGCGCTCGCGGTCCCAGGCCAGCCGGACCAGCAGGTCCTCCCCGTGCGAGGCGGAGACCGCGAGCGGCGCGGCGAGCGGGCGGCCCGCCAGGTGGACCTCCCGCCCGGCGGCGCCGGCGAGCAGCAGCGGCGGGCGGCGGTGCAGGTCCTCGAAGGTGAGCAGCCCGTCGAGCGCGCCGGACCAGCTCGCCCCGGCCGAACGGGCGGCGCGCACCACCTCGTCGTACGGGGTGTCCGCGTGGTCCAGGTCGTCCCACCAGTCGGCGCCGAGCGCGTCGAGGTCGCGGGGCGGGCCGGGTGGCGCCGGGTGGACGAGGGTGTTGAGGAAGCAGCCGAGGACGGGGGCCGCGTCGGCCGGGCGGCCGCCCCACGGGTAGCCGAGCGCCAGCACCCGCTCGCCACCGCCGTCGAGGTGGTGCGCGGCGGCCGCCACGGCGTCCAGCAGCGCCGGGAAGACCCCGCCGCGGGCGGCGCCGGTCACCGCGGGCAGCCGCTCGACGGCCGTGCCCGTCGACCAGGCGGCCCCGGCCGGCCGCTCCCCCCGCGGGGGGTCGCCGAGCGCGCCGAGCCGGGCGGCCCAGTGGGCCTGCGCGGCCGCGCCCGCGGCGTTCGCCTCGGCGGCCAACTGGCCTTCGACGGCTGCCCGGTAGGCCTCGACGGCCTCCGCCGGGACGGTCAGCCCGGCCGCGCCCGGGGCGCCGTCGTCCTCGGCGTAGGCGGCGCTCAGCCCCTCGGTGACCAGGCCGAGCGACTGCTCGTCGCAGGCGGCGTGGTCCAGGGCGACGGCGAGCAGTTCCTCCTCGTCGTCCGGCGCGGCCGCCAGCAGCAGCCGCAGCACCGGGCCGTCGGCCGGCCAGTCCAGCAGGGCCCGGCGCAGCGCCGACCGGGCCGGTCCGTCCGGCTGCCCGGGCTCCGGGGGCGCCGCCGGACCGGCCGCCGGGTCGACCGCCCGGTCCACCGGCACGTGGGCCACCTCGACGGAGGGCTCGCCCAGCCGCAGCACCGGGGTGCCGCGCAGCACGGTGAACTCGCCGCGCAGCGCCGGGTGCCGGCCGGCCAGCCGCAGGGCGGCGCGGCGCAGCCGGGGCAGGTCGACGGTGCCGCGCGGGAAGGCGAAGAACAGCGGGACGACGTCCGTCCGGCCGCGCGGGTCACGGCGGCGGGTGATCAGGAAGCGGCGCTGGGCGCCGGTGAGCGGGAGCAGCACCGCCGGGGCGGCCTCGGAGGCGGCGGCGAGGGACCGGTAGCGGGTGAGGTAGGCGGCCGTGATGCTGGAGTGCACGGGAGGTCTCCGCTTCGGTCGGTTCAGGGAGTTCGGTGGGCGGCGGGGGCGCCCTCGGATGCACCGCCGGGCGCGGCGGGCGCAGCGGGCGCGTCGGGCGCGGCGTCGGGCGTGTCCGCCTCCGGCGGCGCGGACGGCAGGTCGCGCAGGCCGCGCAGCGGCGAGAGCAGCAGCGGCACCGGTACGACCAGGAAGCCCGCCGCGCAGAGCCAGAGCGCGGCGCGCGGACCGGCCGCGTCGGCGACGGCGCCGCCGAGCAGGGCGCCGAGCGGCAGGGTGCCCCAGACCAGGAACCGCATGGTGGCGTTCATCCGGCCGAGCAGCCGGGGCGGGCACAGGCCCTGCCGGAAGCTCACCTGGGCGACGTTGTAGACCACCGCGCCGAACAGCGCCACCACCCCGCCGGCCGCGAACAGCACCGGCCCGGCTCCGCCGTCGGCGAGCGGCCACAGCAGCGCGAAGGGCGCGGTGACCAGCGGGGCGAGCCAGATCAGCCGGGCCTGCCCGACCCGCGCGGCCAGCCGGCCCGCGCAGAGCGCACCGGCGAGCCCGCCGACCGCCGTGACCGAGAGCAGGATCCCGATCGCGCCCGGTGACAGGTGCAGCACCCGCACCCAGAAGACGGTCTGCACCGCCATCAGCACCGCGCCGAACAGGTTGGACAGCGCGGTGGTGGCCGCGATCACCCGCAGCAGCGGGTGCCCGGTCACGAAGCGCAGGCCCTCGGCGACGTCCGCGCGCAGCGAGCTCCCGGGCTCGGGCCGGGGCGGCCGCTCCTCGGCGCGGATCCGGCCGAGCAGCAGCGCCGAGAGCAGGTAGCCGGCCGCGTCGACGATGATCGCCAGTGGCGCGCCGAGGAGTTGGACCAGTCCGCCGCCCAGGCCCGGCCCGGCGATCTGCGCGGAGGAGCGGACGGTCTCGATCGCGCCGTTGCCCGCCACCAGGCGCTCGCGCGGCAGCAGCACCGGGAGGAAGGACTGGTGGGCGACGTCGAAGAAGACCGTCGCGACTCCGGTGACCAGGGCCACCAGGTAGAGCTGGAGCAGGCTGAGCGCGTCCGCCGCGGCGGCGAGCGGGATGGAGCCGACGGCCAGGCAGCGCAGGACGTCGGAGCGGACCAGCACGGGCAGTTTGCGCATCCGGTCCAGCCAGGCGCCGGCGGGCAGGCCGACCAGCAGGAAGGCGGCGGTCTCGGCGGCGGTCAGCAGGCCGACCTGGAAGGGTGTGGCGTCGAGCTCCACCACCGCCACCAGCGGCAGCGCGACCAGGGTGACCTGACTGCCCGCCTGCGCCGCGACGGCTCCCGAGAGCAGGAGCCGGAAATCGCGGCGGGCCGGCGTGTCGGCGTGGGACGGGCGAGGCTTTTCGTTCATCAGCACGACCCTCGGTTACCGATTCGCTACCGGGCAACCGGCTGGCCGGATTCCGGCCCCCGCCCGATTCGACCGGATACCGCCGCCTCCTCGGCCCTCCCCCGTCCGCGGCCCGCACCGCCCCGTCCGGCCCGGCGCCGGCCCTCGCGGGCGCGACCAGCGGCAACGCCCGGACCGGCGCCCGCGCGCCGGGCGTCCATTCCGGCGTCCGCTATCCGGACCACTATTTTCGCGCCAGCGGACGGTGATCCTCAACTTGGCCGGAACGCAAGCGGTACTGACGCTGCGTCACCCGGCAGTGGTTCCGGCGTGATATCCGCACGCGCGTGCCCCCTGGGCCGGAGAGTCGGTCCGGGGGGCACGGGGCGCGTCGGGCGGTACGTTCGGTACGCCGGGCGGTTGGCCGAACGGTGGGCCGGGCGGTACGTCGGGCGGTACGTCGGGCGGTACGTCGGGTACGCCGGGCGGTTGGCCGAACGGTGGGCCGGGCGGTACGTCGGGCGGTACGTCGGGTACGCCGGGCGGTTGGCCGAACGGTGGGCCGGGCGGTACGTCGGGCGGTACGTCGGGGGCGCGTCAGGCCGGGTCGAGCCCGGCGTCCGGGGTGCGGCCCGCCTGGGCCTGCTCGATGCGCTCGACCAGCATCGCGGCGAGCCGCCGGGTGCCCGCCGGGTCCACCGGGCCGCCCTCGGTGGTGACGGTGGCGACCACCGTGCCGGAGCGGATCACGATCGCCACGCCGTCCCGGCCCGCCAGCTGGCCCTGGAACGCGCGGCTCTCCGTCCCCAGCGGGCCGACGTCGGCCGGGCCGTACTTGGTGGTGTCGCCGTAGGCCGCGTACGCCTCCTTGAGGCGGTCCTGGGCCTGGGTCCGGCCGGGCAGGGTGTCGACGCCGAAGCGGACGGTCACCTCGCCGGCCCCGAACCGGGCCTGCCCGCTCAGCGGCTTGCCGGTGCACGGCGTGGCGGCGGTGCAGGTGGTGGCGTGGTCGGCGGTGTCGACCCGCCGCTTCTCCTCCTCCCATCCGGCCATGGCCTTCTGGTCGGGCAGCACCTGCGCGACCAGCGCGGAGTCGAGCAGCGGGGTGTCCGAGTCGGGTCCGGTGGCCGACTGCCCGCCGCCGGACGTTCCCGCGCCGACCGGTCCGGTGGCGGACGGTCCGGTGGCGGACGGTCCGGTGGCGGAGCCGCCCGCTGCCGCCGCGCCCGCGCCCGCGCCGGACGATCCGGTGCCGGCCGTCGCGCCCGGGGCCGGCGCACCGCCCGCCGCGGCCCCCGGCGCCGGGGAACCGCCCGCCGGGGCGCCGCCCGGGGTGCCGCCCGGAGCCGTCGAGGTGCCGGCGGTGGCGCCGGCGCCCGCGTCGGCCGTAGTACCGGGGCTCGCCGAAGCCGCCGGGGCGCCCTTCGCCGTGTCCCCGGAGTGTGCCGAACTCCCCGAACCGCAGGCCGCCACCGCCGCCAGCAGCACACCCGTCGCCGCCGCAGCGGCCACCTTCCGACCGGCCGTGCCCATGTCCGCCCCTCTCGTGTCCGTGGCCCCTCAAGATAGACGCGCCCCCGGGCGGCCGGTCCCCCGGGGCGGGCGGTCAGCCCCGGGCGGACGGGGTGGCCCCGGGAGCGCCCGGCGGGAGCGGCTCGACCCCGGTCACCCGGCTGACCCTGGTCGGCTCGATCAGCACGACCACCCGCCGCTCCCCCGGGATGCCCCAGCCGTAACGTTCGACGCCGAGGTAGGTGCGGGCCAGCCGGTCCATGTTCCGCTCGGCCTCCTCGCCCTCGACGAAGCGCACCACCCGCCCCCGGATCTGCACCCGGTCGTACGGGTCGGCGGGGTCGGCGAGCGACAGGCAGACCCTCGGGTCCCGCCGCAGGTTCCGCTCCTTGACCCGCCCCACGGAGGTGTTGAACAGCAGCAGGTCCCCCTCCATCCCCACCCACATCGGGCTGACGTGCGGCGACCCGTCGGCGTTGACCGTGCCGACGTACCAGATGTGCCCCGCCGCGATCCGCTCCCGGACGTCCTTCGAGATCTCGACCATGCGCCCAGTCTGCCCGTCCCCGGCCGGCCGCACGCCGCTGCTCCGCTCCCCGTTCCTCCCCGGCGGCGGTGGTCACCCGGACCGCCCAGGGCACTCGGGTGAACACGCCCGGGACGTCCACCCGAAGGGCTCACCGGCCGGGCCGCCGCTGCCGCCTTCCGGTGGCACCGGCGGCCACCGTGGTTGACGTTGGATCAGGCGCCCACCCCGTGAGTCCCCTGGCCGACGACGTGTCGGCGATCGCGGGAAACGCGCCGGAAGGATCATCATCATGCGTTCTGCACGCACGCTGCTCGCCGGGGCCGCCGTCGCGGCGGTCCTCACCGTCGGTGCCCCGCTCGCCTTCGCCGATGGCGCCTCCGACCAGGGCAAGAACCTGACCTGGCAGGAGAAGCAGGACAAGGCCGCCAGCGCCGAGGGTCAGAAGACCTGGGAGGAGAAGCAGAAGGGCTCCTCCGGCACCGAGGAGCAGAAGGCCCCCGAGGCCAAGGGTTCCGAGAGCAAGGGCTCGGAGGACAAGGGCTACGAGGCCAAGGGCGAGGAGAAGGCCCCGCACGGTGGCGTGCACACCGGCGGCGGCGGGCTCGCGCTCTCCGGCGGCGGCCTCGCCTCCGGTGCGGTCCTGCTGCTCGGCGGTCTCGGGGCCGGCGCGATCGCGCTGCGCCGCGGCCGCCGCACCGGCGACGCCACCATCTGATCCCGCGCCGTTCCCGCCGCCGCCCCGTCGTGGCCCGCGCCCCGTGCGCCGGGCTCGATGGGGCGGCGTGCGGGGCGGCGCTTCGCCGTGTCGGGCCCGCGGTCTCGGGAGCGCGGGCCGTGGAGAGGAGTACGAGCGACGATGGCCGGTCTGATCCCCGGGACGTCCCGGATGCTGCGCGCGGGCATGGGGGCGGCAGCGGTCGGTCTGCTGCTGATCTACAACTCGGTGGACACCGTCCCGGCGGACGGGTCCGCAGCAGGGCAGGCCGGGCCCCCGGCCGCCACGGCCCCGGCGGCGGGCGGGGCCGACCCCTCGGCGGGCGGGGCCGTCGGGCCCGCCCCGGCCGCGCCGGTCAAGGCGGCGCCGCCGCTGGACCGGTCCGTGCCGGCCCGGCTGCGGATCCCGCAGATCAACGTGGACGCCCCCTTCACCGAGCTCACCCTGAACCCCTCCGGGCAGCTCAACCCCCCGCCGCCGGAGGACAAGAACCTGGTCGGCTGGTACCGCGGCGGCGTCTCGCCGGGCGAGCGCGGCGCCGCGGTGGTGGCCGGGCACGTCGACACCAGCAAGGGGCCGGCGGTGTTCCTGCTGCTCAGCCTGATGCTGCCGGGCAACAAGGTGGAGGTCCAGCGGGCCGACGGCACCATCGCCGTGTTCGCGGTCGACGCCGTGGAGACCTTCGCCAAGGACGCCTTCCCCGACCAGCGGGTCTACGGGAAGACGCCCGACGCCCAGCTCCGGCTGATCACCTGCGGCGGCACCTACGACAAGCAGCGCCGGGACTACCTCGACAACGTGGTGGTCTTCGCGCACCTGGAGTCCTCCCGCAAGGCGTGAGCGGCTCCGGCGGCACCGCGACCGCCGGCCCCCCTGTGGAAGGGGACCGGCGGTCGCGGTGTGCGGGCGGGGTGGCACGGCCCCGGACGGGCCGGCCCCGGACGGCGCGGCCCTGGACGGGTCAGCCGCGGACGACGGCCTC
The DNA here is from genome assembly GCF_040296005.1 of Kitasatospora sp. NPDC002551. Classification (NCBI taxonomy): domain Bacteria; kingdom Bacillati; phylum Actinomycetota; class Actinomycetes; order Kitasatosporales; family Streptomycetaceae; genus Kitasatospora; species Kitasatospora sp. NPDC002551. The sequence continues at coordinate 139,582 of NZ_JBEOWI010000005.1, read as the reverse complement.
GAAGGCGTGCAGGTACGGGTTGACCGGGCGGACCTCGCGGACCTCCAGGCCGGCCTCGGTCATCAGCCGGGCCATGCTCGTCTCGGAGTGCTTGGCGCCGCCGACGTTGAGCATCAGCATGAGGTCCATGGCGGTGGTGAACCGCATCGAGGGGCTGTCGTCCACCAGGTTCTCGACCACCACGACCCGGGCGCCCGGGCGGGCCGCCGCGACCACGTTGGCCAGCGTGCGCCGGGTGCTCTCGTCGTCCCACTCCAGGATGTTCTTGATGATGTAGAGGTCGGCGACCACCGGGATGTCCACCCGGCAGTCGCCGGGCACCAGCCGGGCCCGGGCGGCGAACGCGCCGCCCTCGCGCAGCCGGGGGTCGGCGCCGGCGACCACCTTGGGCAGGTCGAGCAGGGTGCCGTGCAGCGCCGGGTGCTTCTCCAGCAGGCTGGCGAGGACGTGGCCCTGGCCGCCGCCGATGTCCACCACCGAGTCGACGCCGGTGAGGTCGAGGTAGGCGGCGAAGTCGGCGGCGGACTGCCGGCTGGAGGTGGTCATCGCCTTGTCGAAGACCTTGGCGGACTCGCCGCCTTCGCTGTGCAGGTAGTCGAAGAACTCCTTGCCGAACAGCTCGGGGAAGACGTTGCGGCCCGAACGCACCGCCTCGTCCAGCTTCGGCCAGGCCTCCCAGGTCCACGGCTCGGTGCACCACAGGGAGATGTAGCGCAGGCTGTTCGGGGCGTCCTCGCGCAGCAGCCGGGACATCTCGGTGTGGGCGAAGCGGTCGCCGTCGAGCTCCTCGAAGATGCCGTAGCAGGTGAGGGCGCGCAGCAGGCGGCGCAGCTGCCGGGGCTCGGTGCCGAGGTCGGCGGCGAGGTCGGTGACGGTGGTGGGGGTGTCGCCGAGCGCGTCGGCGGCACCGAGCCGGGCGGCCGCGCGGACGGCGGCGGCGCAGGCGGCGCCGAAGACGAGCTCCCGCAGGCGCATGGCGGCCTGCGGGGTGGTGGCGGGTGCGGTGGTCATGGACCGTTTCTCTGCTTTCTGCGGGAACGGGATGGCGCAGGGCTTCGGGGGACTCGGGGCTTCGGGGGCGTCGGAGGGGTGGGCGGGGGTGTCGGGGGGACGGGCCCGGGGGCGGACGGACCGGTCAGCAACGGCCGGCGGGCTCGGAGACCGCGCACTGGTTGCGGGTGAAGGCGTTGTCGGTGCCGGTGTCGCGGTCGGCGAGGTCGGCCGGGCCGTTGCCGAGCACGAGGTTGTCGGTGACCGTGTTGCGGGCGTTGGCCACGCCGACCACGCTGGGCACGAGCACGATCCCGCCGGAGAACGGCGAGGCGCCGACGTTGTCGCGGACCTCGTTCTCCGTCACCGCCGTCTCCTCGGCACCGGTGAGCACGATGCCGGCGCCCTGGATGTGGTCCAGCCGGGGGTTGGGCGGGCAGTAGCGGTTGTTGGCGACGACCTGGTTGCGGGTGACGGTGAGCGCGCCGGCCCGGGGCACGCCCTCGTCGCCGACGACGAAGACCCCGCCGCAGTTGCCGTGGATCCGGTTGCGGTCGATGCTCAGGTCGCGCAGCCGGCGCACGGTGACGCCGATCCGGTTGTCGGTGAGCAGGTTGTCCCTGACCAGGGTGCCGTCGGTGGACAGGGCGCCGCCCTCGCTGTCCACGGAGTTGGCGAGGAAGACGCCGGACTGGCCGTTGCGGGCGGACTCGTTGGCGGTGATCACGCCCCGGGTGGACTTCTCCTGGCTGATGCCCTGCTGCGCGTTGTCGTGGACGTAGGTGGCGCGGACGGTCAGGCCGGTGGTGCCGGTGGCGTTGATGCCGTTCTTGCGGAAGCCGGTGACGGCGAGCGCCTCGACGGTGACCCCGGCGAGCGGCCGGCTGTCGGTACCGACCACGCAGAGGCCGTGACCGGCGGCGGAACAGGCCGCGGCGAGGTCGGCGGCGGACAGGGTGGACGTGGCGGGAGCGGCGGGAGCGGGCGCGTCCGCCGCCGGGGCGGGCGCGGCGGCGGCCGGGGCGGGCGCGGCGGCGGCCGGGGCGGGCGCGGCGGCGGCCGGCTCGGCCGGGAGGATGACGCTGTCCGGGCCGGCGCCGCGCAGGGTGAGGCCGGGTGTGGTGATCCGGACGCTGCCCCGGTACTCGCCGGGCAGCAGCTGCACGGTGTCACCGGGAAGGGCGGCGTCGAGGGCCTGCTGAATCGATTCCCCGGGAAACACCACGTGCAGTTCGCCGGCGGCGTGCGCGGGCGCGGCGCCGACGGCGGTGAGGACGGTGGTCAGGGCGGTCGTGGCGGCGGCGGTGGCCGCGGCGAGGTGGTGGACCCGTCGCGTGGGCATGAGTGATGACCTGCTTTCTGGCACGCCGCCGCGTGGGAGCCCCGACGCGCGCGTGGGGGCCATCGGCACGGTGACGCAAGGTGAGCGGGGGTTGACGGCCGGTGGGTGTCGGCCGAATCGACGCTAGGTGCGCGCGGGTGCCCCCGCCACCAGGGTTGGGCTGCCGGGCTGACGGGGCGTCGGGCCGGGCGAGTCCGGAAGGGTGAGGCCGGCAAGGCCGGGCCGGAGCAGGCCGGGCCGGGGAGGGTGGGACCGGCAGTGGTGGTCCGTCAGCTCACCGGCGCCCCCAGGCGTACCGGCAGCTCCGCCAGGTGCCAGGCCACCGGGTTGGGACCGCGCCGCACCTCGGCCGGGGCGACGGCGAGCGCGAGCCGGGGGTAGTGGCGCAGCAGGGCGGCGAAGGCGGCCACGGCCTCCTCCTGGGCGAGCACCGCGCCGGGGCAGCGGTGGGCACCGTGGCCGAATCCGAGGTGGGCGTCGTGGTGCGGGGCGGTGGCGCGGCCCAGGTCGAGCCGCTCGGGATCGGGGAAGGCCCGGGGATCGTGGTTGGCCCCGGCGAGGATCGGCATCACGGCCTCGCCCTTGCGGACGAGCGTCCCGGCGAGCCGCACGTCCTCGGTGGCGTAGCGGGGCAGCGCGCCGAGCGTCGGCCCGCACCAGCGCATCAGCTCGTCGACGGCGGCCGGGAGCAGGGCCGGATCGGCGCGGAGCCGGGCGAGCTGCCCGGGGTGGGCGAGCAGGGCGGCCGTTCCGTTGCCGATCAGGGTGGCCGTGGTCTCGTGGCCGGCCACGATCAGGTTGAGCAGGAGCGAGACCGTCTCGACCCGGTCGAGGGTGGTGCCCTCGGCGGCGGCGAGGTGGGAGACCAGGCCGTCGTCCGGCTCGGCGCGGCGGCGGTCGATCAGCGCGTGGGCGGCGGTGACCATCGCGCGCAGCGCGTCGTCCAGTCCGGGGCCGGCGCCGCGGCCGAGGTAGGAGCTCCACGCGCGCCACCGCGGCCGGTCCGGCTCGGGGATGCCGAGCAGTTCGCAGATGACGGTCACCGGCAGCGGATAGGCGAAGTGGGCGACGAGGTCGACCACGCCGTCGGCGTCGGCGTGCTCGCGCAGGGCGCGGGCGTGCTCGGCGGCGAGCCGTTCGATCCGGGGCCTCAGCCGGCCGACGGCGCCGGCCGTCAGGGCGGGCTGGACCAGGCCGCGCAGCCTCCGGTGCTCGGCGCCGTCCGCGTCGAACACGCCGGCACGCAGGTACTGCTCGCACTCGGGCGGCAGACCGCGCGCCCGCCAGACCTGCGCGGTGCGGTGGGCGGGGCAGGCGCCGGGCACACCGGCCGCGTCGTTGACGAAGCGGGGGTCGGCGAGGACGGTGCGGACGTCCTCGTAGCGGGTGGCGATCCAGAACGGATCGACCCCCGGGATGGTGCCCCGGGCGAGCGGCGCCCGTTCACGGATCCGCGAGAAGGCCTCGAACGGGCTCCGCACCAGCTCGGCGTCGCGCAGGTCGACCGTCTCGACGGGCTCGACCGGCGGGAAGGAGTGGGTGGACTCGGTGGCGGTCATGGGCGCCTCCCTCGGCGCTCGGGTTCCGTTGCTCTCACGGACTAAGACGGAGCGCCGAGCACCCCGGGACGACCCGGTTCCACCGGTTCACCCGATCGGGTGGGAACGGCCCGGCCACCGCCCGTCCGGCGCCCGCATGCCATGCTCGGAGCCATGAGCACCGCCGCCACCGCCGCCCCCGTGATCCCCGCACCGGCCGCCGCCCCGCGCCCGCCGTCCCCGGCCGGCCGCAACCCGGTGGGCGCCCATGTGCCGGTGGCGGCCCGGGGCCTGGCCGGGACCGGTCTGGCGTACGCCCGCCGGGTGGGCGCCGAGACGGTGCAGGTGTTCGTGGCGAACCCGCGCGGCTGGGCGACCCCGGCCGGCAACCCGGCGCAGGACGAGGAGTTCCGCGCGGCCTGCGCCCAGGAGGCGATCCCCGCCTACGTCCACGCGCCGTACCTCATCAACTTCGGCTCCGACAACCCGGCCACCCGCGAGCGCTCGGCCGCCTCGCTGCGCCACTCGCTGCTGCGCGGGCACGCGATCGGCGCGCTGGGCGTGGTGCTGCACACCGGTTCGGCGGTCGGCGCGGCGCCGGACGGCGGCTCGCGCCGGGCCGAGGCGATGGCCCAGGTCCGGGCGGACGTCCGCCCGCTGCTGGAGGAGCTGGAGGCGCTCGGCGACGACGCGCCGTGGCTGCTGCTGGAGCCCACCGCCGGCCAGGGCCGCTCGCTCTGCTCGCGGATGGAGGACCTCGCCGAGTACCTGGACGCGCTGGACGGCCACCCGCGCGTCGGGGTCTGCCTGGACACCTGCCACGCCTTCGCGGCCGGCCACGACCTGGCGGCGCCGGGCGGCGTGCGCGGGACGCTGGACGCGCTGGTCGCGGCCGCCGGTCCGGACCGGCTGCGGCTGATCCACGCCAACGACTCCGAGGACGCCGTCGGCGCGCGCAAGGACCGGCACGCCAACATCGGCGACGGCCTGATCGGCGCCGAGCCGTTCCGCGAGCTGTTCGAGCACCCGGCGACCGCCGGGGTCCCGCTGATCGTGGAGACCCCGGACCGCAAGCACGGCGGCGACGGCACCGGCCACGCCCGGGACATCACCGCGCTCAAGGGGCTGCGGGCCCGCGCCGCGCTGCCCGCGTAGCGCCGCCGCCCGGGGCGGACCGCCGGCCCGGGGACACTCCGCCGGAGCCGCTCGGGCTGCCGGTGCGCGGCCCCGGTGTCAGGCTGGAACGAGTCACGCGCCCGAGCGGGTCACGCGCCCCGAGGACGGGGGTCTCCCGATGAGCCCGACCCGGAAGTTGGCCGAGCTGCCGTGCGGCCACCGCAGCAAGTGGGTGGTGCTGGCCCTGTGGCTGGTACTGCTGGTGGTGGCGGGCCCGCTGGCGGGCAAGCTCACCGACGCCGAGGACAACCAGGCCTCCAGCTGGCTGCCGAGCAACGCCGAGTCCACCCGGGTGCTCGACGAGCAGCGGGCGTTCCAGCCGGTGGACACCGCCCAGGCGGTGGTGGTCTACGTCCGCGACGGCGGGATCACCCTGGCCGACAGGGCCGAGGCGGCCCGGGACGCCGAGGCCTTCGCCTCCGCCCCGCACGTGCTCGGCCGGGTGAGCGGACCGGTGGAGTCCGCCGACGGCGAGGCGCTGCAGACCATCGTGCCGATCGACATCGGCACCGGCGGCTGGCAGGACCTGCGCCCGGCGGTGGACAGCCTGCGCGCCACCGCCGCCGAGAACAGCCTCGGCATGACCACCCACGTCACCGGCCCGGCCGGTATCGGCGCTGACCAGGCCGAGGCCTTCGCCGGGATCGACTCCACCCTGCTGGCGGCCACCGTCAGCGTGGTGATCGTCCTGCTGCTGCTCACCTACCGCAGCCCGGTGCTGTGGATGCTGCCGCTGTTCTCGGCAGCCGGGGCGCTGGTGGTCGCGCAGGCGGTGATCTACCTGCTGGCCGAGCACGCCGGGCTGACCGTCAACGCGCAGAGCGCCGGCATCCTCATCGTGCTGGTGCTCGGCGCGGGCACGGACTACGCGCTGCTGCTCACCGCCCGCTACCGGGAGGAGCTGCGCCGGCACGAGGACCGGCACGAGGCGATGGCCTTCGCCCTGCACCGGGCCGGGCCCGCGATCCTGGCCTCCTCGGCGACCGTCATCGCCTCGATGCTGTGCCTGCTGGTCGCCGAGATGAACTCGACCAGCGGGCTCGGCCCGGTCTGCGCGATCGGGGTGCTGGTGGCGCTGGCCGCGATGCTGACCCTGCTGCCGGCGCTGCTGGTGATCGTCGGGCGCTGGGTGTTCTGGCCGGTGCGGCCGGCGTTCGGGACGCCCGAGCCGACGCGCACCGGCCGCTGGGCGCACGTCGGGGCGTGGATCGGACGCCGTCCGCGCAAGGTGTGGATCGGCACCGCGCTGGCGCTCGCGGCCTGCTGCGTCGGGCTGGTCTCGCTGAACGCGACCGGCCTCAGCACGGCCGGAACCTTCACCGGCAAGCCGGACTCGGTGGTCGGCCAGGAGGTGCTGGCCGACCACTTCCCGGCCGGCACGGGTGCGCCGCTGACGGTCATCTCCGCGGCCGGTGAGTCCGGGGCGGTGCGCGCGGTGACGCAGGAGACGCCCGGGGTGTCGGGCACCACGGCGCCGTTGACCCACGAAGGCCGGGCGATGTTCCAGGCCACGCTCACCGACCCGCCGGACAGCGGGCCGGCCAAGGACACCGTGGACCGGCTGCGGGCCGCCGTGCACGCCGTGCCGGGCGCCGACGCCCAGGTGGGCGGCTCGACGGCGGTGATCCTGGACGCCGGGCGGGCCGCGACCTCCGACAACCGGACGATCATCCCGCTCGTCCTCGGCGTGGTCCTGGTGATCCTCGCCCTGCTGCTGCGCGCCGTCACGGCCCCGCTGGTGCTGATCGCCACCGTCGTGCTGTCCTACGCCGCCGCGCTCGGCATCAGCGCGTTCTTCTTCGAGCACGTCTTCCACTTCGAGGGCCAGGACAACTCCTTCCCGCTGTTCGTCTTCGTCTTCCTGGTGGCCCTGGGCATCGACTACAACATCTTCCTGATGACCCGGGTCCGCGAGGAGGCCGCCCACCACGGCACCCGGCCGGGTGCGGTGGCCGGTCTGGCCGCCACCGGCGGCGTGATCACCTCGGCCGGCCTGATCCTGGCGAGCACCTTCGCCGTGCTCGGCACCCTCCCGATCGTCGGCTTCGCCGAGATCGGCTTCGCGGTGGCCCTCGGCGTACTGCTGGACACCCTGGTGGTGCGCTCCGTGCTGGTCACCGCGCTCACCATGGACCTGGACCACCGGATGTGGTGGCCGAGCGAGTTGTCCAGGCAAGTTCCTCCGCACAGAGAGGAGTTGGCCAGACAGCTTTAAGTTACCGATGAGTTCATATGGTTATCGTTCACCGTCTGGACGAACGTGGCCCGGCATCGTTTCACTGCGGGCATGCCAACTCCCTCCACGCGTCTCGCCGCCGTCTGCACGGCCGCCGCGGCCCTGCTCGCCCCGCTCGCCGCCGCGCCCGGCGCCCACGCCGCCCCCGCCGCGAGCGCGTCCGTGCCCGCGCTCAAGGTGCTGACGTACAACGTCTTCCTGATGAGCAAGAACCTCTACCCCAACTGGGGTCAGGACTACCGGGCCAAGGCCATCCCCGCCACCGACGTCTTCCAGGGCCAGGACGTCGTGGTGCTCCAGGAGGCCTTCGACAACGGCGCCTCCGACGCGCTGGTCGCCCAGGCCTCGGCCGCCTACCCGTACCACACCCCGGTGGTCGGCCGCTCGACCAGCGGCTGGGACGCCACCGCCGGCGGCTACAGCTCCGCCACCCCCGAGGACGGCGGCGTCACCCTGCTCAGCAAGTGGCCGATCCTGCGCAAGGAGCAGTACGTCTTCAAGGACGCCTGCGGCTCGGACCGGTTTTCGAACAAGGGCTTCGTCTACGCCGTGCTGAACGTCAACGGCCTGCGCACCCACGTCATCGGCACCCACCTGCAGTCCACCGACTCGGGCTGCTCCGCGGGCCGGCCGGCCGCGATCCGGGCCGCCCAGCTCAAGGCGATGAAGGCCTTCGTCGACGCCAAGAACATCCCGGCCGCCGAGCCGGTCGTGCTCGCCGGGGACCTCAACGTCGACGCGCACGGCACCGAGTACCCCGCCCTGCTGGCCAACGCGGGCGTGGCGCCGGCCGACACCCGTGACGGCTGGGCCGACTCATTCGACACCGCGGACAACTCGATCGCCGCCTACCGCTACCCGGGCGAGCCGAAGGAGGACCTCGACTACGTCCTCTACCGCGCCGACCACGCCCGCCCCGCGCACTACACCAACACGGTGGTCCGCTTCCACAGCGCCCCGTGGACGGTGAGCAGTTGGGGCACCGGCTACACCTACAACGACCTGTCCGACCACTACCCCGTGACGGCGGGCTAGCCTCCGGAAGGGCGGTTCACCGGGGTCAGCCGGCGCCGGTGAACCGCCGGTAGGCGGCGGCGAGCGCGGGATCCAGCGGGCGGCCGCGCTCGGCGAGACCGGAGGGGCCCAACTCCTCGAAGGCGGTGACGGCTTCGCCCTCCCGATCGCCTTCCGGATCGCCGGCCAGGCCGGGGGCGGCGGGGACGGAGCCCTGCCAGAAGACGTCCAGCAGGTCGGCGAGCGGTCGTTCGTCGTCGGTGGCCACGGTTCACTCCCCGATCGCGTCGGCGGACAGGACCAGCAGCTCGCGCAGCCGGTCGGCGGGCAGTTCGGCCAGCCACTGCTCGCCGTCGCCGACCGCCGCCTCGGCCAGGGTGCGCTTGGCGGCGAGCAGTTCGTCGATCCGCTCCTCGACCGTGCCCGCGCAGACCAGCCGACGGACCTGCACGGCGCGGCGCTGACCGATCCGGTGCGCGCGGTCGGTGGCCTGGTCCTCGACCGCCGGGTTCCACCAGCGGTCCAGGTGGACCACCTGGTTGGCGGCGGTCAGGTTGAGCCCGGTGCCGCCCGCCTTCAGCGACAGCAGGAACACCCGCGGGCCGCCGGGCGACTGGAAGCGCTCGACCATCTCCTCCCGCCGCCCGCGCGGCACCCCGCCGTGCAGGTAGAGCACCTCCTCGCCCAACTTCCGCCGCAGGTACGGCCGGAGCATGGTGCCGAACTCCGCGTACTGGGTGAAGACCAGCACCCGGTCACCCTCGGCCAGCGCCTCCGTCAGCAGCTCGACCAGCCGGGCGACCTTGCCCGAGCGCCCGGCCACCGCCGTACCGTCGTGCAGGAGTTGGGCCGGGTGGTTGCAGACCTGCTTGAGCCGGCCGATCGCCGCCAGCACCGCGCCCTTGCGCTCGACGCCGTGCAGCCCGCCGAGGCGCTCCAGCAGATCGGCCACCACCGCCCGGTAGAGCCCGGCCTGCTCGGCGGTCAGCGCGCAGCGGACGGTGAACTCCTGCTTGGCGGGCAGGTCCTGGGCGATCAGCGGGTCGTCCTTGCGGCGGCGCAGCAGGAACGGGCCGGTGACCCGGCGCAGCAGGGCCGCCGCCTGCGCGCTGCCGGTCTGCTCGACCGGGACGGCGAACCGCTCCCGGAACGCCTCCGGGCTGCCGAACAGCCCGGGGTTGGCGAAGTCCAGGACGGCGTGCAGGTCGGCCAGCCGGTTCTCCACCGGGGTGCCGGTGAGCGCGATCCGCGGGCCGGAGCGCAGCGAGCGCAGCGCCCGGGACTGCCGGGCCGAGCGGTTCTTGACGTGCTGGGCCTCGTCGGCGACGATCCGCCGCCAGTGCACGCGGCGCAGTTCGGCGGCGTCCCGCTGGACCAGGCCGTAGGTGGTGATCACCAGGTCGGCGGCCGCGTCGGGCGCGGTGCGGTCGGGGCCGTGGTGGACGTGCACCCGCAGGCCGGGGGCGAACCGGGCGGCCTCGCGCTGCCAGGTGCCGACCATCGACATCGGGCAGACCAGCAGCACCGGGCCGCGCGCACCGCGCTCCTGCTCCAGGGCCAGCAGGGCGAGCGTCTGCACCGTCTTGCCGAGGCCCATGTCGTCGGCCAGGACGGCGCCGAGGCCCAGCCGTCCGAGCGCGTCCAGCCAGGCCAGCCCGCGTCGCTGGTACGGGCGGAGGGTGCCGGTGAAGCCGTCGGGCAGCTGTGGGACGCGGTCGGCGGAACCGGTCCGGCCGGCCAGCAGGTCGCCGATCGGGCCGGTGGCGCGCACGGCGGTGACCGGCAGTCCGTCCACCACGGCGCCGTCCCGCACGGCCAGCCGCAGCAGTTCGACCGGCTCCATGGTGCCGGTGCCGTGCTCGGCCAGGAAGCGTACGGCGGCGGCGAGTTGGGCCTGGTCGACCTCGACCCAGCGACCGCGTAGCCGGACCAGCCCCTGCTGGGCGGCGGCGAGTTCGGCGAGCTCCTGCTCGGTGAGGGTGGCATCGCCCAGGGCCAGGCGCCACTCGAAGGCGAGCACGGCGTCCCGGTCGACCTGCGTGGTGCGGGCCACGGCGGACGGGTCGCCGGCCGGGGTGCCGGCCGTCAGGACCAGGCCGAGCCGGGGGCGGCGCTGCCACCAGGCGGGCAGCAGGACGCCGAACCCGGCGCGGGCCAGCGCGGGCGCGCCGTCGCGCAGGAAGCACAGGGCCTGCGCCCGGTCGAGCCGGGCCTCGGTGGGGAAGGCACCGGTGAGCCGGGTGCGCAGTCCCGGGTCCACCCGGACGGCGCGGGCCAGCTCGGCCCGGTAGGCCTCGGCCGGGTCGGCCGCCGTGGCGGGCAGGGCGCCGGCCAGCGCCCGGTACGCGGGGTCGGCGGCGGCGCCCGGGCGCAGGGCGGCGGCGGGGAGCACCAGCGAGGGGCGGTCGGCGGCGCGGACCAGCAGGTCGAGCCGCCAGGTGTCGGCGAGGACCCCGCCGTCGGGGTCGTCCGGGTCGGGGCCGAGCGGTTCGGTGAGGCGGAAGTCCAGCCGCAGCGGCGCGTCGGCCGGGCGGACGGCCTGCCAGGCGGCCAGCCGCTCGGGCAGCCCGGCGGGCGGGGCCTGGGCGAGCCGGCCGTCGGGGCCGTGCAGGGCGGCGAGGAAGGGGTCCGCGGGCGGGTCGAGGTCCGCGAGGGCGACCCGGGCCTCCTGGTCGGCCAGGGCGTCCAGCAGCCCGGTGAACAGGGCGGCGGCGGTCGGCTCGCCGCCCGGGCCGGCCGGGTGCTCCGCGCGGCAGACCGGCGGGCAGCCCGCGAGCAGCGCGGCCGCCTCCCGGTGGGCCGGGGCGTCCGGGGCGGGCCGCCAGCGGGCGTACCACTGCCCCGCCTCCTCGACCAGCACCGGCAGCAGCCGCCCGCGCCCGACCAGCCGCCAGGCGAGGTCGTGCACGGCGGACAGCCAGCGCACCGAGGCGCCGTACGCCAGCTCGGCCGGGGTGCCGTCGGGCAGCTGGACGGTCGCGCCCGGCCAGTGCGGGTCGTGCAGCGCGCCGAGCAGCTGGGCCGCCTGCGAGCGGTCGAAGAGCAGCGCGGGCACCCGCCACGCGCCCAGCGCCAGACCGCGCCGCACGGCACCCACCGGCAGGTCCGGCGAGGGCACCGGCCGGTCGCCGAGGGTCGGCAGCAACAGCCCCGTCCACCGCTCGGCGGCCTGCTCGGCCAGCCAGCCCAGGCCCGGCCCGACCGCCCCGAGCAGCCGGGCCACCTCGCCGGCCGGGCAGGCGAACGGGTGCGCCGCTCCCCCGCGGCCGGCACCCGCCGGCGCGTCCCCCCGGTACACCGCCGCGTCCTCCGCCCAGACGGCGAGCCGGCCGTCGGCCCGCCAGAGCGCGTGCAGGGCGTACATCGGTGGGCGGCACCTCTCCGGACGTTGGCGGAAGCGGGAACAGAACGGGTTTCCCACCCTAGTCCGCGGCACCGACAGTGCCGGTGGGCCGGGGCCGCGCGCCCGGTTGGGTAGGAGACCGGCAGGGGGTTCGGACGGACGACGGAAGGAGCGGACCATGCTCATCGAGCGGCTCCGCCGAGCGATCGACGACCACGACCTGGACGGCTTCGCCGCCTGCTTCGCCCCCGGGTACGACAGCCGGCAGCCCGCCCACCCGGCCCGCGCGTTCACCGGCCGCGAGCAGGTCCGCAGGAACTGGGGCCGGTTCTTCGAGGACGTCCCCGACCTGCGGGCGGAGCTGGCGGCCCACGCCCGCGCGGACGGCGTGGAGTGGGGCGAGTGGCACTGGCACGGCACCCATCGGGACGGCACCGCGTTCGACATGCGGGGGACGACGCTGTTCGGCGTCCAGGACGGGCTGATCCGCTGGGGCCGGCTGTACATGGAGGAGACCGAACAGGACGGCGCCGGCATCGACCGGACCGTGCGACGGCTGACCGGCGAATGACTCGGATGGAGCGGCCCGGCGGGCGGGGCGCCGGAATTGCTCCTACGTTGCGGTGCGAGGGGGATTCCTGAACGAGAGGTGTCGACTGCCATGGCGGGAAAGTTCGAGCTGTACACCGATGAGAGCGGCATGCACCGGTTCCGGCTCAAGGCGAGCAACGGATCGATCGTGGTGACGGGTGACCCGGAGGAGAACCGGGACGACTGCCTCAAGAGCATCGAGTCGATCCGCAAGCTCGCGCCCTACGCGGAGCTGAAGGAAGCGGCCGCCGGACCGGCCTGAGGGCTCCGACGCGGGTCGGCGGAACGATTCGCCGACCCGCGTTCGTTTGCGCGACAGATCCCTTTGGCCGCGTGCACGCCGGGGGCGGACAGAACACCGGCATGCGTGTCGTCATCGTCACCGAATCCTTTCCCCCCGACGTCAACGGCGTCGCCCACAGCGTGCTGCGGACCGCCGAGCACCTCCTCCGCCGGGGGCACCAGCCGCTCGTCGTCACCCCGGCGCCCGCACGCGGCGCGCAGAGTCCCTCGCACACCTTCGGCGCCGGCGGCGTGCCGGACGGGCTGCCGGTGGTGCACGTCCCCTCCGTCCCGCTGCCCGGCTACCCGCAGGTCCGGATCGCGCTGCCCAGCCGGCAGCTGGCCGCCGCGATCCAGCGGCACCGGCCCGACCTCGTCCACCTGGCCAGTCCGTTCGTGCTCGGCGCGCGCGGGGCGCAGGTCGCCGCCCGGCTCGGCGTGCCCGTCGTCGCCGTCTACCAGACCGACCTCGCCGGGTACGCGCACGCCTACCGGGCCGGGCGCGGGCTCGGCGAGGCGGCCGCCTGGCACCGGATCCGCGCCGTCCACGGCCTCGCCGCCCGGACGCTGGCGCCGTCCACCCCCGCCGCCCAGGACCTCACCGCGCACGGGGTCGCCCGGGTGCAGCTGTGGCCGCGCGGCGTGGACTCGGTCCGCTTCCACCCGCGCCACCGCGACGAGGCGCTGCACCGGGCGCTCGCCCCCGGCGGCGAGGTGCTGGTCGGGTACGTGGGGCGGCTCGCGCCGGAGAAGCGGGTCGACCTGCTCGCCGAGACCTCCACGCTGCCCGGTGTGCGGGTGGTCGTGGTCGGCGACGGGCCCTCCGCGCCCGGGCTGAAGGCCGCCATGCCCGGCGCCGTCTTCCTCGGCCGGCGCACCGGCGAGGAACTGGCCCGATGTTTCGCCACCCTGGACGTCTTCGTGCACACCGGGCCGCTGGAGACGTTCTGCCAGACCATCCAGGAGGCGATGGCCAGCGGGGTCGCGGTCGTCGGCCCGGCCGCCGGCGGCCCGCTCGACCTGGTCGCGCACCGCCGCACCGGCCTGCTCGTCCCGCCCCGCGACGGCGCGGCGGTGGCCCGGGCGGTGACCGCCCTCGCCGGGGACGCGGAGCTTCGCTCCTCCTACGGACGCGCCGGGCGGGCCGAGGTCACCGCCCGCACCTGGGAGGCCGTCGGGGACCTGCTGCTGCGGCACTACGCCGAGGTGCTCGCGGAGCGCCACGGGGTGGCCGCCGGGCCCGACGCGCCCGCGGCGTCCGCGCCCTCCGCTGCGCCCACCGCCCCCGGCGCGACCGACGGAGCCGGTGCGCCCGACGGACCCGAGCGGCCGGCCGCCCCGCTGACGGAGGAACTGCCCGCATGACCACCGGCCCCCTGCGGATCGTCCGGGTGGCGAACTTCGTCACCCCCGTGTCCGGCGGACTGCGCACCGCGCTGCGCCACCTCGGCGCCGGCTACCGGGCCGCCGGCCACACCCCGGTGCTCGTCGTACCCGGGAAGCGGCGCACCGCCGAGGAGGGCGAGCAGGGACTCGTCGTCACGCTGCCCGGCCCCGTGGTCCGCGGCAGCGGCGGCTACCGGCTGCTCACCGACCGCCGGGCGGTCGCCGCCGAACTCGAACGGCTCGCCCCCGACCGGCTGGAGGTGTCCGACCGCACCACCCTGCGCTGGACCGGTGCCTGGGCCCGCCGGCACGGGGTGCGCTCGGCGATGGTCTCGCACGAGAGCGCCGTCGGCCTGCTGCGGACCTGGGGCGTGCCCGGCCCGGCCGCCGACGCGGCCGCGAACCGGCTCAACGGCCGGACCGCCCGGTCGTACGACACGGTGATCTGCACGACCGACTGGGCCGCCGCCGAGTTCCGCCGCCTGGGCGTGCGGAACCTCGCGCGCGCCCCGCTCGGCGTGGACCTCGCCGTGCTGCGCCCGCCGGCCGCCGCCGACCGGGTGGCGGAGCGGGCCCGGTACGCGGCCCCCGGGCAGGTGCTGCTGGTGCTCTGTTCCCGGCTCTCCACCGAGAAGCGCCCCGCGCTCGCCCTCGACGCCCTGGCCGCGCTCCGGTCCGCCGGGGTCGACGCGGTGCTGGCGGTGGCCGGCACCGGGCCGCTGCGCTCGCGGCTGGCCGCCCGGGCCGCGCGGGAACGGCTGCCCGTGCACCTCCTCGGCCACCTGGCCGGGCGCGGGGCCGTCGCCCGCCTGCTCGGCTGCGCCGACGTGGTGCTGGCGCCGGGACCGGTGGAGACCTTCGGGCTGGCCGCACTGGAGGCGCTCGCCTGCGGCACGCCGGTCGCCGTCCACCGCGGCTCGGCCCTGCCCGAACTGGTCGGCGCGGCCGGCGCGGCCGCCGAACCGACCGGCGCGGGGTTCGCGGAGGCGGCGCGCGAACTTCTCGCCCGCCCCGAACCGGCCAGGCGCGCCGCCGCCCGCGCCCAGGCCGAACGGTACGGGTGGCCGGCGGCCGTGACGGCCTTCCTCGCCGCCCACGGCGCGGCGCCCGTCGCCACCCGCTGAGCCCCCTTCGACGAACAGGACGAACAGGACAGCACGGAACAGCACGGAACGGGGTGGGAGGTCCGATGAACACCATCACGGCAGTGGACGGAGGAGGCGGCACCGTACCGGGTGCCGCGCACAGCGCGACCCGCGGGGGCGCGCGACGGACCGGCGGACCGGTTCGGTTCGTGGCCCTCGGCGACTCGCTCACCGAGGGCATCGGCGACCCGATCGCCGACGGCTGGCGCGGCTGGGCGGCCCTGCTCGCCCGGTCCCTGGCCCCGCCGCGGACCGGGGTCGACTTCACCAACCTGGCGCGCAGCGGCGCGCTCACCACCGACCTGACGGCGGAGCAGTTGCCGGCGGCGCTCGCGCTGCGGCCGCAGTTCGCCGCCGTGGTGGCCGGCGGCAACGACACCCTGCGGTCCGGCTTCGACGTCGGCCGCACCACCCTGGCCCTGGACACCGCCCTCGGCCGGCTCACCGGCAGCGGCGCGGTGGTGCTGACCGCCTGCCTGCCCGACCCGGGCAGCCTGCTGCGCCTGCCCCGTCCGCTCGCCCGGCCGCTGGCCCGGCGGATGCGGGCGGTGAACACCGTGGTGCACGCGCTCTCCGCCCGCCACCGGACCGTCCACCTGCACATCGCCGAGCTGCCCTGGACGGCGGAGCGCCGGCTGCTCAGCGTCGACCGCCTCCACCCGAGCGCCGAGGGCCACCACCTGATCGCCCGCGGGTTCCACGACCTGCTCACCACCGCCGGCCGCCCGATCGGCCCGGCCCCCGCCCCGGAACCCGCCGAACCGCCGCCGGGCACCCTGGCCGACGTCTGGTGGATGGCCACCAAGGGCACCCGCTGGGTCGCCGACCGCAGCACCGACCTGCTCCCGGGCCTGGTCGCCCTCGCCGCCGTCGAGGGCTACACCCGCCTCCGCGGCACCACCGGCCACCAGGACCACCGCATGGCCCACGCCACCACCACCGCCCTCGCCGCCCTGCCACCCGAGCCGGCGGAGTAGGAAGTCGGCCCCGTCGACTTCCCGCT
The DNA here is from genome assembly GCF_040296005.1 of Kitasatospora sp. NPDC002551. NCBI lineage: Bacteria > Bacillati > Actinomycetota > Actinomycetes > Kitasatosporales > Streptomycetaceae > Kitasatospora > Kitasatospora sp. NPDC002551. The sequence goes on along the minus strand of NZ_JBEOWI010000005.1, from coordinate 123,536 downwards.
CCGCCCGCGAGGCCGGCAGCCGCCGACCCCCGGAGTGGGAAGTCGGCGACATCGACTTCCTGCTTCGCCCCCACACATCGCCGGCCCCACGTGCCCGGACGCCCCCTGCTCCCCTCACCTCCCGGCGGGCGGAGCCGCCGGCCACCAGAGAAGCGGAGAGGCAGAGCCCTCCGGCCCCGCGCGCGCCAATCCGGGCAGACGCGCGAACGCAGGGGAGTGGGAAGAAGCCCCGGACCCCGGCTCCAGACACCTCGCCACGGGGCGAACCGCGCGAGCAGGGCGCACGGCTCCGCGGGCGCTGGGGCGGGTGGGTGCGGGAACACAGGAGTGCGGGAGAGGCCCGGGCTCAGGACGCCTCACAGTGGGCGAACCGGCGCAGGGCCGGGTGTCCGACTCCAGGCCCATCGGCCTGTGCAGCCGCAGGGCTTGGAGGCGGTGCCCCGGCTCCGCGCGCCGGGATCGGCGGACGTGCGCACGCAGAGGTGCGGAAGGACGCCCGGCTACGGGTATATCGCGGCGGGCGAGCAGCAAGAACGGGGTGCCCTGGATCCGCGCGCCGGGGTGGGGGGATGCCCGGCTCCGGAGATGTCGAGGTAGGCGCACCGCCACAGCGGGGTGCGCCCGCTCCGGGCGAGCGAACGTCGGGGTGGGGCAGGCCGGTTCGAGCGGGCCGGGAACCGGAGGGGCGGGGTGGGGTGTCCTCGGGGGTGGCGGAGGGAGTGCGGGTGGCGGAAGGAGTGCGGGTGGCGGGCGAGGCAGGGTCGGGGCGGGAGTTGTTGGCGGCGGCGGGGGTGCTGTTCCCGGACGAGCGCGGGCGGGTGCTGGTGGTGCGGCTGCCGTACGACCTGAAGCACCCGGTGGCGGTGCCGGGCGGGGGCTGGGACCCGGAGGACCGGTCGCCGCGCCGGACGGCGGTGCGGGAGATCGAGGAGGAGTTGGGGTTCACCCCGCGGCTCGGGGCGTTGGCCTGCCTGGACTGGACGCTGGACCACTCCCGCCCGCCGATCGCCGCCCACCTGTACTGGGCCGAGCCGCTCACCCCCGCGCAGGCGGCGGCCTTCACGCCGGACCGCGCCGAGGTCGGCGGCTGGGCGTGGCTGACGCCGGAGCAGGCGGCCCGTGCGCTGCCGCCGCGGCTCTCCCGGCGGGTGACGGCCTGTCTGCGCGCCCCGCGCGCGGCCGCACCCCTGGAGCTGGAGGACGGCCTGCCCGCCGGGCACGCCCTCGACCACCTGACGCCCCACCCGGCGCCCCCCGCGTACACGGGCGCCGCGGGCCTGTCCGGGCTGTCCCCGCACTGGCCCGCGCGAACGGCCCCCGCACCGCCCTCCGACGCCCCGCCGTTGCTGGACCGGGCCGCCTACATCGCGGGCCGCCCCCGGATCCGGGCCAAGGCCCGCGCGGTGTTCACCGACCGGGCGGGCCGCGTCCTGCTGGTGCGGCAGCGGCCGTGGGACCTGCCGGGCGGCGAGGTGCCGTACTGGACGCTGCCGGGCGGCGGCATCGAGGCGGACCGGGAGCTGCCCCGGGCGGCGGCGCGCCGCGAGGTGCGCGAGGAGCTGGGCTGGTCCTGCGAGCCGGGACGGCTGCTGGCGCTGGACTGGCTGCCCGGCCGGGCGGCGGACCCGGCGTCGGCCCGGGAGACCGCGGTGCTGGTCTACCTGTTCGACGGCGGCACGGTGGCGGACGAGCGGTTCGCGTCGATCGTGCTGGCCGAGGAGGAGCTGGTCGAGTGGCGGCTCTGCGACCCGGTGGAGGCGCGGGCGCTGCTGACGCCGGCGTCCTGGGCCCGGACGGCGGCCGCGCTGGCGGCGCGGGACCGGCCGGGAGGCCCGGCCGAGCTGGTCGGCGGGTACCCGGCCGGGTGAGCGCGCCCCGCGAGGCCGGTGGGAGGGGCAGCGGGACAGGAGGCGTCCCGCCGGTCCACACTGGCCGCATGCAGAACACGCAACACACGACGCGCACAGGGGACGGCCTCGGCGACGCCCTGTCCGCCCTGACCGGTCGCCGGGTGACGGCGGTCGGCGGCGGCGACCGCCTCGACCTCGCGCTCGACGGGCCGGCGACCGTCCGGGTGACACACGAGTTCCGCTTCACCGGACCGACGGGGGTCAGCCTCTACTACCCCGCGCTGACCCTCCGGCCCACCGGACCACTGCTCGGTCTGGTCGGCCGGACGGTCGGCTCCGCCCGGGTCACCCCGGCCGGCGGGCTGGAACTGGTCTTCGCCGGTGCGGGCGGCGGGACGCTCTCCGTCCCGCCGCACGCGCTGCTCGCACCGTGGCGCGTGGTCACGCCCGACGGCACGGTCTGCGCGGGGCTCCCCGGCGGCGAGGTCGTCCGGTCCGGGAAGCCGGCCGCCGTCAGACCTCCAGGTCCGCCTCGATCCTGCTGAGCTGGTGCCGGGCCATCGCCAGGTTGGCCCGGCCCTTGTCCAGCGCCAGGTAGAGGAACAGGCCCTTTCCGCTGCGGCTGGTGAGCGGGCGGATCAGGTGGTACTGGCTGCTGAGGGTGATGAGGATGTCCTCGATCCCGTCGCTGAGGCCCAGCATGTCCATGGTGCGCATCTTGGCCCGCACCACGTCGGTGTTCCCGGCGGCGGCCACGTTGAGGTCGAGGCCGCCGGGGCCGTCGAGGGTGGCCAGCGCCATGCCGCTGTTGTAGTCGACCAGGGCCGCGCCGATGGCGCCCTCGATCACGGTCATGGCCTGCTTGAGCGCGCCTGCGGCGTCGGTCATCTCGGTGTCTCCCGTTCGTCGGTGAGTCGGTGAGTCGGTGAGTTCGGTGAATCGGTGAGTCGAGTTGGGTGGGTGCGGTACGGACGTACGTGCGGTGGCCGGGCCCGTCAGGGTTCCCGGGCCTCCTTGGGCAGCAGCGCGTCGTTCAGGAGCGCGGCGATCCGCTGGGCGGAGCGGCGGGCCTCCAGGTGCAGGCGGCCGACGTTCGCGTCCGGGTGGGCGAGCAGGGTGAGCACGCAGCTGCCGCCGGCCGCGTAGGTGGCGACGTAGCCGTGTTCGCCGCGCACCAGCGACTCGCGGAACTCGCCCTGGCCGGTGCTGTCGGCGAGCCGTTGCGCCAGGCTGAGCGAGGCGGCGGTCATCGCCGCCAGGCCCGAGGGCTCGGTCCCGTGGGTGTCGTGGGCGATCAGCAGACCGTCCACGCTGGCCACCAGACCGCCCGCGAGGTGCGGCAGCCGGTTCCTGATGGCGCGGAGTTCGGCCAACAGCTCGGTTTCCAAGGCGATCAGTTGCCTCCTTCCGACACGCTGCTTGAGCGCCCGCCTCATGGCCGTGAGGGCGGGGTCGCGGGCGGAGCGTGGTTCAAAGTCGGGCCTCCAGAAGGGTTCGGACCCGGATCAGCAGCGCGATGTCCGGATCGGTGTCGTTGGGCGGGACGCCGGCGGGCGGCGGAGCGGCGGCGCGCGGCGGGCCGGTGAGGGCGGCGAGCGCCGCTCCGGGCACCCGCCGGTGCAGTCCGCCCGGCGCCCTGGGTGCCGGGACCCCGCCGGGCGCGGCCGGCGCCGTTCCCGCCGCGCACCCGGTGTCGGGGCCGGCCAGCAGGCCGGCGGCGGCGAGCCGGCGGACGTCCGCCGTGGTCGCGAACGCGGAGCGGCCGAGCAGCCGGGCCAGCTCCGCCGGGGTTCTCCGGCCGTCCGCGTGGTCGAGCAGTTCGCACTGGCGCCGGGTCGGGGGGCGGAGCCGGCGGGCGTGGCGTCCGGGGGCGGCGGTGGTCGTCTGCGGCGTGGCGGACCGGCGCAGCGGCGCGGTGTCGAACTGCGCCGAGGGCCAGATCCGGTCCAGCAGGTGCTGCCGCCGTTCGGCCTCCCGGCGCAGCCGGTGGGCGCCGACGGCGGCCACCGGGCCGAACCAGTGCCGTACGCCGGGCGCGAAGGTCCAGCGGGCCGGGGCGGCGGGGGCGTCCACCGCGTCCGGGCCGTCCGTCGCGCCCGGGCCGTCCTCCTCGTACGGGCCGTCCCCCTCCTGCGGGGTGTCCAGCAGGAAGCAGGCGGCGTCGTAGAGCGCGCCGAGGTGACAGAGTTCGAGCTCGCCGCGGGTCAGCCGGCCCTGTTCGACCAGGGCCTCGCCGACCCGGGCGTGCGGGCCGAACCGGTGGACGGCGTCCTGCCAGGTCTCGCGGGTGAGCCGGCCGCAGGCGGTGAGCAGGGTGGCGAGGTCGGGCGCGCGGTCGGACTCGGCGTGGGCGACCAGGCCGTCGACGAGGTAGACGGTCCCGGCGGGGCCGCGCAGGGCCCCGGTGGCGCGTTCACCGGCGAGCCGTTCGACGGCCGCGCCCGGGGTCCAGCCGGGGGCGAAGGCCTCCGGGAGAGCGCCCTCCGGGAAGGCACCCTCGGAGGAAGTGCCCTCCGGCGAAGTACCCTTCGGAACGGCCGCGTCCGGTGGCCGGAACCCGACGGCGGCGCGCGCCCCGGCGCCGGGGTCGCACGAGCCCGAGCCGGCCGGGGAGTTCGCAAGGAAGTTCGTCATCCGAGCACCAGTTCCTCGGCGAGCGACTGGAGCCGGAAGCGGGCTACGGCGAGATTGCCCTCGGCGCGGTCGAGCCAGAGGTGCAGCACGAGCCGGCTGTCGAAGACGGTATCGATGAAGCAAAGCAGGTGGTAACTGCGCCCGGCGGTCAGGATGATGTCCTGCATCGACGCCGTCCGGTCCTCTGCTGCGGTGAAGGTCGCAGCCTCAACGGCCGCCCGTACCAAGTCGGTTGCCTCTGCGGCCGTGGTGTCGTGGTCGCCGGTCGGACTGGCGCCGGCGCTGCCCAGCGCGAGCCCGCTGCTCCAGTCGATCAGGCTGGCCGAGCGGGCCCCGGCGATCGCCATCGCCCGGGACAGGCACTCGTCGATACCCGGCACTCGGGCTCCTTCGGAGGGTTCGGGGAGGAAACGGCGCGGCGGGCCATGGCCGCCGGGCACCGGCCGACTGCCACGACGCGTGGCGAGTTCGACACGGAAGGCTACTGGTGGATTCCATTCAACGAACGTTCCAATGGCATATTCACACCACAACGGCGGTTTTTCGGCCATCCTTTGACGTCACGTCAGATCAGTTCGATCGGACATCTCCGCTGACCGCACACCCGCACGGAACACGAACGGACGATCCACCTGGCGTGCCACCTTGGCCGGTTGTCGGCCACCTCGACGGGTTTCGGACGGCGGATGCGATAGATGTCGGACGCGACGGGCGGCGAACGCCCCGGACCGGCGAACGCCCCGGGCCGGGGAACGACGAAGCGGCCGCCCCCACAAGGGGAACGGCCGCTTCCGATGGAGCGCCAGGCCCGGGTCGCACGGACTCTCCCTACTGAAAGTAGGGCGTGCTCTGGTAGCACCGCTGACGCCTGGTCGAACCGGTCCCGACCCCCGCTCCGCGGTGATCGTTCCCTCTCGACGGAATGAACACTAGCAGGCCATCACGCCTGGTCAGAAATCGGATCCCCCTCCGCCGCACCCCGCGCGCGACCGGCGGGCAGCAGCGTGCGGTAGCCGGCGATCAGCGCCGCGAGTCCGACCTCGAAGGCCTGGTCGGCGCGGTCCCGCCCGGCCGGGACGGCGGCCAGCGCGTCAGCCAGCCGCGGGGTGGCGGCCCGGTCGACGGCGTCGACCATCACGGCGGGCGCGACGAGGTCCAGCGCCGAGCCGAGGATGAAGCTCTCCAGGGCGGTGATCACGCCCATCACGTCCTCGCCCGCGAAGCCCGCCGCCTCCAGGGTGACCACCGCCCGCTCGTACAGCTCGTGCATGAACGGTTCGGCGAGCGGCGCGGTGGCCAGCAGCCGGATGATGCCGGGGTGCTCGGCGAAGGCCTCCCGGTAGGCGCGGGCCCAGCCGCGCAGCGCCTCGTCCCACGGCCGGTCCCACAGCGAGCGCTCGCCGATCACCCGGACGAGTTCGGCGCGCATCAGAGCGACGATCTCGGCGCGCCCGGTGACGTGGTGGTAGAGCGCGGAGGGGCTGACCTTGAGCGCGCCGGCGAGGGCCGGGATGGTGAGGTCGCCGGCCTCGTCGACCAGCCGCAGCGCGGTCTGCACGATGCGCTGCCGGTCCAGCAGGGGTGTGCGCGGCCTGGCCATGGGTTTCCCGTCCTTGCTCGGCGATGGCGACGTCGCCGCGCGACGCGGCCCTACGATCATCGCTCAAGATCATCGTAATGAAAACGTAACCGAATGACTTTCAATAAAACTCTTCCGCGCCCCGCCCGGGCGCACCTACGGTTACCGAATCCCATTCAGTTAACCAGGTCACACCAGACCGCACCGGGAGAGGACGCCCCCGCATGCGCGCCGACACGCTCTTCACCGGAGGCCGGATCCACACCGGCGACCCGGCCCGCCCCGTCACCGACGCCCTCGCCGTCACCGCCGGGCGGATCACCGCCCTCGGCGCGACGGCGCACGCCCTGCGCGACGAGCGGACCGAGACCGTCGACCTGGCCGGCGGCGCCCTGCTGCCGTCCTGGGGCGACGGCCACGTCCACCCGCTGATCGGCGGGCTCGGCCTGCGCGGCGTCCCGGTGCGGGACCGCACCAGCCTGGCGGAGGTCGTCGAGGCCGTCCGGGTCTGGGCCGAGGAGCACCCCGAGGCCGAGTGGATCACCGGCGACGCCTTCGACCCGTGGCTCGCCGAGGGCGGCCTGTTCGACGCCGCGCTGCTCGACGCCGTCGTCCCCGACCGCCCGGTGCTGCTGCGCACCATGGACCACCACACCGGCTGGGCCAACAGCGAGGCGCTGCGCCGGGCCGGGTACACCGCCGACACGCCCGAGCCCGCCCACGGCGAGATCGTCCGGCGCGCCGACGGCAGCCCGCTCGGCACCCTGCGCGAGTTCGGCGCGCTCAACCCCGTGCTCGCCCTCGTCCCGCTGCCCGACCTCGCCGAGCAGGTCGACGCGCTGCACGGCACCGCCCGGGTGCTCGCCTCCGCAGGGGTGACCTGGATCCAGGACGCCTGGGTGGAACCCCACCAGGTCGACACCTGGCTCGCCGCCGTCGCCGACGGCCGGGAGCTCGCCGTCCGGGCCAACCTCGCGCTGCTGCTGGAGCCGGACGGCTGGCGCGAGCGCCTCCCCCGGCTGGCCGCCGACCGCGCGCGGGTGGCCGACGCCGGGCGCGGGCGGCTCACCGCCCGGGCCGTCAAGTTCTTCGCCGACGGGGTGGTGGAGTCCGGCACCGCCGCGCTGCTGGAGCCCTACACCGACTGCCCGCACTCGCACGGGGCGGCCAACTGGACCGCCGCCGAACTGGCCGACGCCGTCACCGCCGTCGACGCGCTCGGCTTCCAGCCGCACATCCACGCCATCGGCGACCACGGCGTGCGGATCGCCCTGGACGCGGTCGAGGCCGCCGGGCGCCGCAACGGACCGCGCGCCCGGCGTCCGGTGATCGCCCACGTCCAGCTGGTCGACCCGGCGGACCTGCCGCGGTTCGCCGAACTCGGCGTGATCGCCAACTTCGAGCCGCTCTGGGCGCAGCCCGACCCGCTGATGACCGAGCTGACGCTGCCCCGGATCGGCCCCGAGCGCGGCGCCCGGCAGTACCAGATCGCCGCGCTGCTGCGCAGCGGCGCGCGGGTGTCGTTCGGCAGCGACTGGCCGGTCACCCGGTACGAGCCGCTGGCCGGGCTGGCCACCGCCGTCACCCGGCAGACGCCCGAGGGTCTGCCGGCGGACGGCTGGCTGCCGGAGGAGCGGATCGGGCTGGCCGAGGCGCTGGCCGCCTACTCGGCGGGGGTGGCGCACCAGGCGTTCGAGGAGGACGACTGGGGGGTGCTGCGGGTCGGCCTGCGGGCGGACCTGGTGCACCTGGCCGCCGACCCGTACGCCGTCCCGGCGGGCGAGCTGGCCCGGCTCGCCGTCCTGGGCACCTGGCTGGGCGGCCGCCGCACCCACTGACCGCCCCGCGCCCGCCGAACGCCCCCGCCGCGCCCCATCCGCGTCCGCGCCCCCCTGCGCCCGGATGCGCCCCCGGCGCGCGCCAAGGCCGTCCGCGCCCCCATCCGGGCGGCTTCCCCTACCCTCGACCGCACGACCCCAGGAGAGCTCCCCCATGCACCTGCCCTCCGACACGACCGCCCCCGCGGCCGCGCCCCCGACAGCGGCACCGGCATCGGCACCGGCACCGGCCCCCGGCCTGGAACGCGGCGTCCTCGGCACCGGCGACATCGTCTTCTTCGTCGTGGCCGCCGCCGCCCCGCTCACCGTGATGGCCGGGGTCGCCCCCTTCGCGATCGCCTTCGGCGGCATCGGCGCCCCGGCCGCCTACCTGGCCACCGGCCTCGTCCTGGCCCTGTTCGCGGTCGGCTTCACCACCATGACCGCGCACGTCCGCAACGCCGGCGCGTTCTACGCCTACGTCACCCGGGGCCTCGGCCGGCCCGCCGGGCTCGGCGCCGCGCTGCTCGCGGTGCTGTCGTACAACGCGATCCAGATCGGCATGTTCGGCGCCTTCGGCTACTTCGCCCAGGAGACCGCCGCCGACCTGCTCGGCGTGGACCTGCCCTGGCCGCTCTGGGCGCTGCTCGGGGTCGCGGCGGTCTGGTTCCTCGGCTACCGCTCGATAGACCTCGGCGCCAAGGTGCTCGGCGCGCTGCTGATCGCCGAGACCGGCATCCTGCTGGTGCTCGCCGTCGCGGTGCTGGTCCGGGGCGGCGCGCACGGCCTCTCGCTCTCCTCGTTCGCGCCCGGCAACGTGGCCACCGGTGGCATGGGCGGCGTGCTCGGCCTGTCCTTCGCGGCGTTCGTCGGCTTCGAGGCCACCGCGATCTACCGCGAGGAGGCCCGCGCCCCGCACCGCACGGTGCCCCGCGCCACGTACGCGGCGATCGCCTTCCTCGGGCTGTTCTACACCTTCATCACCTGGACGATCGTGCAGGCCTTCGGCGACTCGGAGGCGGTGGCCACCGCGACCGCCGACCCGGCCGGGATGTTCTTCACCGCGATGACCGAGTACGTGGGCGGCTGGGCGACGGACCTGCAGCGCGTCCTGATCGTCACCAGCCTGCTGGCCGCGCTGCTCGCCTTCCACAACACCATCACCCGCTACGGCCACGCGCTGGCCGCCGAGGGCGCGGCCCCGGCCGCGCTCGGGCGGATCCACCCCCGGCACCGCTCGCCGTGGATCGGCGGCATCGCCCAGAGCCTGCTCGCGGCGGGGGCCGTCGTGGTGGCCGCGCTGATCGGCGCCGACCCGTACAACCAGTTCTTCCTCTGGGTGAACTCCCCCGGCGTGGTCGGCATCCTGCTGCTCCAGGCGCTGGCCGGGCTGGCCGTGTACGCGTTCTTCCGGCGCGAGCGGGCGGCCGCCGCGAGCGCCGGCCGGTTCCGTACGGCGGTCGCCCCGCTGCTCTCGACGGCGCTGCTGTGCGGCGCGACCGGGCTGGTGGTCTGGCGGCTCGACCTGTTCACGGCGGCCGGGCCGGAGGTCAACTGGCCGCTGGTGGCGGTGGTTCCGGTGGTGTTCCTGACCGGGGTCGGCCTCGCCCTGCGGCTGCGCTCGCGCCGTCCGGAGGTGTACGCCCGGCTCGGCGGCACGGACGCCGACGCGGAGCCCGACGCCCGCTGAGATCCCTCGTACGCCGACCGCGGGCCCGGTCGACCGGGCCCGCGGTCGGCGTACGATCGAAGTGCGGCGATCACCCGCGCGCCCCTCGATCAGGGCCCTGATCCGGTGGTCGGCGCCCCCGGACGCTTCCCGGCCGCCTGCGGCGGCACCCCGCGCCGCACCCGGTCGAAGGCCGGCGGAGGACCCCAGAGGGAAGAGCGGACCATGTCACTCTCCACCACTCCGACGGCCGGCCCGGACCGGGCCGGCTCCCAGACCTACGAGACGATCCCGGTGGGCGAGGGCCCGCACAGCGTGGCCGCGAGCAGCGACGGCCGGCGGGTCTACGTCTCCAACTTCCTCGACGGGACGGTCACCGCCGTCGACACCCCGGCGAACACCGTCGCGACGGCCTTCCCGGTCGCCGTCGGCCCGTACGGGGTGGCCGTGGACCCGCCCGGCGAGCGCCTGTACGTCGCCGAGCAGTCCAGCACCGTCGTCAAGGTGTTCGACACCGCCACCGGCGGCGAGACCATCGTCACCGACATGGGCGCCAGGCCGTACGGCCTGGCCATCGCCGTGCACCCCGAGCAGTTACTGATCGCCAACCCCATCGACGACCAGGTGATGATCTCCGACCTGCTCACCAAGAGCCACGGCGCCCTGACCGGCATCGACTTCCCGGTCGGCCTCGCGGCCTCCGCGGACGGCAACCGCTTCTACGCCGGCAACTACTTCGCCAACACGGTGTCCGTGTACGACGCGACCGAGCTCATCGAAGTGGACGGGCCCACGCCGGCCGAACCGCTGGACGTGATCACCGTCGACCGGGGGCCGTACGGGCTGGCCGTCGACCGGCACGGCGAGCGGCTGTACGTGGCCCACTTCCCGTTCGACACGGTCTCCGTGATCGACCTCGCCGGCGAGGCCCCGCTCCGCACCATCGCCGTGTCCGGCGGCCCGCGCGGTGTGGCCGTCAGCCCGGACGGCACCCGCCTCTACGTCACCAACTTCTTCGGGCGGACCCTCACGGTCATCCCGCTCTGACTCCTGGATTCGGATGCATGTTCGATTCTCGGCGTAGGCTGGAGCCATGAGCACCACCGTCCACCTCCAGCCGTCGCTGTTCGACGACCCCGGCCCGGCCGGGCCCGCGCTCGGGCCGCTGGTGGGCGTGCGCCGGGAGGTCCTGGGCTCGGGCGCCTGGGTCGACCTGCTGCCGGGCTGGCTGCACGGGGCCGACCGGCTGTTCGAACAGCTGGCCGCCGAGGTGCCCTGGCGGGCCGAGCGGCGCGAGATGTACGAGCGCACGGTGGACGTCCCCCGGCTGCTCGCCTCCTACCGGGAGGCCGACCCGCCGCCGCACCCGGTGCTCGGCGAGGCCCGCACGGCGCTGAGCGCGCACTACGCGCGCGAGCTGCGCGAGCCCTTCCGCACCCTGGGCCTCTGCTACTACCGGGACGGCCGGGACAGCGTGGCCTGGCACGGCGACCGGATCGGGCGCGGCGCGCACGAGGACACCATGGTGGCGATCCTGTCCGTCGGCGAACCCCGGGCGCTGCTGCTGCGCCCCCGCGGCGGCGGCGCGCCGGTGCTGCGGCACCGCCTCGGGCACGGGGACCTGCTGGTGATGGGCGGCTCCTGCCAGCGCACCTGGGAGCACGCGGTGCCGAAGACGGCCCGGCCGGCGGGCCCCCGGATCAGCATCCAGTTCCGGCCGCGCGGCGTCTCCTGAGCCCGACGGCACACCGACGACCGCGCACCGACGACGGGAGGCCGCGGCATGCCGAAGGCGGGCCGGTACCACGAGGGCGTCCCCTGCTGGGTCGAGCTGGGCGCGGTGAACCCCGGGCGGGCCCGGCGCTTCTACGGCCGGCTGTTCGCCTGGGAGTTCGTCGAGATGCCCGGCTGGAGCGTCGCCACGCTGCGCGGCGCCCAGGTCGCGGGCCTCGGCGCCCGGCCGCGGGGCGACGGGCAGTCCTGGACGACGTACCTGGCGGTGGCCGACGCAGAGCGGACGGCCGCGGCGGTCCGGGAGGCGGGCGGGCGCGTGCTGCGGGAGCCGTACGAGGTGCCGCCCGAACAGGGCTGGGCGGCGCTCGCGGCCGACCCGGCCGGCGCGGTGTTCGGCCTGCGGCAGGGGCTGCTCTGGCAGGGCGCGGGCCTGGTCGACGAGCCGGCCGCGTTCAGCTGGAGCGAGCTGCACTCCCCCGACCCGGACACCGCCCGGGCGTTCTACCGGCGGGTGTTCGGCTACGAGTACGGCCCCGAGAGCGACGGCGCCACCCTGTTCCGGGTCGCCGGGATGCCGGCCGGCGGGATCGCCCGGCGGCCCGACGCCGGCTGGGCGGTCCACTTCGGCACCGCCGACACCGACCTCGCCGTCGAGCGGGTGCGCGAACTCGGCGGCACGGTGCTGGCCGGCCCCGAGCCCACCCCGTTCGGGCGGCGCGCGGTCGTCCGCGACGACGGCGGCGCGGCGTTCACCCTGGTCGGCGTCCCGTCCGCGGAGGAGACCCTGGCCGCCTAGTCCCGTGCTTCCGAAGCGAGTCCGAGCGCCTCCCGCAGCCGGGCGACGTCCTCGGCGTCCTTGGCCCGGCGCGGGCGGAGCGGGTCCCAGAGCGGCATCATCCGCTTGATCTCGATCTGCGCCCGCGGCGCGACGACCGGGCAGTCCAGCCCGCCGAGCCGCCCCGGCGGCCCGTCCAGCAGCCCGGCCGGCCAGGCCGTCCCCGCCCAGGGGCCGCCGGCCACCAGCACCCGGCCGTCCGGCGCGAGGTCGACCAGGGCGAAGCTCGACTCCAGGCCGTCGCGGACGAAGTCCAGCTGCTGCTCCGGCGGGCTGCCCGGCAGCGGGCGGTACCCGAGAGCGCGCAGCCCGGCGGCGAGCGCCGCGGCGTCGGCGGCCGGGGCGAACCAGTCGACGTCCTCGTGGTCACGGCTCTGCTCACCGAGGAAGAAGTCCATCGCCCAGCCGCCGCGCAGCCAGACGCGTGTGCCGAGACGGCGGGCGAGGCCCACCGTCTCGGCGATCTGCGCGAGTTGCCCGTCGGCACGCTTCCGGTCCATGGACCCCACCTCCACGGGGCCGGACGCTACACCCGCCGCAGTTCCTCAGTCGCGGGATTTTCGTCAGGGGCCGGGTCTCAGTCCTTGACCGCGCCCGCCAGCCCGGAGACCAGCTTGCGCTGCACCGCGATGAAGAAGATCAGCACCGGCACGGTCATCAGCGTGGAGGCCGCCATGATGCCGCCCCAGTCGTTCTCGTCCGGCTTGAAGAACACCAGCAGCGCCGAGGGGAGGGTCTGGTTCTCGGTCGCGCTGATGATGAAGGTCTTGGCGAAGACGAAGTCGTTCCACGCCGCGATGAAGGAGAACACGCTGGTCGCGGCCAGCCCGGGGGCGACCAGCGGCAGCAGGATCGTCCACAGGATGCGGGTCCGGCTGGCGCCGTCGATCTGCGCGGCCTCCTCGATCGAGACCGGCACGGCGGCGACGAAGCCCCGCATCATCCAGATCCCGAAGGGCAGCGAGAAGGCCAGCTGCACCAGCACCAGCGAGGCCAGGGTGTTGAGCCCGATGCCCGGCGCGAACCGGCCCGCGTCGCGGAACATGAAGAACAGCGGGATGGTCAGCGCCTCGACCGGGATCATCTGGGCGATCAGGAACATCACCATGATGGTGGTGCGGAAGCGGAACCTGAACCTGGTCACCGCGACCGCCGCGAGGAAGACCACCAGCGCGGAGAGCACCACCACCGACAGCGCGATCACCAGGCTGTTGACGAAGTACCGGCCGAAGCCGTCCACGCTGAGCACCTGGCGGAAGCTCTCCAGCGTCGGGTGCGCCGTCCACGGGCGCGGGTTGAGCGACTGCACCTCGCCCTTCGGCTTGAAGGCCGACAGCACCATCCAGAAGATGGGGAAGGCGGTGACGACGGCCACCAGGAGGGCCGTGGTGTTGGCGCCGAGGCGCCAGCGGCTACGGGCGTTCACAGTTCGTTCCCCGTCCTGCGCAGCGAGCGGATGTAGAGGACGGTCGGGATCACCAGGATCAGCAGCATGATCACGCCGATGGCCGCGCCGAGCCCGTACTGCGAGGAGGCGAAGGCCTTCTGGTAGGCGTAGACGTTGAGCACCAGGTTCTGGCCGGCGATGCCGCCGCCCTCGGTCATCACGTAGATCTGGGTGAAGACCTTGAAGTCCCAGATGACCGACTGGATCACCACGATGGTCAGGATCGGCCGGAGCATCGGGGCGGTGATCCGGCGGAAGGTGGCCCAGGTGCCGGCGCCGTCCAGCGCCGCCGCCTCCAGGACCTCGGTCGGGATCGCCCTGATGCCCGCGTACAGCGTCACCATGACGAAGGGGAAGGAGTGCCAGACGACGACGGCGCCGACGATGAGGAAGGCCGTCCACTTGTCGTAGAACCAGTTGTACTCGTGGAAGCCGTCCAGGCCGATGCTCACCAGGGTCTTGTTGACCAGGCCGAGGTTGGTGTCGAACAGGAAGCTCCACACCGTCGAACCGGTCATCGCCGGCGCCGCCCAGGCCGCCATCGCGGCGGTGGTCAGCACCAGCCGGGGCACCCGGCCCACCCTGGTCAGCAGCACCGCGAGGGTGGCGCCGACCGCCAGGGTGGCGACCACGCAGAACGCGGCGAAGCCGATCGTCTGCAGCAGCACCGACCAGAACTGCCCGTCGCTCAGGATCTTCCGGTAGTTGCCGAAGCCGACGAAGCTGGTCGGCACACCGCCGGACGCCTGCGCCTGCCCGAAGTCCAGCACGGACAGCAGGCCGAGCTGGTAGATGGGGTAGGCGACCAGCGGGATCATGATGACCGCCGCCGGCAGCAGGAGCAGCAGCGGGGGTCGGCGCCGGCCGCGCGGGGGCGCGGCCGACGCCCTGCCCCGACGCCACCCGCTCGGGGAAGGCGGCGCCGCCGGGGCGGTCGTGGTGGATGCGGACACGTACGGGACCTGCTCTCTGGATGCCGGGTGGGCCCGGGTCCGGTGGCGTGGACCCACCGGACCCGGGATCAGCCGGCCCGGGCTCTCGGATGGCCCGCGCTCAGTGGGCGCGCGGCGCTCAGTTGGCGGAGAACGCCGAGGTGATCTGGGTGGCGGCGTCGCCCGAGGCCTTGGCCACGTCCGCCTTGCCGGTGACGACCTGCTGGAGCATGGTCGGGATGACCGACTGCGCGTCGATCTGCGCCCACGCCTGGTGCAGCGGCACGAACTTGGTACCGGCCGCGATGGTGTCGGTGAACGGCTTCAGGAAGGCGTCCTTGGCGGCGACCTTGCCGTTGACCGACTTCAGCGTCGGCAGGTTGCCCATGGCGTCGTACATCTGCTCCTGGTACGCCGGGCTCGCCAGCAGCTCGGCGAACTCCACGGCCAGGGTGCGGTGCTTGGCCGCCTTCATCACGCCGAGGTTGTTGCCGCCGGCGAACGCCGGGGCGATCGAGCCGGCCTTCTCGCCGGGCAGCGGGACGACCGCGTACTTGTCCTTGGCCGCGCCCGCGTCCACCTTGCTGCGGCTGGAGTTGGGCAGGATCGCCATCGCCGCCTTGCCGGCCGCGAAGAGGTCGACGGTCTTGCCGCCGGTGAGGTCGGCGCACTGCTGGACCGGACAGCCGTTCTCGGTGAAGAGGTCGGTGTAGCGCTTGATGCCGGCCTGCGAGGCGGGGGAGTTGATCGCCGCCTTGAACTTGTCGCCCTCCTTGGCGGCGATGTCGCCGCCCGCGTCCCAGACGAAGGGCAGCGCGCCGAAGGTGTACTTGCCGCCGACCGCGATGCCGAAGGTGTCGGGGTGCGCGGCGTGGATCTTCTCGGTGGCGGCGACCAGCTCGGCGTAGGAGGTGGGCGCGGCCAGGCCGGCCTCGGTGAACAGGTCGGTGCGGTAGTACAGCGCGCGCACGCCGACCCACCACGGCAGGCCGTAGGTCTTGCCGTCGAGCACGGCGGTCGCGGCGATCGCCGGGTCGAGGTCGCCCTTGTCCTTCCACTTGTCGAGGTCGGCGCCGATCTCGGCCAGGCCGCCGGCCGCGACGTAGCCGGGCAGGTCGGTGTTGCCGAACTCGACCAGGTCGGGGGCGCTGTTCGGGTCGTTGAACGCGCCCTTCATCTTGGCGGCCCGGGCCGAGGCGTCGGTGTCGATGTAGCTGACGTTGACGGTGACGCCCTGGTGGGAGGCCTGGAACTCGGCGACCGCCTTGCTGATCACCGCCTCCTTGGCGGCGTTGCCCGCCTCGTTGTACAGCCAGACCTGGAGGGTGCCGGTCTTGTCGTCGGCGGCCTTCTCGCCGGCGGGCACGGCGGTGCCGGGCGAGCAGGCGGCGGCCGCGAGGCAGGTGGCGGCGAGGACAGCGGCCGCGGTGGTCCGTCTGACGATGCGCATGGGTGTGGAACCTCCCCTCCCGACAGCTGCCGCCGAGACGTGCGCCGCTGGGGACGGGCACGTCGAAGCAGGCCCTGACCGGGGCCGATGGTGGGTGCGTGCTGAACGCGTGAATGTGGGGGTGGTGCGACGTGGGTACGGCAGGGCGACCGCTCGGGTGGGCTGCGTCGCCTGCTCGATGCCAGGGACGTTAGGCGGGGGCGCTCACGGGCAACAAGAGCCGGTTCGCGAAGTTTTGCACTGCACAACGCTGTATCGAAAACGGGGCCGACACGCCCGGAAGCGGTACCGTTCGACAACCGCTGCCGTCCGGCGGCGGAACGAGAGGGGAACGGACCGCATGACGGAGCAGACGGCCGGCTCGGCCACCACCGCGAAACCGAAGAAGGCGGCGGGCGAGCGCAACCAGTCCTCCTCGCTGCGCCGGGCGCTGTCCGTCCTCGGCTACGTCCGCGACCACGGCGACGGGCGCGGTGTCCCGCTCGCCCAGCTCGCCGAGGCGCTCGACCTCAACAAGTCCACCGTGCTCCGGCTGACCGGCCCGCTGCTGGACGAGCACCTGCTCGACCGCGACCGGGAGACCGGCTGGTTCCGGCTCGGACACGGCTCGCTCCGCCTCGGCCAGGCCTACCTCTCCACCCTCGACCTGCGCAGCGTCGCCGCCGAGCACCTGCGCCGCCTCCAGCGCGAGGCCGGCGAGACCGTCCACCTCACCGTCTGGCAGGCGCCGGGCATCGTCTACCTGGACAAGGTCGAGGACGAGACCAACGTCCGGATGGCCTCCCGGGTCGGCAGCCGGGCCCCCGCCTACTGCACCGCGACCGGAAAGGCGATCCTGGCCTGGCTCCCCGAGGAGGCCGTCGCCGAGGTCGTCGCCGCCGGACTGCGCCCGGTCACCGCCTGGACCATCTCCGACGAGACCCACCTGCGCGCCGACCTCGCCCGGATCCGCGCCCGGGGCTACTCCATCGACGACCGGGAGAACGAGCCCGAGGTGCGCTGCGTCGCCGCCCCGATCTTCGACCACACCGGCGAGGTCACCGCCGCGCTCTCGGTCTCCGGCCTCACCTCCCGGATGACCGCCGCCCGCGTCCGCGCCCTCGGCCCGGTGGTCGCCCAGGTCGGCCTGCGCATCTCCCGCGAGCTCGGCTCCGACCGCCCGGTCCCGTAGACGCGAAAGGGGCCCGGCACCTGTGATTCAGGTGCCGGGCCCCTCCCGGTGATGGAGCGCCAGGCCCGGGTCGCACGGACTCTCCCCACTGAAAGTGGGACGTACTCTGGTAGTACCGCTGACGCCTGACGAGAGATCATCTCCCTCGCGACAGGAAGAACACTACCAGGCCTGAACACCTGCCCGAACCACAGGAGCCACCCTCATGACCAGCGCCGACGCTCCGAGCACGGCCGCCACCGTGACCGCCGAGTACGCCCCCGGGCGCCCGATGGACGTATACCGCCCGCCGGCCGGCGCCTCCGGTCCGTGGCCGGTGGTCCTGCTCTGGCACGGGAAGGCACCCGACAGCCGGCACGAAGTCGCCCCGCTCGCCCGGGCGGTGGCCGGGCACGGCCTGCTGGTGCTCGCCCCCGACTGGCGCTCCGACGGGGAGGACAGCGGCCGCGCGCACCTGCTCGCCTCTCTGCGCCACGCGCGCCGCCACGCGACCGACCACGGCGGCGACCCGGAGCTCGGCTTCGTGCTGGCCGGCTGGTCGATGTCCGGCCGCGAGGCGATAGCCGTGGCCACCCACCCCGAAACCCCCGCCGACCTGCGCCCCACGGCAGTCGTCGGCATCGCCTCGCGCTACGAGCGCGCGGCGGTCACCACCGGCGAAGCCCCCCTCGCCGCCCTGGCCGACCGCCCCTCCCCCGTCCCGCTCTTCCTCGTCCACGGCACCCGCGACGATCTCGTCCCCACCGGGACCTCCGAGGCGCTGAACGCCGCCCTGCGCACCCCGGCCGCCGAGTACCTCGCGCTCGACACCGACCACGCCGGCGTCATCCTCGCCGAGTTCGACCCCGCCGTCGGCCACTGCGTCCCCGCCACCACCGACCACGCCACCCGCGCCGGCCGGGCCACCGCCGCCCTCCTCGCCCGCGCCGCGGGGCGCTCCTGACGCGCTGGCGTGCCGGCATGCCGACGCAACGCGAGCGGGCCCGGTACCTGTGTTCTCAGGTACCGGGCCCGCTCGGCCTTGGAGCGCCAGGCCCGGGTTGCACGGACTCTCCCCACTGAAAGTGGGACGTGCTCTGGTAGCACCACTGACGCCTGACGAGCGATCATCTCGCTCGCGACAGGAAGAACACTACCAGGCCGGAACACCTGCCCGAACCGGAGGAGAACCCCCGACGACCACAGCCCGAACACGCGAAAGGGCCCGGCATCCGAAGAACAGATGCCGGACCCTTCCGACCTCGGAGCGCCAGGCCCGGGTCGCACGGACTCTCCCCACTGAAAGTGGGACGTGCTCTGGTAGCACCACTGACGCCTGACGAGCGATCATCTCGCTCGCGACAGGAAGAACACTACCT
>NZ_JBEOWI010000005.1:0-104965 GCF_040296005.1 Kitasatospora sp. NPDC002551 | reverse complement strand
TACCAGGTCAGAGCACCTGGCCCGGCCACGAGGAACCGTCGGACGGCCCGCTCTCCCGCGCGCCGCCGTCCGGCCTTGTGTAGGTGACCTCGGTGGAGAGGGTGAAGCCAAGGGCCTCCAGTCGCGATGCGGCGTCGGCGGGGCTCTTCTTCTCGAACAGCACGAAGTCGTCGAGCTCGGTCTTGGTCCCGATCCGGATCCGCTGCGGCCGGGCCTGCGCCTGCTTGAGCGGCATGCCGCCCTCCGGGACCCGGATCTCGCCGAGCACGGCCTGGAGGCCGTCGACGGTGCGCTGGAGGTTCTCCCGGAGGACCACGACGGGGATGCTGCGGACCGAGGCCTCGCCGGCCGCACCGTCGCGACGACCGAAGAGGCCCTTCTCGCCGACCGTGGACGACCGCTCGGTGTCGTCGATCGAGATCAGGAAATCGAGCGCGTGGACGCCCTCCTCTGCCGCACCGAGGGTCGCGTCCGCATCCTCGGCCTGCTCGAACACCGATGTCCCCCTCCCCATTGACTGTCAGCGAGTTGACACCTCATAGGGAAATCGCGCGACGGCTTCGGACCGGTCGCCGGGCGGAGGGAACGCTGCGGGCTCGGTGCGGCGGTGGACGGTGAGGGCGAGGGCGGCGGTGGTGAAGAGGAGGAGGTGGGCGGCTTCGAGGGTGGGGCTGGTGAGGGCGAGGGTCCCGTGGCGGTGCTCGACGAAGCCGTTGTGGAAGAGCCAGGCGGCGAGGCCGATCAGCGGGGCGGCGGGCGGGCGGGAGCGGCGGCCGACGGCGGCGGCCAGGGCGGCGTAGGCGGCGAGCGCCACCCAGGTGGGGCGGAGTTCGCCGAGGACGCCGAGGACGGGGAGCAGGGCGGCGGAGGCGGTCAGGGCGACCGCGGCCGACACGGCGGGGGTGAGGCGGGCGGTCACGCCGTCACCGTCAGGCGGGTGCGGGGGTGGCGCTCCAGGTCCTCCAGTTCGCGTTGCAGCGGCGGCTTGGGGACGGCGAGCACCGGGCAGGTGGCGTGCCGGGTGCAGTAGGCGGTGATCGACGGGTGCAGGACCCGGGCGAGGGCGCCGCGGCCGCCGGCGCCGAGCACGAGCAGGTCGTCCGGCCGGTCGGCGCAGCGGACCAGGGCCTGGCCGGTCTCGCCGCGGACGGCGATGCTGCGCAGCCGGACGCCGGCCCAGGCGCCGCCGAAGGCCTGGTCGAGGGCGTCGCGCAGCCGGGCGGCGGCCGCGTCGCGGCAGACGGACAGCAGCGGCGGGCAGGGCGAGCGGCGGTAGCCGAACTCGCCGCCGACCGGGGTCCAGCAGTGCACGGCGAGCACCTCGGCGTCCAGCCGGCGGGCTTCGGCGACGGCGCGGTGCAGGGCGGCGAGGCTGCCGAGCGAGCCGCTGACGCCGACGACGACGCGGCCCCGGCCGTCGTCCCCGGGAACCCCGGCCGTGCCGGGGAGGTCTGTCGGCTCGTCCGCCATGGTGCTGTCCGTCCTTCTGGCTGGTGACCGGTGCGGTGACCGGTGTCGTCGGTCACCAGCCAAGCCGGGCGGGCCGGGGGCGGGGGGGTCGTTGACGGAGCCCTGACGCGCGCGGGCCCGGTCCGTACGGGTTCCTGACGCGGGACGGCCAGCCCCGCCCGTTCCGCTCGTTGCCATGCCCCGGCCCCGGCGACCCTGGCGTTTATTGCCGGACGGGATCGTCGGGGCTCTGCTTGAATCCGGGGCCATGGACATCAGCGCCCAGGACGGCCCGACGACCGGCCGGCTCCGCCACATCGCGATCATGCTGTTCCCCGGCGTCGAGGAGCTGGACGCCATCGGCCCGTGGGAGGTGCTCGCCTACTGGACGCGCAATTTCCCCGAGGACGGCTGGCGGGTGTCGTGCGTCTCGCGCGACGGCGGACCGGTGGAGTGTGCCAAGGGGCTGACGGTGCAGGCGCACCACGCGTGGGCGTCGATGCCGGCCCCGGACGTGGTGGTGCACCCGGGCGGGCGGGGCACCCGGCCGCTGCTGGCGGACGAGGAGCACCTGGCGCGGGTGCGGGAGCTGGCCGCGTCGGTGCCGCTGATGACCAGCGTCTGCACCGGGGCGCTGGTGTACGCGAAGGCGGGCCTGCTGCGCGGGCGGCCGGTCACCACGCACTGGGCGTCGCTCGACCTGCTGGCCGAGCTGGAGCCGACCGCCGAGGTGCGGCGGGAGGAGCGGTTCGTCGACGACGGGGACGTGATCACCTCGGCGGGGATCTCGGCGGGGATGGACATGGCGCTGCACCTGGTGGCCCGGCTCGCCTCGGTGGAGCGGGCCCGCCGGGTGCGGCGCGGCATCCAGTACGACCCGCGGCCGCCGGTGTAGCCGCGCACGGGCGGGTGGATCTGCCGGCCCGGGGGAAGGCCTCTCCTCCGGAGCGACGGCGGTGCGGGCGCCCCTTGGACCGGCGCGCCGCTCGGCACCCACGACGCCTTCGCCCACCTGGTGACCCTCCGCTACGACGAGGCCCGCACCCGTCGGCTGTCGGCCTCCTCACACCCGCCGCCCAATCCCCCACGGCGAAGCCCCGGCGCCCTATCGTGATCTTCGTCGGTGCGGACCCGGATCGGGCGATGGGGTGGAGCAGATGAGCGTTTCCCTGACGGCGCACCAGCTGATCGGGCTGCTGGTCGACCCCGGCGGCTTCGTGAGCTGGGACGCTCCGCCGACCGCCGGGCCCGTGGCCGCCGCCTACCGGGCGAGCCTGACCCGGGCGCGCGAGCGCACCGGCGTCGACGAGGCCGTGCTCACCGGCCTCGGCCGGATCGGTGGGGAGCCGGTGGCCCTGGTCGCCTCCGAGTTCGGCTTCCTCGGCGGGTCCATCGGCGTGGCCACCGCCGAACGGATCACCCGCGCCGTCGAGCGGGCCACCGCCGAACGGCTCCCGCTGGTCGCGCTGCCGGTCTCCGGCGGGACCCGGATGCAGGAGGGCACGGCCGCGTTCCTCTGCATGCTGCGGATCACCTCCGCCGTCCAGGCCCACCGGGCGGCCGGCCTGCCGTACCTCAGCTACCTGCGCAACCCCACCATGGGCGGGGTGTTCGCCTCCTGGGGCACGCTCGGGCAGCTGGTGTTCGCCGAACCGGGCGCGCGGCTGGGCTTCCTCGGCCCGCGCGTCTACGAGGAGCTGCGGGGCGTCGAGCTTCCCCCCGAGGTGCAGCGCGCCGAGACGCTCGCCGAACGCGGGCTGGTCGACGCGGTGGTCGCGCCCGAGGAACTGCGCGAGGTCCTGCGCCGCTCCCTATCCGTCCTGACCCGCCGGGCGCTGCCCGCGACCGCACCCGTTGCCACCGAACCCGCCGCCGCCGAACCCGCCGCGCGGCCCGACGCCTGGGAGGCCGTCCGGCGCACCCGGCGCCCCGACCGCCCGGGCACCCGCGAGCTGCTGCGCCGCACCGCCGAGGAGCTGGTGCTCCTCGACGCCCCCGGCGGCCGGGACGGCGCGCTGGTGCGGGCGCTCGCCGTGCTGGACGGGCAGCCGGCCGTGGTCGTCGGCCAGCAGCGGCAGACGGGTGCCCACGAGCGCCCGTTCACCGCCGCCGACCTGCGCGCCGTCCGCCGTACCGCCCGGGTCGCCGAGCAACTCGGCCTCCCCCTCGTGACGGTCGTCGACACGGCGGGCGCCGAGCTCTCCGTCCAGGCCGAGCTGGACGGCGTGGCCGTCGAGATCGCCCACTGCCTCACCACCCTGCTCGCCCTGCGCACCCCGGTCCTGGCCGTCCTCCTCGGCCAGGGCTCCGGCGGCGGCGCGCTCGCCCTGCTCCCCGCCGACCACGTCCTCGCCGCCGCCAACGCCTGGCTCGCCCCGCTCCCACCGGAGGGCGCCTCGGCCATCGTCCACCGCGACGGCGCCCACGCCCCGGAGCTGGCCCGCGCCCAGGGCATCACCGCCCACGACCTCGCCGCCGTCGGCCTGGTCGACCGGGTGGTCGCCGAACTCCCCGACGCGGCCGACGAACCCGCCGCCTTCTGCGACCGCCTCGGCCACGCCGTCGCCACCGCCCTCGGCACCCTCACCGCCACCCCCGCCCCCGCCCGCCTCACCGCCCGCACCACCCGCCACCGCCGCCTGGGCGACCTCCTCGCCACGGACTGACGCCGGCCGGGGCCCGCTGCCGCACCGCCGCGGGTCGTCCGGATGGCCAGGTCCGGGTGCGGCGTTCCGGGCGGCGGATGACGATGCGAATGGCCGCGACACCCGCGACGCCGAAGGAGGAGGCCGTGGCAGGGCTGGCTCGCATTCCGCTGGAGGACGGCGGCTGGGTGCTGATCGAGGCTCCCGGCGGCGCGGAGGGGCCCGTGAAGGCCGGCCGGGTCGGCGAGGCCGTCCGTGATCTGCCGACGACCCTGCAGGGCGCCCTCGTACCGGTCACCGCGGCCGCCCACGCGGCGCTCACCGAGCTGCGCCGGATCGGCCCCGACGAGATCGCGGTGGAGTTCGGCGTCGACCTCTCCTTCGAGGCCGGGGCCGTGATCACGAAGAGCGCCGCCAACTGCCACCTGCTGGTGAGGGCGCTGTGGCGGCAGGGCAGCCCCGTCGCTCCGGCCGCCGCCCGGCCGGACAGGGCCGGTGGCTAGCGCGGACCGGCCGCCGGACGGCGGTCGCGCGGGCGAACTGCTCCCGGCCGTGGCCCAGGTGCTCGGGCCGGGCGGCGCGGCCGTCGGAGCGGGCTTCCTGGTCGGCGAGGACGTCCTGCTGACCTGTGCGCACGTCGTGCGCGCCGCCGGGGCCGGGCCCGGCGAACAGGTGCGGCTTGCCTTTCCCAACGTCGATGGCTCACCCCTGGTCGAGGGCCGCGTCCTGGAGGAGCCGTGGCGCGACCCCGACGGCGACGACGTGGCCGTCCTCCGCCTGGCCCGTACCGTGCCGGGGACGGCGGCGTTGCCGCTGGGCTCCCCGGAGGGCTGCCGGGGCCACCAGGTGCGGTCGTTCGGGTTCCCCGCCCAGGCCCCGCCGGGCGGACACTTCGGCTTCGGCGTGGCCGGCGACCTGCTGCCGGCCGGTGAACGCGGCGGCGCCCACCTCCAGCTGACCTCGGCCAACGACCTGACCACGGGGTTCAGCGGCGGTCCGGTGCTCGACGAGATGACCGGCCTGGTCATCGGCATGCTGACCGAGATCGCGGCGCCCGACGACTACGAGCGGGGCCAGGGCATCGCGTACGTCACCCCCGCGGAGGTCCTGCGGGAGGTCTGGCCCGACCTGGCCCTGACGGACGTCTGCCCCTACCGGGGGCTGGAGTCGTTCACCGCGGAGGAGGCCCGGTGGTTCGAGGGCCGGGAGGACGCGGTGCGCCAGGTGCTGGCCGATCTGGCCCACCAGCAGCGGCTGACGCTGCTGCTCGGCCCCTCCGGTTCGGGCAAGTCGTCCCTCGTGCAGGCCGGTCTCCTGCCCGCGCTGGCCGAGGGCCAACTGCCGGGCAGTGACCGGTGGCTGCCGGTGCTCGTCCGTCCGCGGCAGGACCTGCTGGCCGAGCTGGAACGCGCCGGGCTGCCCGGGGCACGCCGGGACGGGATCGCCGCCGCCGTCACCCGCAGGCTGGCGAAGGAACCGGACCGGGAGCGGATCCTGCTGGTCGTCGACCAGTTCGAGGAATTCCTCGCCCGGTCCACCAACGGCCGGCAGCGGGAGGTCGTGGCGGTCGCGGAGCAGCTCACCGCGCTCGCCGACTCGGCCGTCCCGGTCAGCGTGGTGCTGGTCATGCGCGACGACTTCTACCCGCAACTGGCAGCCCTGGCACCGGCGTTGCTGGAGAAGGCGATGCCGGGCCTGCTCAACCTGCCGAGCACCCTCAGCCGGAGCGAGCTGCACGACATCATCACCCGGCCCGCCCGGTCCGTCGGCGCCCACTTCGAGGCCGGCCTGCCCCAGCAGATCATCACCGACATCCTGGAGGCCGCCCCCGGCGGAGCGCCGGGCAACCGGGCGCCCGTCACCGTCCTGCCACTGCTGGAACTGACGCTCAGCCAGCTGTGGCAGCGGCGCCGGAACGGCTACCTCACCCACGACGCCTACCAGCGCATCGGCGGAGTCACCGGGGGCCTCACCACCTGGTGCGACTCCGCGCTCCGGCAACTGACCGGCGAGCAACTTCCCATCGCCCGGCGGATCCTGACCTCCCTGGTACGGCCCGCCGAGCCCGGCTACCAGATCCCGGCCATCCGGGAGCAGCTCCCGCTGCGCGAACTGCGCGAGCTGGCCGCCAGCACCGAGGCCACGCCCGAGAGCGACCGGGCCGTCGACGAGGTGGTCGCCGCGCTCACCCGCCACCGGATCATCATGACCCGCGCCCCGCGCACCGCCGCCGGCCCCCAGCCGCCGGCCGGACAGCCGGTGGCCGAGCTGATGCACGACGCGCTCATCCGCGAATGGGGCACGCTCCAGGACTGGGTGGAGCAGGACCACCGCTTCCAGGGCTGGCTGGAGAGCACGCGCAGACGACGGGCCGCGTGGGCCGAACGGAAGGACCCGGGGGACCTGCTCGGCGGGACGGCACTCGCCGAGGGCCTCGACTGGGCGGACCGGCGCCACCTGCCGGGCGACATCAGCGCGTTCCTCACCGCGAGCCGGCAGCGCCAGCAGACCGTCATGCGGCGCAGCAGGCGGCTCAACGCGATCCTGGCCGGCCTGCTCGTCGTCGCCCTGGTCGCCGCCGCGGGAGCCCTCTGGCAGTGGCGGACGGTGACCACGGAACGGGAGGACTCCCTGTCACGGCAGTTCGCCGCCCAGTCCGACACGCTCAGGGCCACCAACCCCGACGCCGCGGCGCTGCTGGCCATCGCGGCGTACAACACCAGCCACACGCCCCAGTCCGTCGAGAGCCTGGGGAACGCGGCGCTCCTGCCGTTGAAGCGGCGCCTGGCGGGCCACACGGAGGCGGTGGACACGGTGGCGTTCAGCCCCGACGGGAAGATCCTCGCCACCGCGGGCGACGACAAGTCCGTACGGCTGTGGGACGTCGACACCGGGAAGACACTCGACACGCTCACCGGACACACCAACAGTGTCTTCTCCGTGGCCTTCAGCCCCGACGGGAAGACCCTCGCCACCGCGAGCTTCGACGGTACCGCCCAGCTGTGGGACGTCGACACCGGGTCCTCCCGCACCACCCTGGAGAGCCACAACGGCATCGTGACCGCGGTGGCGTTCAGCCCCGACGGAAGGACCCTCGCCACCGGTGACGGCTCGGACCTGAACCTGATCGACGTCACCACCGGTACCACCCGCGTCCTCAAAGGTCACACCGACAGCGTGTACTCCGTGGCCTTCAGCCGCGACGGGAAGACCCTCGCCACCGCGAGCCTTGACGGCACCGCCCGGTTGTGGGACGTGGGTACCGGATCCACCCGCACCCCTCTCGAAGGCCACAGCGCGTCCGTGACATGGGTGGCGTTCAGCCCGGACGGAAAGACCGTCGCCACCGCCAGCGAGGACCAGACCGCGAAGCTGTGGGAGGTCGACACCGGATCGACCCTCGCCACCCTCACCGGCCACACGGGCGGGGTGGAGTCGGTCGCGTTCAGTGCCGACGGAAAGACCGTCGCCACCGGCAGCGCCGACAAGAGCGCGCGGTTGTGGGACATCGAGACCGGTTTCACGCGCACCGCGCTCAAGGGCCACGTCGACAGCGTGTTCTCCGTCGCGTTCAGCCCCGACGGGAAGACGCTCGCCACCGGCAGTGTCGACACCACCGCCCGGCTGTGGGACCTCTCGACCGGTACCGACCTGCGCGGCCACACGTCGGGGGTGAACACGGTCGCGTTCAGCCCCGACGGAAAGACCCTCACCGTCGGCAGCGACGACGCCGCGGTCCGGGTGTGGGACGTCGCGAACCGCACCTACCGCAGTTCCCTGAACGGCCGGTCCGACATCGCGGGCGCACTGGCGGTCAGCCCGGACGGGAAGACCCTCGCCATCGGCGAAGCCGACTTCACGGTCTCGCTCTGGGAAGTGGCCACCGGCAAGAAGCTCACCGACCTCAGGGGCCATACCGACGTCGTGTCGACCATGGCGTTCAGCCCGGACGGGAGGATCCTCGCCACGAACAGCACCGACACCACCAAGGTGTGGGACGTCCCCGCCGGTACCGCCCGTACCTCGCTCCACACCTCCGACGTGCAGGTCATGGCGTTCAGCCCGGACGGGAGGACCCTCGCCACCGGCGACGTCTACCGGAACGCGCAGTTGTGGGACATCGCCGAGAAGTCCGCCCGCGCCACCCTCAAGGGGCACACCGGTACCGTTCTCTCGGTAGCGTTCAGCCCGGACGGGAAGACGCTCGCCACCGGCAGTGCCGACTCCACCGTGCGGCTGTGGGACGTGGACACCGGCAAGAGCCGCGCCGCCCTCACCGGCCACACCGACGCCGTGTGGGCCGTGGCGGTCAGCCCGGACGGGAAGACCCTCGCCACCGGCAGTGCCGACTCCACCGTGCAGCTGTGGAACCTGGCCAGCGGCAAGAGCCGCGCCGCCCTCACCGGCCACACCGACGCGGTCTTCACGGTCGCGTTCAGCCCCGACGGCCGCACCCTGGCCACCGGCGGCAACGACCTCACGGCCATCCTGTGGAACGTCGCTCCGCCCCAGCCCTCCGATGCGATCCGGAAGATCTGCCAGTCCGTCGACCGCGACCTCACCTCCGACGAACGGGTGTACCTGTCCGGCCACTCGACCGACCCGGTATGCCACAAGGGCTGACGCGCCCCCTGTCCGAACTACTCGACGGCGTCGGCACGCTCAGCGAGGCGCAGCAGCTCGCCCGGTGCACTCCTTCCGGCGATGAGCACGAGTTCGCGGATCGTGGCCCGGGCGGCGACGTGGGTCCGCACGGTCTCGGGCGCCAGCTCCTCAGCGCTGAGCAGCGCATCCACGGCCTCCCCGAGCTGCCGCCGCTGCGCGTGCGCCCTGCCCAGGTCGATCAGGAGCCGGGATCTGCGCTCCGCCGACAGCCCGCTCGGATCGATCTGCCGGCCGAGGTCCAGCGCCTCGCCCGCGTCCCCGAGTTCGACGGCAGTCGAGACGGCCTGGATCTCCACATTTGTGGGCCCGAACTCAAGGTTGAAGTCGTTCCGGTCCGCTCCGAGGCGCGCCGCGACCGCGCGCGCCTCGGCCATCTCCTTCCGCGCCCGCTCACGCCGACCTCCCCGGGCGGCGGCGAGCGCGAGGACGAGGTGCAGCGAGCCGAGGACGGAGAGCGTCTCCGGATCCTCGCCACCGCTCCGCGCCCGCAGAGCCGCCAGCGCGGCGGACGCCGTGTGCTCGGCCTGGTCGAGCCTGCGCAGCCGGATGAACGCGTGCGCCAGACGGTAGATCCCGGCGCACACCTGGAGCGGCTCGCCGGACTGCTCGGCCGCCCGGATGGCCCGGTCGGCGGCGACCCAGGCCGCATCGTCCTCGTCCTGCCGGACGAACGCGGCGGCGAGCGCCTGATAGGTACGGCTGAGGAGGAGGTGGATCCCGGGGCGGTCCTCCGGTGCCACCGTCCTCGCCGCCCGTTCCAGGACCGGCAGGGTCCGGCCGACAGCGGCACCGAGTTCGGCGAACCGCGCCGCGTGGGTCAGGTCCCAGATCTCGTCGACGTCGGCGGCGAGGCCGGTGGGATCCCGTGCCTCCACCGACCGGTCCACGCCGAGCAGCACGTCCAGCGCGGGGTGTCCCGACAGCAGAAGCCTCACCCGGTCGAGATCGTTGGGCGCTTCCTTTCCCAGCACCGGAGCGGCGGCCGGCGCCGACGGGGCGTCCGGCCGCAGGGTCTGGACCGAGACGCCGAGCCCATCGGCCAGGAGTCGGAGGACGTCGAGGCGCACCACGGGCTGGACGCCTCGTTCCACCTGCGACACCCAACTCGCCGTCCGGTTGATGGCAGCGGCCAGTTGCTCCTGGTTCATGCCGCGCTGCTTGCGCAGCTGCGCGACACGGGCCCCGAACGCTCGGCGGTCGTCCGCCGTCACTGCTCGGCCGCCGGAGTGGGGACGCCCTTCCCGGCGGCCGCGTCCAGGAAGGTGACCTCGAAGGACGCGAGGAAATGGGGCGTACCCCTGTCGGCGGAGGCGCTCGGGGAAGTGGAGCTGTGCGCGGGCGAGCTGATCACCAACGCGATCGAGCACGCCGGCGAGCGCTGCACAGTCACCGTCCGGTGGGCCTGCGGGCTGCTGCGGATCGAAGTCGCTGACCGCTGCCCGTCGTTGCGCCTACGCGAAACGGACCCCGACGCGACCGGCGGCCGCGGCCTGCTGCTGGTGGAGGCGTTGGCCTTCGGTTGGGGGTGGGAGCGGTCCGGCCCCGGCAAGATCGTCTGGCTCACCTATGCCCCGGATCTTCAGCTCCCGGTCCACGGATGGGGCAGCGCACCGGACCTCCACCGCATCGGACGAGTGGCTTGATGAGCCGCTTCCTCGTCGGCGGGGCACTCGCGGCTCTCCTCGCCATCGTGCTCGCTACGGTGATCATCAGTGTCATCACCAGCCTGCGCATGCGCGACGCCCTGTCCCCGCCACCCATCACCCGCCACGGACGCCGGGAGCTCCGAGCACTCCCCGACGGCACCACCGAATACACCTGGATCGCCCGCCAGCCCTACCCCCACGGCGGCCACCGCATACCCCGATGACCGCTCCCGGAGTGGGAAGTCGGCCGGGCCGACTTCCCACTCCTCAGGCAGCGCGGTCCCGGAGTTCACGGGGCCAGGATCTCGGGCCGGATCCTCGGCAGGGCCCAGGGGTGCACCGCGCCGCTGACCAGGTCGGCGAGGAACTGGACGGCGCCGCCGGTGTAGTGCCACCAGGCGGAGCTGCGTGACGCGACGGTGACCGTCCACTCGTCGGGGCCGGCCGGGCTGGTCGTCCAGAGGAAGAGGTCTCCCTGGTTCGACCCGGCCCAGGGCAGCAGGCCGCCCGGGTGGGGATAGGGGTGGAGCGGCACGGCGAGGTCGGCTTCCTCGCACAGCTCCGCGACGTCTTCCAGGCCCTCGATCCTCCCGAGCGCCCAGCGGCGCTCGTGGCCGGGATCCGGGCCGCCGAAACCGAGGAAGTCGCCGAGCACGAACGGCGGGTAGCGATCGCGAAGCAGCTTGTAGTCGCCCGGCAGCGCCACCCCCAGTTCGGTCTCGATCACCTGCCAGTCGACGGCCCTGCGCTCCGGCAGGCGCAACGCGGCCAAGCCCGGTACCGCGCGCTCCAGTTCTCCGACCGCCTCGGCGGGGTCGGTCAGGCGGCGGGCCGGTGCCTGGGTGCCGACAAGATCGTCCATGGGCTCAGCCTGCCAGCACGGCACCCTCCCGCCCGACGGGGAGGTCGGCTGCCGATAGGTTTCGCCGGTATGAGCGTGTCGAGGGGCCGGGGGCCGAAGAACCGGTGGGTGAAGCCGGATCCGGACAGCGGGGTGGAGGACGTCACGCTGCTGATCCTGGAATGGCTCGGCGAGCAGGGTGTGAACGCCATGATCCGGGTCGATGCGGAGCGGGTTCGGGACGGACGGCCGCCGTGGACCTTCACCGCCGGCGGCGGACCGCTGGCGGAGCCCTTCCGGGCCGACGGCGCCTCCGCCGGGGAGTGCATGGGGTACGCGTTGATCCGGCTGCGGGAGGCCGGGATCGTCGTTCCGTTCTGACCGTCGGTGCCCCGTCTGTGGCGGCGGTCTCAGATCATCCGCGACGGGGCGTGGTGGCGGTGGTGGCGGTGGGTGACGGCGGGGGCCGCCGGGCGGTGAGTGCGCTCACAGGGATTCCGTCGGCACGACGGGCGGTAGTGCCCGGGCCGATACCCGGGCGGGGGTGGCGGCGTCGCAGGTCAGGGGGCCCGGCGGGGGACCTTCGAATCGACGGCGCACGAGATCGCTACGACGGCGCGTCGTAGCGGAGGGGTCTTGGCAGCGCCTAAACCCGTCTGGCAACAATTGGTCTCGTCGCCAGCCGCACCCGGTACCTGTCCCACCGGAGCGCGGCGCTTCACAACGACTGTCCGGTGCACGCCCCGCGACCGTTTCGGCCCCTGTCCGGCCACGGTCCGGGCGGGGCGAGCACCGGCCCAACCTGATTGAGGTCTTGTTCTTCATGCCCGCTTTCAAGCTTCGTATGCGTACCTCCGCCGCCGTTCTCGCCGGTGCCGCCGCCGTGACCGCCCTGGGCGCCGGCCTGGTTCCCGCCACCGCCTCCGCCGCGAGCGCCTCGCCGCAGACCATCGCCGCGCAGATCGTGCCGGCCAACCAGCTCGCCTCGTTCAAGCAGATCATCGCCCACGAGTCCAGCTGGAACGTGACCGCGGTCAACCCGTCCTCGGGCGCGTACGGCCTGGCGCAGGCGCTGCCGGGTTCCAAGATGGCGACGCACGGCGCCGACTGGAAGACCAACCCGACCACCCAGATCCGCTGGGCGCTGGACTACATGAACGAGCGCTACGGCAGCCCGAACAACGCCTGGGCGTTCTGGCAGACCCACCACTGGTACTAAGCCGACCAGTAGGCACATCCGCTTCCGGACCATCTGTCCCCCCTCACCCCGGGGTCGGACAGGGACCACCGGGGTGACCCACGGCCCGGCCGCGCGCGATCCGCGCGGCCGGGCCTTCGGGCGTTCCCGGACCGGTCGCGGCACGAGACACCCGAGTCGGCTCGGGGCGCTCGGATATATTCGGGCCGAGACGAAGTCCCGCCCACCGTTCGGGCCCCGCCCGGCGCCGACCGAGGAGCATCCGGTGCCCCAGTCCCCCCGCACCCCGGCGACCGCCACCACGCAGACCGTGGCGCAGGTCAACCAGACCGTGCTGCTGGAGGTGCTGCGCCGGCACGGCTCGCTGTCCCGGCAGCGGCTGGCGGCCGAGAGCGGGTTGTCGACGGCGACCGTGCACCGGCTGGTCGAGGTGCTGCGGACGGCGGGGCTGGTGGTGGTGGAGTCCGAGCGGGCGCCGTCCAGCGGCGGGCGGCCGCCGCAGCTGATCCGCTACAACGCCGGGGCCCAGACGGTGCTCGCGGTGGCGATGCGCCCGCGCCGGATCGTCGGGGTGGTCGCCGACCTGCACGGCGCCGTGCTGCACGAGGCCGAGCACCACTGGGCGCCGGAACTCGGGCCGGACCGGACCCGCGAGCCCTCCGCCGAGGACCTCACCGGGCCGCTGCTGACGCTGGTGGACGGGCTGCGGACGTGGGCCGCACGGCACGCGGGGGCGCCGCGCGCGCTGGTGGTCGGGGTGCCGGGGGTGGTCCGGGACCGGACCGGGCTGGTGGAGTTCGCCCCGGCGCTGGACTGGCCCGGGCTGCGGCTGCGCACGCTGCTCCAGGAGCGGCTGGGCATCCCGGTGGCGGTCGAGAGCAATGTGGACCTGGTCGCCCTCGCCGTCCAGCACGGCGAGGCGGGCGCCGGGGTGGGCGACCTCGCCGCGGTGGTGGTCGGGATCGAGGTCGGCGCCGGCATCGTGCTGGGCGGCCGGCTGCACCGGGGCCGGCTGGGGTCGGCGGGGGCGCTGGGCTACCTGATGGGCGACCGCCGGGCGCTGGACCGCCCGCTGGGGCGCACCGGGGACACCCAGGCGCGGATCGGCGACCACGCCGTCGACCGGCGGATCGCGGAGGCCGGGCTGACCGTCTCGGGGACGTCGGCCGAGCGGGTCGCCGAACTGTTCCGGCTGGCCCGGGAGGGCGTGCCGGCGGCGGTCCGGCTGGTGGACGAGTTCACCGACGACCTGGCCCTGCTGGTGGCCAATCTGACCAGTGTGCTCGGCCCCGAACTCATCGCGCTGGGCGGGCGGTTGCTCTGGGAGAGCGGCGGCGAGCTGCTGCCCGCGATCGAGTCCCGGCTGCAGGGCCGGGTGCCGGTGCTGCCGCGGCTGATGGTGGTGCACTCGACCACCACCGAGCTGGTGGGCGCCGCCGCGGCCGCCGTCCGGCTCGCCGACGGGGCCACCTTCATCACGCGCTGAGGCTCCCCCGCACGAAGGGGCCCACTATTTCTCAATGTGATAGAAACTCCTCGTGGCCACTCGACCAAAGGAGTCCCGGATGTTCGCGGCCGCCTTCGCCATGGACCCGGCCCGGTTCCCCGACGTCTACGGCCCCGAGGCCCTCGCCCGGGTGTCGGCGCGCGCGGAACTCGTCGCGGACCCGGCCGCGCCCGGCGGTGTCTGGGGCCCCGAGCGGCTCACCGCCGCGCCGGACGCGCTGCGCGACGTCGAGGTGCTGTTCACCGGCTGGGGCGGGCCCGTCCTGGACGCCGCGGCGCTGGAGCGGATGCCCCGGCTGGCCCTGGTGCTGTACGCGGCCGGGTCGGTGCGCCGGATCGCCACCGAGGAGTTCTGGGCCACCGGCGTCCCGATCGTCACCGCCGCCCACGCCAACGCCGTGCCGGTCGCCGAGTTCACCGTCGCGCAGATCGTCTACGCGCTCAAGGACGGCTGGCGGCACGTGCTCGCCGCCCGCGCCGCCCGCGCGCCCGTCCGGGTGGGCCGGGCCCCCGGCGCGTACGGCGCCACCGTCGGCGTGCTGTCGCTCGGCGAGACCGGGCGGCTGGTCTGCGAGCGGCTGCGCGGCTACGACCTGCACGTCATCGCCCACGACCCGTACGCCGCGCCGCCGCCCGGAGTGCGGGCGGTCGGGCTGGACGAACTCTTCGCCACCGCCGACGTGGTGAGCGTCCACACCCCGCTCGTCCCGGAGACCCGGGGCCTGGTCGGGCGGCGGCTGCTCGCCTCCATGAAGCCCGGCGCCACCCTGGTCAACACCGCGCGCGGCGCCGTCCTGGACGAGCCGGCCCTGCTCGACGTCCTCGCCGAACGGCCCGACCTGTTCGCCGTGCTGGACGTCACCGACCCTGAACCGCCGCTGCCCGGCTCGCCGCTGTTCACCCTGCCGAACGTCGTGGTCACCCCGCACCTGGCCGGCAGCCAGGCGCTGGAGCGGCGACGCCTCGGCGACCTGGTGGTGGGCGAGTTCGAGCGGTGGACGCTCGGTGAGCCGCTCCGCCGGGCGCTCGACCGCCGCACCTACGAACGGATGGCCTGACGTGACCGACCGACGACCCGACGTCCTCGTCGTCCTGACGGACCAGCAGACCTCCGACGCGATGAGCGCCGCCGGGAACCCGCACCTCGACACCCCGCACCTGGACGCGCTGGCCGCCGCCGGCACCCGCTACCGGCAGGCGTACTGCGCCCAGCCGCTCTGCGCGCCGTCCCGGGCCAGCCTGCTCACCGGGCAACTGCCCAGCGCGCTCGGCGTCACCGGCAACGAGGCCCTCGGCCCGGACGGAACCACCCCCGAGCCCCTGCTGGGCCGGGTGTTCGCCGAGGCCGGGTACGACTGCGCCTACGGCGGCAAGTGGCACCTGCCCGAACTCGACCTGCCCGAGGGCCGCGGCTTCCGCCGCATCCACCCCGCCGGGGACGACGCCGGACTCGCCCGCGCCGCCGCCGCGTTCCTCCACCGCCCGCGCCCGCGCCCGTTCCTCCTCGTGCTCTCCTTCCTGGAGCCGCACGGCATCTGCGAGTGGGCACGCGGCCAGGACCCGAGGACCGGCCCGCTGCCCGCCCCGCCGCCGGCCGCCGAGTGCCCGCCGCTGCCCGCCAACTTCCCGCCCGCGCCGTACGAGGCGCGCCTCCCCCGGCTCGCCCAGCGGGCCTGGGCGCACACCCACCCCACCGCCGAGTGGCGCGAGGACGACTGGCGGCGCTACCGGCACGCGTACTACGCGCTGGTCGAACGGGTCGACGCGAACCTCGGCACCGTGCTGGACGGGCTGCGCGAGCACCGGCGCCGGACCGGACGGGAGACCGTCGTGGTGTTCACCTCCGACCACGGCGACGGCGCCGGCGCGCACGGCTGGAGCCAGAAGTGGGCCCTGTTCGAGGAGTCGGTGCGGGTGCCGTTCCTGGTCAGCGGGCCCGGCAGCGCGGCGGGCGAGGTCAGCGACCGGCTGGTGTCGACCGGCCCCGACCTCCTGCCCACCCTCTGCGACCTCGCCGGCGTCCCCGCGCCGCCCGGCCTGCCGGGGCGCAGCGTGCGCGCCCCGGAACCGCGCGAGACGGTGGTGGCGGAGACCCGCTGGGAGCTGCCCGGGTTCAACAACGCCCTCGGCCGGATGATCCGGGACGATCGGCACAAGTACGTCTGCTACGCCTGGGGCGACCACCGTGAGCAGCTGTTCGATCTCGCCGGGGATCCGGGCGAGATGGTCAACCTCGCGGTGGACGCCCGGCATTCGGCCCTGCTCGACCGGTTCCGCGCACTGCTCGCCGGGCACTGCGCCCGTTCCGGCGACCCGTTCGCCCGCTTCGTTCCGGCCGCCGCGTCGAATTGACCGGGTGTCAGGCGGAGTCCGGGTCCAGGCCGAGCAGTTCGCGGGTCCGGCGGTACTTGGCGGCGAGCCGCTCGGCGGTGGCCGGGTCGAGGCTCGCCAGCCGGGCCGGGTCGGCGTTGTGCGCGAGGTCGGCCTGCTTGACGACCAGCGCCCCGGGGGTGGCCAGGATGCGCGCGGTGTACTCCTCCAGCGGCTCGCCGGGCCGCTTGGTGAGCGCGTCCACGATGGCCTTGGTGGCGGCGCCGAGGGCGGCGCCGGCCAGCCACTCCCGGGTCAGCGCGTCGTCCTCGATGGCGTCGTGCAGCCAGCCGGCCGCGATCTGCTCCTCGCTGCCGCCGCGCGCGGCCACACCGTGGGCGACCGCCGCCAGGTGCTCGGTGTAGGGGTGGCCGTTCTTGTCGGTCTGCCCCGCGTGGGCGTCCCGGGCGATCCGCTCGACCTCGGCCAGGCTCAGGTACTCCATCCGGCCATCGTAGGTGCCGGGCCGTGCGGGGGCCTGCCCACCGCGGCCGTTCGTACGCCTGATTGACTTCCGGCGTCCCGTCCGAGCCCGGCACCGCGAACCCCGCACCGAGGAGCCATGCCCAGCCCGCACCCGCTGCTGTCCGGTTTCGCCCCGATCTGGGCGCTGACCGGCGTCGGCTACCTGCTCGGCCGCGGCGGCCTGCTCGGCGAGCACGCCGAGCAGGTGCTGAACCGGTTCGTCTTCCACGCGGCCATGCCGGCGGCCCTGTTCCTGATGATCGCCCGCACCCCGCTGGACCGGTTCGCCAACCCGTCGATGGTGGCGTTCACGGCGAGCACGCTGGTCGCGGGCGGGCTCGGGCTGCTCGCCTCCCACCGGCTGTTCGGGCGCGGGGTGCCGGAGCGGGCGCTCGGCGCGATGGCGGCCGGGTACGTCAACTCGGCCAACCTGGGGATCCCGGTGGCCACCCAGGTCCTCGGCGACGCGTCCTTCGTCGGCCCGGTGGTGCTGTTCCAGATCCTGCTGGTCACCCCGGCGGTGCTGACCGTGCTCGACTCCGGGCGTGCGGGGCTGCGGGCCGCGCTCACCCTGCCGCTGCGCAACCCGATCCTGCTGGCCGTCGCCCTGGGCACCGTGCTGTCGGCGACGGGCTGGCGGCCGCCCGCCGAGCTGAATCGTTCCTGCGAACTGCTCGGCGGCGCCGCCGTGCCCACCGCGCTGGTGGCCCTCGGCCTCTCGCTCCGCCACCCGCCCGCCGTCACCGGCGCCTCCCGCTACCTGGAGGTCGGCACCGCGGTCACGCTCAAGACCCTCGTCCAGCCGCTGACGGCCTGGGCGGTCGGCGCACTGGTGCTCGACCTGCCGCCGCACCAGTTGCTCACCGTGGTGCTGTTCTCGGCGCTGCCGACCGCGCAGAACGCGTTCACCTACGCGCGCGAGTACGGGCACGGCGCCGCGTTCGCCCGGGACACGGTGCTCGCCTCGACGCTGGTCTCGATGGCCACCCTCTCCCTGATCGCCTGGGCCCTCGGTTAGCGCCGGTCGGCCCGCCACCGGGAGGCGGCGGGCCGAGCGGGGACGGGCCTCAGCCCTCGTAGCGCAGGCCGTGGCCGAAGCGGAACAGCGGGTCGGCGGTGTCGAACGGCACGTCCGGCCGGCTCGCCTCGACGGCCGCCATCGAGGACGGCAGGTCGAACGGCAGCGAGCCCTGCGGCCGCTCCTCGCCGAACAGCACCTTCGCGAAGGCCTGCTCCTGCGCACCGAAGTTGACGATCAGCGACGCGGCGTGCCCGGCCAGACCGGTCAGGATCGCCGGCCGGTCCAGGTACACGTCGACCACGGTCGGCACGGTGGCGCAGATCCGCCGCACGCGCTCGGTCTCCTCCTCCGGGAAGTCGAGCGATCCCGCGTGGAAGAAGGACTCCAGGGAGCCCTCCTCGCCGCGCGGCTCGAACGGCGCCGCCAGCCGCAGCACCGCCACGTCCGCCTCCTGCGGCGTGGCGACGAGCTGCGCCCGGCCACCGAGCGCCTCGGCGGACAGCCCCTCCGCGTAGACCTTCAGGCCGCCCGGGGCGAGCGGCAGCCGGGCCGGCCCCTCGGCGGCGTTGACCAGCAGGACGGACGCGGCCGCCTGCGCCGCCAGGCCCTCGGCGCGCGCCCCGGCGGCGCCCACGGTCGCTTCGGCGGTGGCCTCGTCCACGTACGGCCGGTCGAACAGGCCGAGCCGGAACTTCTCGCGCAGCAGCCGGCGCGCCGAGACGTCGACGCGCTGCTCGGTCACCCTCCCGGTCCTGACCAGGTCCACCAGCGCCTGCGGGCGGAACTCGCCGCCGAACTGGTCCACCCCGGCGTCCAGCGACTTGAGCATGCGCTCCTCGTACGTGAGCTCCTCCACGCCCCAGAACTTGTCGGCGAGGATGGCCCAGTCGGTGCAGACGATGCCGTCGTAGCCGAGCCGCTCGCGCAGCAGGCCGGTGATGATCCCCTTGTTGAAGCCGAAGCCGACCTCCTCGTGCTCGGTGCCGACCGGCATGCCGTAGTAGGGCATCATCTGCGCGACGCCGGCCCCGATGACGGCCTCGAACGGCTTGAGGTGGTAGTCGAACCGGTCGCCCGGGTAGACCTGCTCGCGGCCGTACGGGAAGTGCGGGTCCTCACCGTTCAGCTGCGGGCCGCCGCCCGGGAAGTGCTTGGCCATCGCCGAGACCGACTCCGCCCCGACCTCCTCGCCCTGGAGCCCGCGCACGTAGGCGACGGCCAGCTCGGAGGTGAGGTCGGCGTCCTCGCCGAAGGTGGCGCTGATGCGCGCCCAGCGCGGCTCGGTGGCGAGGTCGATCTGCGGGTGCAGCGCGACCCGGATGCCGACGGCCAGGTACTCGCGGCGCACGGTGTCCGCCCAGCGGCGCACCAGCTCGGGCGAGCCGACGGCGGCGAAGCCGAGCGGTTCGGGCCACTGCGAGAACGGGCCGGCCAGCAGCGCGGTGGCCGGGTTGTCGGTGAAGGAGTGGCGCGGGTCGCTGGAGATGGTGACCGGGATGCCCAGCGGGCGCTCCAGGACGCTGCGCTGGAGGTTGTTGTGCCAGGCGGCGAGGTCACCCGCGCTGCTCGCCCAGAGGATGTTGAAGTGGTTGATGCGCCGCTCCAGGAAGGTGGCCATCGACGGCATGCCGAAGAGGCCGGGCTCCGAGAGCGCGCCGATGTTGCCCAGCGGGTGGAACATCAGGCCGGCCTTGTCCTCGAGCGGCAGGCGGCTCAGCAGGTCCTCGACGCGCTGGTCGACGCTCAGCGTCGGGTCCTGGTAGGGGAAGCGGGCGTCGGTGCTCATGACGGGGCCTTTCTCGGTGGTGCGGGGGGAAACACGGGGGCGGGGGCGGATGCGGTCAGGCGGCGCTTCTGATCCTGGTCACAAGAAGCGCTCCGACCAGGCAGAACACGGCGGCGAGACCGAACCAGAGGGAGTAGCCGGCCCCGCCGAGCAGGGCGTTGCCGACGGGGATGACGACCACGCCCGCCAGGAACGGCGACAGCGAGCTCGGCAGCGCGTTGGCGATGTTGAGCACGCCGAGGTCCTTGGCCGTGTCGTCCCGGCTGGGCAGCAGGCTGATCGCGAGCGCGTTGTCGACGGCGAAGAACAGGCCGGCGCCGATGCCGAGGACGGCTTCGAGGACCAGCAGGGTCCCCAGGCCGGCGTCGCCCAGGTACGGGGTGACGGTCACCGCGGCGAGCACGGCCGCCATCACCAGGCCGCCGCCCATCACGAAGGGCTTGCGGCGGCCGACCCGGTCGGACAGCACGCCGCCGATGATGCTGGAGACGACCAGGGTGGCCACGCTCAGGCCGTTGGCCAGGGCGTTGAAGCGCAGTTGCTCGTCGGTGTCGTCCATGCCGAACTCCGCGGCCAGGAACAGGGTCAGATAGCCGGCCAGGGCGCCGTAGCCGAGCATGATGAGGAACTTGCTCAGCCAGGCCCAGCCGAAGTCCGGGTGCTTGCGCGGGTCGAAGACGAAGGAGAGCAGGAGGCTGCGCGGGTTCAGCGGCTCGCCCGGCGGTTCGGTGCGGACCCGGTCGGGCAGCCGGACGGCGAACCAGAAGCCGAGGACGACGGCGATGGCGGCCGGCACGACGAACCGCAGGAGGTCGCTGGGCAGCACGGAGAGCAGGATCGAGCCGATCATGATGCCGATCGGGGTGACCGCGCCGACGATGCCGGACACGCTGCCGCGCCTGGCCTCGGGCACGTGGTCGGCCACGGTCGCGCCGGCGGCGGCGAAGGCGACGTTGGCGGCGCCCTGGGCGACGCACCAGGCGATCAGCAGCACCGGGACGGTGGGGGCGAGGGCGCAGGCCACCAGGGCCACCGCCATCACGGCGACGCCGCCGACCAGGAACGGCCGGCGCATGCCGTAGCGGGAGGTGCAGCGGTCGGAGAGGCGGCCGGCGAGGGGCTGGCCGACCAGCGCGAACAGGGCGCCGGTACCCGTCACCAGCCCGAGCTGGGCGGGGGCGGCGTCCAGGCCCACCAGGTCCTGGATCTTGACCGACAGACCGCCCATCACGGGGGCGAGCACGGCCAGGTACATACCGAACTGGCCGAGCGCCAGTCTTCGCACGAAGCCGGGGGGTGCCTGCGGCGCGGGGGCCGCCGCGGGCAGGGGTGGGGGTTCGAGCACGGGGGAGCTCCTTGGAGACCGGCCACGACGGCGTGGCGGACCAGAGCCGCGGCAGCGGGGGGGGGCGCGGCGTGGAGCCAATTGCTACACATGTGTAGCTTTCTGTCAAGCAACCCTGATAGCGTTCCCCCATGACCACCTCAGGAGCCGGGGCGGCGGTGTCCGGCGGCTACGCCAAGGGCCGCGCCCGCCGGGCCGCGATCATCCAGACCGCCGCCGAGCACTTCGCCCAGCGCGGGTTCCGGGCCGTCACGATCCTTGACCTCGCCGCCGCGTGCGACATCTCCCGGGCCGGTCTGCTGCGCTACTTCCCCGACAAGGACGCGCTGCTCCAGGCCGTCCTGGAGGACCGCGACCGCCTGGACCGGGAACGCTTCCGGCCCTACACCCGGCTCGGCGGCGGCCTCGGCGTGCTGCGCGGGATGGTCGACCTGGCCGGGCACAACGAGCTGGTCCCCGGGCTCATCGAGCTGTTCGTCCGACTCTCCGGCGAGGCCTCCGACCCGGAGCACCCGGCCCACGCCTACTTCGCCGACCGCTACGCGCGCATCCGCGGCGGCACCGCCGACGCCCTGCGCCGGCTCGGCGAGGACGGACACCTGCGCGCGGGCGTGGACCCGGAGGAGGCCGCCGTGCGGCTCACCGCGCTGATGGACGGGCTCCAGGCCCAGTGGCTCTTCGACCGCTCCGTCGACATGGCCCGCCATGTGCGGGCGGCGGTCCTCGCGCTCCTCACCGAGCCGGGCGCGGCCGCCTTCGAGGCGCTCACGCCGGCCGGCTGACGGCGCACGGTCTGCCGGGGCGAGGTCTGCCGGGGCGCACGGTCTGCCGGCGCGACGTCTGCCGGGGCGCGGTCTTCCGGCGCGCGCGGTCAGACGCCCCAGAGCGCCACCCAGCCGGCCGAGCGGCCGTCGGGCGCGTGATCGCGGTCGTGCTCGGCGAGGACCGGCGCCGCGCCCGGGGCCGGGATCGCGTGCACGCCGCCCTCGGCGGCCCGCCGTCATCACCGCGGCGAACACCTCGTCCGCCTCCTGGAGGACCACGACCACGTCACCGGCGCCGGGGGCGACGAGCGCGGCCGCCTCGGCGAGCCGCACCACCCGGTCGGGGCTGCCGGGCACACCGCCGCGCACCGCCACCACCGCGTCGTCGACGCCCCCGAGGCCGACCGGCCGCAGCTCCGCGCCGACGTGCTCCGCCCACCAGGCGCGCAGCCCCTCGGCCGCCCGCCGCTCGGCGAGCCGCCGGCGGAGCGCGGCGCGCTTCTCCGCCGCGCGCAGGCGGTCGTCCATGCGGATCCCCCGGCTGCCGCTGCGGAGGGTGCCGCCCGGCACCCGCTTCCGTCAGGCGTCCTCCCCCGGCGCGGGATCCGGCCCGCCACCGGGGTCCGCCACCACCGGGCCCGGTGCTCCGCGGTTCCGGGGGGACCGGGGGCGGCCCCACCCCCCGGAACCGGTCCGGGTCAGCGGTCCCGGACGGCGATCAGCTCGCGGCCGCGCAGGGTGTACAGCACGCCGGCGTCGTCGGCCGCGATCCGGGCGCCGCTGTACCACTCGGCGTCGACCTGGACGAGGACGGTGGCGGCCAGCGTCGCCGGGTCCAGCCGGAACAGCGTCTTCTCGCTGATCCCGTACACCCGGCCGCGGGCCACCAGCAGCCGGGGGTTGGCCGAGGTGACCGCGCGCAGGTCCGCCCGGACGCCGATCACCGGGGGCCGGCCCGGCCGGGCGGTGCGCAGGTCGGCGGCGAAGGCCTGCCCGTTCACCGTGATGCCGAACAGCCGGTGCCCGTGCACCACCAGGCTGCTGACGCCCGAGCCGAAGTCGGTTGCGGTGCGCCACAGTTCACGCCCGGCCACCGGGTCCCAGGCCGCCAGGTCGCCGCGCGGGCCGGTGGTCTTGGCGTTGTCGCCGCCGAGGAACGCCTGGCCGTGCCCGGCCGCGACCGCCCGGACCAGCTGCTCCGGCCCCAGCGGGTCGACGTGCACGGTGGGCCGGCCGCTGCCCGGCCGGTAGGTGACGAACGAGCCGCCGCCGGTGGTGTCGGCCTGCACGCCGAGCAGCAGCAGGCGGTGCTCCTCGTCCCAGCGGACGGCCTGCGGGCGGTTCTGCTCCTGCGGCAGCTCCGCCTCCTGGACCGGCACCTCGTCGGCCCACGGCCGGTACCGCCAGATCCCCTGCGAGGAGTAGACGCCCAGGTAGAGGGTGCCGTCGTCGAGGACCACGGTGTCCTTGGCCTCGCCGGGGACGGGGAGCTTGCGCACCGTGCCGGCGTTGAGGTCGTGCAGCGCGATCGAGCCGTTGCCGCCGACGTACACCCGCCCGTACCGGGCCGCCACCGACATGCCGAGCTGCGCCTCGGCGGGCGCGCC
Organism: Kitasatospora sp. NPDC002551; assembly: GCF_040296005.1. NCBI lineage: Bacteria > Bacillati > Actinomycetota > Actinomycetes > Kitasatosporales > Streptomycetaceae > Kitasatospora > Kitasatospora sp. NPDC002551. The sequence continues at coordinate 81,657 of NZ_JBEOWI010000005.1, read as the reverse complement.
GGCCGCCACCAGGTCGGTGGTGGTGACGGCGGCGGTGGCGGTGGCAAGGGTCCAGGCGGTACCGCCCTCGGTGACGCCGACCAGGGTGTCGCCGATCCGGCCCAGGCCCCAGGAGTTGCCGTCGGGGACGGGCACGGCGAAGGCCTCCGGGCCGTCCGTGCCGAGCCGGTGGCGCCAGACGGTGCCGTGCTCGGTGGAGGTGAACCAGACGGTGTCGCCGATGCGTTGGAAGTTGGTGACGCTCTTGGTGCCGGGCACCGGGAAGGACCGCAGTACGGTGTGGGTCGCCCGGTCCAGCAGCGCGACGTGGGCGGGCTTGCCCTCGGTGGAGACGGCGAGCAGGTCGTCGCCGAGGGCGGTGATCTGGCGGATGATGGTGTCGGCCGCGAGCTCGGGCGGGGTGATGTCGGTGACCCGCCCGGTGGCCCGCTCGACCGCGAACAGCGAGGCCAGGGTGGCCCCGCCGCCGCCCGCGAGGTTGCTGCCGACGCCGAGGTAGGCGTGGGTGGCGGTGGCCTCGACGGCCCGCCCCTGGGTGGCGTTCGGCACGGGCGAGGCGACCTCGGTCAGCGCCCCGGTCGCCGGGTCGTAGGCGTACAGGCCGGGGCCGGCCGCCCGGCCCTTCTGCCGGCCGGTGGCGAACACCACGCCGTCGGGGGCGACCGCGACGTCCCGGACGTCCGCGCCGGGCACCGAGGCGAGGCCGCGCACGCTGCCGTCGGCCGGGTCGAAGCGGTAGAGGTTGACGGCCTTCGGCGCGTCCGTCACCCCGAGGTGGAGCACGCCGCCGTGGGCGGCCGAGCCCTGCACGAAGTTGCCGGTCGGCAGCACGGCGGATCCGGTGACCCGCCCGCTCGGCACGTGGTAGCCGACCACCCTGGCCGGGGCCAGGTTGCGCGAGCCGATCCAGAGCGTCTCGCCGATCAGGGTGGCGCTCATCAGCGGGAAGTCGGCGTTGCCCGGGCCGAGTCCGGTCACCTCGGGGGCACCGGACGGGCGGCCCGGTGCGGCCGAGGCCGGCCCGGCGCCGAGCGCCGCCAGGGTGGTCAGGGCGGTCACGGAGCCCGCGCCGCGCAGCAGTTGGCGGCGGGAGGGTCGGGCGGGCGGCGTCATGGTTCTCCTCGGGCGGGGTCGGTGGAGCGGGGTCTCAGTGCTGCCCGGCGGCGGCCAGCAGCTGACGGGTGTACGGGTGCTCGGGCGCGCTGAACAGCCGCTCGGCGGTGGCCCGTTCGACCACCCGGCCGTGCCGCATCACCAGTACCTCGTCACAGAGGTGACGGACCAGCGCGAGGTCATGCGAGATGAACACCAGGCCGACGCCGGTGCGCCGGCGCAGGTCGATCAGCAGGTTGAGGATCTGCGCCTGCACCGAGACGTCCAGCGCGGAGGTGGGCTCGTCGGCCACCAGTACCTCGGGGCCGACGGCGAGCGCCCGGGCGATCGCCACCCGCTGGCGCTGGCCGCCGGACAGCCGGTGCGGCAGGGCGTCCAGCAACTCCTCCGGCAGGCCGACGAGTTCGAGAAGCTCCTCGATCCGTCCGAGCGGCAGCCCGTGGGCGAGCAGCGGCTCGGCGAGCGCCTCGCGGACGGTCATCCGGGGGCTGAGCGAGGCGTACGGGTCCTGGAAGACGAACTGGACCCGGCGGCGCAGCGCGCGCTCCTCAGCCGGGGTGGCCGCGTCCCAGGACCGGCCGCCGACCCGGACGGTGCCGGAGCGCGGGCGCAGCAGTCCGAGCAGGGCGCGGGCCAGCGTCGACTTGCCGGAGCCGGACTCGCCGATCACCCCGACGGCCCGTCCCGGCCCGGCGCTCAGGCCGACGCCGTCGAGCGCGGGCGCGCCGCGCCGTCCGTAGCGGACGGTCAGGTCCTCGGCGACCAGTACCGGCTCAGGGGCGCCGTTCGGTGCCGACGCCCCGTGCTCCGCCGGGGCGTCCGGGACCGCCGGTTCCTCCCCCGCCGCCACCGGGACGTGGCAGGCGAACCCGCGCTCCCCCGCCGGCTCGCGCCGCTCCACCCACCCGGGTGCCTCGGTCGCGCACCGTTCCACGGCCGCGGCGCAGCGCGGTGCGAACGCGCAGCCCGGCAGCGGCTCCCCGGCGGCGGGCGGGCGGCCGCCGATCACGGCGAGCGGTCGGCCGCGGGGGCCGTCCAGCCGGGGCACGGCGGCCAGCAGCCCGGCCGTGTAGCGGTGCCGCGGCTCGGCCAGCAGCCGCTTCACCGGGGCGCGTTCGACGATCCGTCCGGCGTACATCACCTGGACGGTGTCGCAGGTGCGGGCGACCACGCCGAGGTCGTGGGTGATCAGCAGGACGGCGGTGCCGGTCTCGTCGCGCAGCCGGACGAGCAGGTCCAGGATGTCGGCCTGGGTGGTGGGGTCGAGGGCGGTGGTCGGCTCGTCGGCGATCAGCAGATCGGGCCGGTTGGCCATCGCCATGGCGATCAGCACCCGCTGGCGCATGCCGCCGGAGAACTCGTGCGGGCGGTCGCGGTAGCGGCGGGCGGGCTCGGGGATGCCGACCAGGTCGAGGAGTTCGAGCGCGCGGGCCCGGGCGTCGGTGCGGCTCGCGCCGTGCACCAGGGCGGCCTCGGCCAGTTGGCGGCCGATCGGCATCCGGGGGTTGAGGTAGGCCAGCGGGTCCTGGAAGACCATGCCGATCCGCCGGCCCCGCACGGCCCGTACGGCGGGCTCGGGCAGGGCGAGCAGGTCGGTGCCGTCCAGGCGGACGGTCCCGGCGGTGGTCCGGCAGCCGGGCGGGAGCATCCGGTTCACGGCGAGCGCGCTGAGCGTCTTGCCGGATCCGGACTCGCCGACCAGGCCGAGGATCTCGCCGGGGCTCAGGGTGAAGTCGACGCCGTGCACCACCTCGTGGGCCCCGGCGGTGACGCGCAGCCCGGCCACCTCCAGCAGGGGCGGGGTGGCGGGCGCGCCGGACAGGGCGGCGCGGGCGGTCTCGGTCGGCGCGGTCACCGCAGCTTCTCCCGGTTGAACGAGTCGGCGAGCAGGGTCAGTCCGAACACCAGCAGGCCCAGCAGCAGCACCGGCGCGAGGGCGTAACCGGGGTGCAGGAAGAGGTACTTGCTGCCGGTGTTGATCATCGTGCCGAGCGAGGGGGTGGGCGGCTGGATGCCGAAGCCGAGCACGCTCAGGCCGCCCTCGATCTTGGCGGCGTGCGCCATCGCCACGGCCAGCAGCGCGGTGGCGGCGTCGGTGACGTTGGGCAGCACGTACCGGCGCAGGGTGCGGGCGCGCGGCACGCCGAGCACCCGGGCGGCCACCACGTGGTCGCGGGCGAGCTGGGCGAGCAGGGCGGCGCGGGCCTGCCGGCCGAAGGCGGGCAGCGCGCTGAGCACCACGGTGACGACGACGCTGCCGAGGCCGGGGTGGACGATCAGCGCGATGGTCAGGCCCAGCAGCAGTCCGTGGAAGCCGAGCAGCAGGTCGAACAGACGCTGAACGGCCTCGCCGAGCAGCCGGTTCAGCCCGCCGAGCAGCCCGAGCAGGGTGCCGAGCACGGCGGCGGCGGGGACGGCCAGCAGGCAGACCAGCAGTTCGATCCGGACCCCGTGGAGCGCGCGGGCCAGCAGGTCGCGGCCGACCTCGTCGGTGCCGAGCGGGTGGTCCCAGGACGGCCCGGCCAGTGCCTCGCGGCTCTGCTGGTAGGGGTCGGCGGAGAGCAGCAGCGGGCCGAGCAGCCCGAGCAGCACCACCAGGGCGACCAGCAGCGCCCCGGTCCGGCCGCGCCGGCCGCGCAGCGCGGCGGGCAGGGCGGGCCACCGGCGGCGTCCGGCCCCTGGGCTGTTGGCGGCGGTGGTGCTCATCGGGCCTCCCCGGTGCCGGCGCGGGCGATCCGCGGGTCCAGCCGGGCGACCAGCAGCTCGGAGCCGAGCTGCACGGTGACGGCCACCGCGACCGCGAGCATGATCAGGGTCTGTGCGACGGGGTAGTCCCGCTGGTTGATCGCGTCGAGCAGCAGCTGTCCCAGGCCGTGCCGGGCGAACAGCTGCTCGGCGACGACGGCGCCGCCGAGCAGCTCGCCCAGGTTGAGCCCGAACTCGACGCAGAACGGGGCGAGGCTGTTGGGCAGCACGTGCCGCAGCAGGATCCGCCGGGGCGGGGCGCCCTTGGCGATCGCGGTGAGCACGAACTCCTCCTGCCGGGTGCGCCGGAGCTCGGTGGCGAGCAGCCGGGCGAGCACCACCGAGCCGGGCAGGGCGAGCGCGACGGCGGGCAGCACCAGGTACTGCACGGCCAGGTCCGGCGCCGCGAACAGGTCCTTCTCGCCGCCGGCCGGCAGCACGCGCAGCAGCACGGCGAAGACGAAGACGAAGAGCACGGCCGTGACGTACACCGGCAGGGCGAGGACGGCGGTCGTGAGCGGGTCGAGCGCCCGGGCCAGCCGCCCGCGCCGCTCGGCGGCCAGCGCGGCGCCCAGCAGCAGCCCGAGCACGAGCATCAGCAGGCCTGCGGAGAAGGCGAGTTGGAGGGTGGAGCCGAGGCTCTGGCCGATCATCCGGGTGACCGGTTCGCGGTAGTGGAAGGAGAGCCCGGGGTCGCCGCCGAGCAGGCCGCCCAGCCAGCCGAGGTACTGGGCGGGCAGCGGGCGGTCCACGCCGAGCTGGCGGCCGAGGTGGTCGCGCTGCTCCTGGTCGGCCTCGGCGCCGAGCGCGGCGGAGACCGGGTCGCCGGGGGCCAGGCGGAGCAGCAGGAAGACGGCCACCGAGGCGAGCCAGAGGGTGGCCAGGGCTCCGGCGGCCTTTCTGGTCCAGTACGGCACGGGGGTTCTCCGGGGGGTGGGCGGGGCGGCGTGCGGAGGTCGCCGTCCCCGGGCGGTGGGGGGCGTCCGGGGACGGCGGTCGGCGGAGGGCGGTGGCCCGGGGGTGGCTCAGGCGTCCCGGCGGGTGTCGGTCAGCTTGAGGTAGCCCAGCGCGCTGGTGGACACGTCCCGCACCGTGGAGGCGAAGGCGTACGTCTCCCAGGCGTGCGCGAGGGTGATGTGGAAGGACTGCGCGAGCAGGTACTCGGACAGCTCGTGGTTGACGTCGGCCCGGGCCTGCTCGTCGGCGGCCGCGAAGGCGCGCGCCTGGAGTTCGGCGTAGGCCGGGTCGGTGACGTGCGAGGTGTTCTTGCCGACCTGCAGCGGCCCGGAGACGGTGATCCCGCTGAGCGGGGAGACGCTGACCATGCCGTGGTTGGCCACGAACAGGCCCTCCAGGGTGCCCTGCTGGATCTTCGGCTGGATGGCGGCGTTGTCCAGCAGCTGCACGTCGACGCCGAAGCCGGCCTGCTCCAGGTCGTACTTGACCAGCTCCACGAGCGAGCTGAAGACCGGCGAGTTGGCGGCGGTCAGCGGCACCCGGGCGCCCTCCGCGCCGGCCTCGCGCAGCAGCCCGCGCGCCTTCTCCGGGTCGTGCCGGTAGCGGGTGACCTGGTCGGGAGTCACGCCGGGGGTGTTGGACGGCCAGGGCAGGCTGCTCGCCTCGGCGTGGCCGCCGTACACCTGGTCGACGATCCGCTCGCGGTCCACCGCGTACTGCAGCGCCTGGCGGACCCGCAGGTCGTCGAAGGGCTTGGACGCGACGTTCACGCCCAGGAACGCCTGCTGGTAGGAGGCCTTGGCGGACTGCACGGTGAAGCCGGGGTTGCCCGCCAGCACCTTGAGGTCGCGCCCGGGGACGGCGCCGATCAGGTGGCCCTGCCCGGACTGCAGGGCGGACAGCGCGGCCTGGCTGCTGGTCACCGAGCGGACAGTGATCCGCTCGAAGCGCGGGCGCCCGCTCTGCCAGTAGCGCCCGTTGCGGACGAGGTCGAGCTGGTTGCCGCCCTTGAAGGACTGCCAGCTGAACGGTCCGGTGCCGTTGACGGTCTCGCCGGCCCGCCCCTCGACGTACGTCCGCGCGTCCACGACCGGGTTGAAGGCGAGCGCGTCGAACAGGTTGCTGGTGGGCTTGGCGAGGGTGAGGGTGACCTCGCCCCGGGCGGTGGCCCGGATGTCGGCGAGCCGTTCCAGCAGCGGCTTGACCTGCGAGGTCTTGGTGGCGCCGACCAGCGAGAAGACGACGTCGTCGGCCTCCAGCGCGCGCCCGTCGTGGAAGGTGACGTCCTCGCGCAGCTTGAGCACCAGCTTCAGCCGATCGGCGCTCCACTCCCAGGAGGTGGCCAGCCAGGGCACCGGCTGGAGGGTCACCGGGTCGAGGTCGACCAGCCGGTCCAGGACGAGGTTGACGAACGCCGGGGTGTCCGGGCCCCGGTGCAGCAGCTGGGTGGGGTCGGGCGCGCTGCCGTGGACGATCTGCAGGTCGGGCGCGGACGGCGCGGCGGTGCCGCCGGGGGCGGCGCCCGCGTCCGGGTCGGTGGCCGAGCGGCAGCCCGCCGCCAGCAGGGCCGCTCCGGCGGTCAGGCCGAGAAAGCCTCTTCGGGGCAGGCCGGGGTGACGGGCCGCTTCGCTCATGGTGCTGCTACCTCTTGGTGGTTGGGGGGTTCGGTAGGGCCGGGGCGGCCGGCTCAGTACTGGGTGACGACCACGCTGTCGCTCCAGAGCACCACGTCGGGCCCGCCGGTCGGGTACGGGATGCCCTTGGCGGGGTTCCAGTTGGCGCGGTAGATCCCGGTCTTGAAGTACGGGGCCTGGTTCTGGTGGTAGTTGTTGAGGCCGCTGTGCGCGCCGACCTGGACGCCGTCGCGGTACACCGTGATCGAGCCGGGCGTGGTGGCGGTGGACCAGGTGATGTCGAACGCCCACTGGTTCCAGTGGCCGAACTGCACGGCGCCGAGCGGGATCACCGCCTCGGCGACGGTGGACGGGTCGGTCAGCCAGTGCACCTTGAGGCGCCAGTTGCCGTCCTTGACGGTGAGCGCGATCGGCGGCTTGGTGTCGCTGCCGTCGGCGAGCGGGTAGCCGTGCCACTGGGCGACGATGGTCTCCGTCGAGGTCTGCACCCAGTCGGCGGGCAGGTAGTCGGCGAGGGCGAAGCGGTAGCTGCCCCAGCCGAGGGCGTTGACGGCGACCTCGGAGCGGTAGGAGGCGCCGTCGTTGGGGACGCCGAACCGGGCGGCGAGGCCGGAGCCGCCGGCGGGCGCGCCGGTGACGGTGATGGAGCCGTTGCCGTCGATGCGCTGGCGGGTCCAGCGGGAGACGGTGCCGGACTCGAAGTCGTCGGCGAACACGGTGGTGGCGGCGGTGGCGCTCACGGCGGCGGCCGGGGCGGCGACGGTGCTGGCGGCCGGGGCGGCGGCGGCGCTCGCGACGGCCGCCGGGGCGGCGAGGGTGCCGGTCAGCAGGGCGGCGGCCAGCGCGGTGCCGGCGGTGCGGCGCGCGGGGATACGGGCGGACATGGTGGTACTCCTCGGTACGGGTCCGGTGGAACGGTGGGCGGTGACCGGGGCGGCCGGCCGACGACGGTTGGCAGGCGTCAGCCGGCCCGTCGACAGGAGGCCGCCGGTCCGCCGGCACCCGCCCGGCCCACCCAGGTCGGGCTGGACCAGGCCCACTGGTCGTTCAGCTGCCGCACCCGCACGTGGTAGAAGTCGCCGTCCCCGCCCGGCCGTTCGTCGACCAGGTCGAGCTCGGCGGTGAGCTCCCGGGCGGGCACCGCCCGGTCGAAACGGTAGGCGCCGGAGACGAAGCCGCCGATGAAGCCGGTCCGCGGCCCCTCTCGCAACTCGCCGACGCTGTACGAGGTTTCGACGCCGTTGACGACCGCCGTCAGCCTGGTCCGGTCGTCGCCGGTGACCGCCAGCGAGAAGCCCTGGGTGGCGTCGGTCACGGTGTTCGGGTTGCCCTCGGTCACGGTGCGCAGCCGCAGCTCGCCCGGCCCGGTGCGCCACCAGTCGGACGGCCGGTGGCCCGCGGGCTCGGACTCGGCCGGTGCCACCGTCTCGGAGCCGCGCAACCGGGGCTGTACGTCGGCCAGTTCGCCGCCCTCGACGCGCAGGGTGACGTCCCAGCGCACGGCCGCCTCGCGCCGCCCCCAGCCGACCGCGAAGCCGAGGGTGCCGTCGAAGCCGGCCCCTCCCCCGGCGGCGGCGAGGAGTTCGTGGCGGGAGACGCGGTGCAGCGGCACGCCGTTGCGGACCAGCTCGACGTGGTCGAGGGCGTCCCGGCCGCGCACGGTGACCTGGATCCGGCGCCGGTCGGCGGACGGCGCCTCGCCGCCCATCGGTACGCCGTTGACCGAGGCCGCGAGCAGGATGCGGTCGCCGGTGAGCGCGTAGGTGCGGCGCGCCTGGACCGCGTCCCAGACCGACGGGCGGGTCAGCTCGGGCGCCCAGACGGCGAGTCGGCCGTGCCCGTGGCTGCCGGGGAAGGCGCTGTGGTGGTCGGTGGAGCCGATCAGCCCGAACCGGTGGCCGAGCCGCAGCCCGTGCACGGCGGTGCCGGCGGTGTCGCGCGGCCCCATGGTGTGCAGGTAGCCGCGCGGCGCCTCGTCGGACTCGGCGCAGCCGTGCATCGACATCATCTCCACCACCGGGGCGAACTCCTCGGTGTACGCGTCCCAGTTGATGCCGCGCCGCCCGGTGCCGTAGCCGATGTGGTGCGGGATCGCCCAGGTGCGCACGCCCTCCGCGGCGAGTGCGCGCAGCCGGACGCGCAGGGCCTCCAGGTCGGCGGCGCGGATGATCTCGCCGCGCGGGCCGTCGAAGTACACGCAGTGGTCGCCGTACGCGAGGCTGTGCCACTCGAAGGACTGGAAGGTGACGAAGCGGCCGTCCTCGTGGGCGGCGGCGGTGACCTCCTGGACGTGCTCCCAGCGGTCGGCGAGCCGGGCGAAGCCCTCGGTGTGGTAGTCGACCAGGCCGGCCAGCTCGGGGGTGCGCTCGGGCAGGTCGTGCCACCAGCCGTGGCCGGTGACACTGGCGAAGTCGAGCTGGAGGCGGGCGTTGGCGTAGGCGTCCTCGATCGGGCCGTGGCCGTAGCTGATCCCGCAGTGGTTGTGGAGGTCGCCGACGTAGAGGCCGAGACCGCCGTAGCCGGGTGCGTCGGTGGTGGGGGCTGTCATCGGGATCGGGCTTCCTCTGTTTCTTTCTCTGTTTGATCGACTCTGAGAAGAAGTCTTTCCCGATCTTGAGAGAAGGGTCAAGGCCACGCCGGGCGCCGTCGTCCGATCGCCACAGGAGGAAACATGCGATTCACAGAATCACTCCATGTGACGTGCCGCTTGCGTCCAGAGGTGCGAGAAGCCGCACCCCACCAAGGGACCCCCTCACTTTCTATCGATCTGATAGAAAGTGGCGAGATTCCGCCCCGACCCCCGCGAGGAAGACCCGCCACCGATGCCGATCACCACCCCGCCCGCCGCGCCCGACCTCTCCGGCTCCGCCCTGGTCCGCGCCCCCGAACGCCCCGAGCCCGGCTACTGGGCCGGCTGCCCCGGCGTGCGCTACGAGCCCGAGCACGACCGCTTCCTGCTCACCTACCGCGAACGCCGCCCGCGCGGCGCCGGCGGCCAGGACCGGGGCTGGCGCTGCGCGGTCGCCGAGAGCCGCGACGGCGTGGAGTTCCGCGACCTCTGGTCGGTGGAGCGCGCCGACCTCGACTCGCCCTCCATGGAGCGCTTCGCCCTGCTCCGCCGCGACGGCGGGTACCTGCTCCACCTCAGCTACGTCGACCCGGCCGACGGGCGCTGGCGGATCGACGCCCTGCGCGCCGACACCCCCGAGGCCTTCGACCTCGCCACCCGCACCCCGGTCCTCACCGCCGCAGGCACCGGAACCGAGGGCATCAAGGACCCGTACCTGCTCGAACACGACGGCGGCGTGCGGATGTTCGCCACCGTCTCGCGGTCCCGCGGCTTCACCGCCGAGGAACGCGACCGCGCCCACGCCACCGCCGACATCCACACCACCGGGCTGACCGTCCAGCCCACCGCGCTCGCCGACTCCACCGACGGCCTGCGGTTCACCGCACCGCCCGGCCGCGCCGCCGAGGTGCTGGACGTCGGCCCGGACACCGCCTGGGACGGCTACGAGTCACGGATCACCGCCGTCCTGCCCGACGGCTCCGGCGGCTGGCTCGCGCTCTACGACGGCTCGGCCGACGCCTCCGGCAACTACGAGGAGCGCTGCGGGCTCGCCGCCTCCACCGACCTGCGCCACTGGCACCGCCTGACGCCGGACGGCCCGTGGCTGGACGTCCGCTACGCCGACGTGGTCGCGGCCCGGGGCCGCTGGTACCTCTACTACGAGCAGACCCGCCCGGACGGCGCCCACGAACTGCGGGTCGCCGTCCTCGACGAGTTCGCGGGCCTGCGCCCGTAACCCCTCCCCCGCCCGGGCGGAGCGCCTCACTCCGCCCGGGCCGCGGCCACCACCCCGGTCATCGCCTCCAGGAACCGCCGCGCGACCGCGAGTTCCTCGTCCCCGAACGCGCCCATCGCGGCCACCAGATCGGCGATCAGCCCGCCGAAGAAGCCCTCGCCGAGCTCGATCGCGCGGTGCTCCACCAGCAGCCGCACCTTGCGGCGGTCCCCCGGATCACGCTCGCGCCGGATCAGCCCGAGCCGCTCCAGCCGGTCGACCAGGCCGGTCGTCCCCGCCGAGTTCAGCCCCAGCGCCTCGCCCAGCCGCCCCGGCGTGACCACCGTCCCGGCCCGCGCGGCGTCCAGCAGGTGGATCAGCGCCCGCAGATCGGTCGGGTGCAGGCCGTTGCGCGCGGCGAACTCGGCGCCGAACAGGTCGAGTTCGACGGTCAGCCCGCGCAGCAGATGGACCAGCCGCATCGGCGTCCGCTCCGGCTCCACCGCATTCTCCTTCCCTCGAAGGTCCCCTGGACGTATTCTCTCGCTGAGCGAGATACATGCTCGCCGAGCGAGTACGTCAAACCCTGGGGGAAGACTATGTCCGCACACCCCGCCGCCCCCGCACGGGAGGCCTTCCTCGCCGCCTACGACGAGGCCCTCTCCCGCTGGCCCCTCCCCGTCGAGGCGCTCACCGTCCCCACCCCGTACGGCGCCACCCGGGTCAACGCCTGCGGTCCGCGCGGCGGCCGCCCGCTCGTCCTGCTGCACGGCGGCGGCGCCACCGCCACCTGCTGGTCCGCCACCGCCGCCGGCCTCGCCGGAGCCGGCCACCGACTGCTCGCCGTCGACCTCGTCGGCGATCCGGGCCGCAGCACCCTCGACCGCCCCCGCCTCGCCGGCCTGCCCGACCTGCTCGGCTGGCTGGACGCCGTCCTCGACGGACTGGACGTGCCCGCCGCCGACCTGGCCGGCCACTCCTACGGCGGGTGGATCGCGCTGCGCTACGCCCTGCGCGCCCCCGCCCGGGTCCGGCGGCTCGCGCTGCTCGACCCGACCCGGTGCTTCGCCGGCTACCGCGCCCGCTACCTGCTGCGCGCCCTGCCGCTGCTGCTCCCGCCGCGCCGCGCCGCCAAGGCCCGCGGCTACCTCGACTGGGAGTCCGGCGGCACCGGCCTCGACCCGGCCTGGCGCGAGCTCTACGCCCTCGGCTACGCCGGCTTCCCCGCCGCCCGCCCCGTCACCGGCCCCCGCCCGGGTGCGACGGAGCTGCGCGCGCTGACCGCCCCCACCCTCGTCCTGCTCGCCGAACGGAGCCGCACCCACGACGCCCGCGCCGTCGCCGCCCGCGCCCGCCGGGCCCTGCCCGACGCCTCGGTCGCCGTCCTGCCCGACGCCTCCCACCACACCCTGCTGACGGCCCACCCGGACGAGGTGACCCGCCGCCTCACCGCCTTTCTGGCACCCGGCCACCCCTGACGCGGGACCGGAGGAAAACCGGGTTGCCGTTCCCGGGCGGCCGGCCGGAGGATCTCCTCCTGTGACGACTGCCGAGAAGACGTTCGACACCGCGAGGCCGGTCGCGCTGGTGACCGGCGTGGGCCGGTCCGTCGGCATCGGCGCGGGAATCGCCCGCCGGCTGGCCGAGGCGGGCTGGAACATCGCCTTCACCTACTGGACGCCGTACGACGCGCGCATGGCCTGGGGCGTCGAGGCGGACGCCGCGGCGACCATCGCCGGGGCCCTGGAGGGACGGGGTGCCGACACCGTCGCGGTCGAGGCGGACCTGGCCGACCCCGAGGCGCCGGGGCGGGTCTTCGACCGGGCCCAGGGCAGGCTCGGCCCGGTCACCGCGTTGGTGATGTGCCACTGCGAGTCGGTGGACTCAGGCCTGCTCGACACCACCGTGGAGAGCTTCGACCGCCACTTCGCCGTCAACGCGCGTGCCACCTGGCTGCTGATCCGGGAGTTCGGCCGTCGCTTCGCCGGCGCTCCGGGAAGCGGACGGGTGATCGCCCTCACCAGCGACCACACCGTCGGCAACCTGCCCTACGGGGCCAGCAAGGGCGCGCTCGACCGGATCACCCTGGCCGCCGCCCACGAACTCGCCCACCTCGGGATCACCGCCAACGTGATCAACCCGGGCCCGGTCGACACCGGCTGGATGTCCGACGACATCCGCGACCACGTCCTGAGCCGGACGCCCCTGGGGCGCCTGGGCAGCCCTCAGGACACCGCCGACCTGGTGGACTTCCTCTGCTCACCGCGGGGCCGGTGGATCAACGGCCAGTTGCTGAAGAGCAACGGCGGTCTCGCCGGCTGAGCCGCCGGCCTGCGCCGACCACGCGGCCGGATCAGTAGATCAGGTACCCCGGCCGGTGCCCCTCGTCCTCGATCTCCCCGTCGGCCTGGGCCCGCAGCTTGCGGGACAGCGCCTCCAGCGCGCGCGAGGCCGCGACCTCCTCGCCGATCCTGGCGAGCGGGCGGTCGTCCACGCTCCTGGTCGACTCCCCGTGCGCGGTGAGGCCCGGGGCCCGGGCTCCGGTCAGCCTCGCCTGGCATCCGGTGTGGACGCCGTCCTCCTCGAAGCTCAGCTCCACATCCCACTGGTTGTGCATGGCCGCACCTCCTGGCGCCGCCCCCGTCGCGCCTGATCGGGCCGGTACGGGCGGTGCTCCGCGGCGTCCGCCCACACCAGCGTGCGCCTCCCCGCACGGCGGGGGCAAACCGGGCACCGGGCCCCGCGCGGGCCGCCCGTGCGACGCGGTCACCGCACCGCCCCGACCGCCCGCGACCCGCCGGGCGGGGCCGCTCCACGGGTCGGCGCCCCACCCCGGCGGTAGGCTGACCCCAACGCGCCGATGCCGCGGGACACCCCGCTCCGGACCACCGGGCCGCGCGGCCGGAGCCGCCCGGGGCGCCGTCCCCGGAGCCCGGCGGCGGTGCGGTGCGGTGCGGTGCGGTCAACAACCCTCGGGTGGTTCCTCCGTGGCGGTCTTCATCCTGGCGCTGAGCGCCGCCTGCTTCCTGGGTCTGGGATTCGTCCTCCAGCAGCACGCGGCGCAGCAGGCCCCGCGTGCCGACCTGCTGCACTGGCGCCTGCTGCTGGACCTGCTGCGGATGCCGCAGTGGCTGCTCGGCACCGGTTTCATGATCACCGGGCTGATCCTGTCCGCGCTCGCCCTCAACCACGGCGAGGTCTCGCTCGTCGAACCGCTGCTCGCCACCAACCTCATCTTCGCGATGGCGCTCGCGCGGGTGCTCACCCGCCAGACGCTCGGCCGCTCCGGCTGGGCCGGGGTGCTGTTGCTGGCGCTCGGGGTGACGGCGTTCATCGTGGCGGGCCGTCCTAGCGGCGGCGGCCCGCCGGCCGGCGAACTGCGGCACTGGCTGGTCGTCGGCACGGTGGTCGGGCTGACGCTGCTGCTGATCTCCACGGCCCGCCGGCTGCCGCTGTTCGAGGAGGCGACGGTGCTCGCCCTGGCCGCCGGTCTGCTCTACGGGCTCCAGGACGCGCTCACCCGCACCACCACCCAGCGGCTCGACCACGAGGGGCTGCAGGCCGTGCTGCGCAGCTGGCAGCCGTACGCGGTGGTGGCGGCGGGGGTGGTCGGGCTGCTGCTGGTCCAGAGCGCCTTCGAGGCCGCGCCGCTGCGGATGTCGCTGCCCGCGCTGACGGCCGCCCAGCCGATCACCGGGATCGCCTGCGCGGTGGGGTTCCTCGGTGACCGCCTCCGGGTCACCCCCGGCGCCCTGGCCTGGCAGGCGGCCGGGCTGGTGGCGATCGTGGTCGGCGTGGTGGTGATCGGCCGCCACCCGGCCCTGCCCGGCACCGTCGGCGACGTCCTGGAGTCCACCGGCGAAGTCCCGGAGAACGCCGCCGAGGACTCTGCCGAGGACTCCGACGACGACGCGGACGACGCGGACGCCGACGCGGCTGCCGAGGGCCCGCCCGGCGAACGGACCCACGACCGGCCCCGCGACCGACCCGCCGACCCCGACTGACCGGCCGCAGGAGCCCCCATGTGCTGGAGTGCCCGGGCGGACCTCGTCGTCGGCGGCGCGGTGACGGCCGTCGGCGTCCTCTGCCTGGTCCGCACCCACCGGGCGGGCCGGCCGGAACGCCTGCCGCTCGCCGCGCTCCCGCTCGTCCTCGGCGTGCACCAGCTGATCGAGGCCGCGGTCTGGCTCGGCGCCGACGGCGACCTGCCCGCCGGCCCGGCCACTTGGGCCCGCACGGCCTGGGCGGTGATCGCCCTGCCCCTGCTCCCCCTCCTGGTCCCGGTCGGCGTGCGCCGCGCGGCCCTCGACGCGGGCCGCGCCCGGCGGCGGCTGCTCACCGCGCTGGTCCTCCTCGGCATCCTGGTGGCCGTGCCGCTGGCCCACGCCGTCGCCACCCACCCGGTCGCCGCCACCGCCCACGCCCACACCCTCGACTACCGCATCGGCGTCCCCCACCCCGCCCTGCTCCTGGCGGGCTACCTCCTGGCCACCGTCGGCGCCCTCCTGCTCAGCGGCGACCGCGTCCTGCGCCGCCTCGGCGTGCTCACCGCAGGCGCCGCCCTCCTCTGCGCCCTGCTCTGGCGGCTGGCCTACATCTCCACCTGGTGCGCCCTCGCCGCCCTGGCCTCCGCCCTGCTCCTGCACTGGACCTCCGCCCCCGAGCGTCAGCGCCGCGAGGGCGACTGACGCACAGGAATCCGGTCGCGGCACGGATCACCGGCCGAGGCCGAGGGGGAAGGGTCCATGAGAACGCTGCCCGCCGTGACCGGCCTCGACGACTTCGACGCCCTGGTCGTGCGGACCGACCACCGGGACGAAGCGAGCGGGCAGGCGGTGGCGGCGGAGCTGGCCAGGCCCTGGGGCGACCGGCACTACGCTCCGACGAGAACCTGGCGGTCGTCTTCCTCGCCGACCGCACGACGATGCTGGGGGGCGGCCCGGGATCGCCCCGACGGGTCACGGCGGAGATGGTGAGCCCACCCGCCGACCGGGACAGCGGCGGACACTCGGTCCGGCCGTCGGCCGGCCCTCCGACGAAGGTCACCAGGACGGTGATCGAGTTCGGGAGCGGGGTAGCGGGCGTCTCCACCACCGCCTTGTCGCTCGGGGCCGCCGCGTGCCCCAGGCTGCCGCGGCCCGCGAAGGCGGCGGCGTTGCGCGCACACCGGTCCGCGCACGTCCCCGGGCCGCGTCCGAGCGGTCGCCGCACCGTGTCGGTCCGTGCCCCGACGGTGTCGGCGCGCATCAGCCCGAACCCCTCCATGACCGCGTCGGCCGGCGCGTGGAGGGCTCCCCCGGGGCGGCGGGACCGGACGGCCGCCGCCCGCTGATCGACGTCAGCGACGGCTCAGATAGGTGAGGACGGCGAGGACGCGGCGGTGACCGCTGTCGGCCGGCGAGAGGCCGAGCTTGGCGAAGATGTTGCCGATGTGCTTGTGGACGGCGTTGTCGGTGATCACCAGCCGGGCCGCGATCGTGGCGTTGTCCTTGCCCTCGGCCATCAGGGCGAGGACCTCGCGTTCGCGCGGGGTGAGGACGGCGGTCGGGTCGTGCGCGGGGCGGGTCAGGAGCTGCCCGATCACCTCGGGGTCCATGACGGTGCCGCCGGCGGCGACCCGCCGCAGCGCGTCGACGAACTCGCCCACCCGGCTCACCCGGTCCTTGAGGAGGTAGCCGACGCCGCCGCGCCCGTCGGAGACCAGCTCGCCGGCGTACTGCTGCTCGACGTACTGGGAAAGGACGAGCACGGGCAGGCCGGGGTGCTCGCGGCGGGCGCGGATCGCGGCGTGGATGCCCTCGTCGCGGAAGCCCGGCGGCAGCCGGACGTCGACGATGGCGACGTCCGGCCGGTGTTCGGTGACGGCGGCGACGAAGCCGGGGGCGTCCCGGGTGATCGCGGCGACCTCGAAGCCCTTGGCCGTCAAAAGGAGTTCCAGCCCGCTGGACAACAGGACGTTGTCCTCGGCGATCACGACCCGCACGGCAGGCTCACCTTCATCGTGGTCGGGCCGCCGCCGGGGCTGTGGAGGTGGACGGTGCCGTCGAGAGCCCGGGCCCGGTGGCGGATTCCGGCGATGCCGCTGCCCTGCGACTCGTCGGCGCCGCCGACCCCGTCGTCGGTGACCTCGACCGACAGCCGGTCGTCCTCACGGGCCACGCGCACGGTGGTCCGGGTGGCCCGGCTGTGCTTGGCGGCGTTGGTGAGCGCCTCGGCGATCGCGAAGTAGGCCACCGCCTCGACCGCGGCGGGGACCGTGCCGAGGGCGCCGACGTCGAGGGTGGTGTCGATCGCCGAGCGGGACCCCAGCGCGGAGAGCGCCCCGGCGAGGCCCCGGTCCGCGAGGATCGGCGGGTAGATCGTCCGGATCACCGCACGGAGCTCCGCCATCGCCTCCTCGGTGTTCTCCTGCGCCTCCGCCAGGAGGCCGGCCACCGTCGCGGGGTCCTCGTCCAGCAGCTCGCGGGCCACGCCCAGCCGCATCGCGATGGCCACCAGCCGGGCCTGGGTGCCGTCGTGCAGGTCGCGTTCGATCCGGCGGAGTTCCGCGCCGTGCGCCTTCAGCGCGCCGGCCCGCGTCTCGGTCAGCGTCTCCACCCGCCGCGCCAGCCGCTCGGCGGCCGACGGGGACAGCAGCGCGACACAGGTCCGGGCGTGCAGGCGGGCCAGCCGCGGCGCGAGCCAGCGGGTCAGGGCGGCGAGCAGGACCGCCTGGGCGGTCCCCAGGGTCAGCGCCGTCCCCCACCCCGACAGCGGGACACCGGCGCCGAAACCGCCCGCGCGGGTGCCGTCGGGCAACGCCCACCACAGGGGCACCGTGACGGCCGTGCTCACCGCGTTGCCCGCACAGAGCACCATGACGATGCCGAACGCCAGACTGCCCACGGTGCAGGCGGCCAGCCATCCGAGCACCCGCCGCGCACCGACCCGGACGGGGCCGGAGGCCGGGGCGAGCAGCAGCCGGTCGGCGCGCCGGCGGTGCCAGGACGCCCAGGCGCGGGCCGGCCCCGGCACGAGGAGTACGGGTAACGCGACCAGGGCGACCACGGCGGCGCACAGGCTTCCCAGGAGATACCCCAGAGCACGCCACATCGCCGAAAGCCCGCCCGCCCCGTGATCGTTCACCCGCACAAGTCTGGGCCATCGGGACCGGGCCCGGCACTACAGCCCACTACCCCTTTTTCCCACCCGTGGGCGGTACCGCCCACCCGCCCCGACCGGACCTAGCGTCAGGACCCATGACGAGTTCACCGATTCCTCCCGCCCGGCGGACCGGCCGGTGGAGCCTGGCGCTGGCCGCCGTCGCGGCCGGCGCCCTCTCCACCGGTGCTCCCGGCGCGACGGCCGCCCCGCAGCACGACGACCGCGCCCAGCTCCGCCTCCGGCTCCAGCGCGACGCCGACGCGCTCACCGCGCTCGGCGTGACGGGAGTCCAGGCCCGCCTGGCCATCGCCGACGGCCGGACCGTGACCGCCACCAGCGGCGTCGCCGATCCGACGACCCGACGGCCGGTCCCCGGGGACGGCCACTTCCGGATCGCCAGCGTCACCAAGGCGTTCGTGGCGACCGTCGTCCTGCAACTCACCGGCGAGCACCGGCTCTCCCTGGACGACCCGGTCGAACAGTGGCTGCCCGGTGCGGTCTCCGGCAACGGCAACGACGGCCGCGCGATCACCGTTCGCCATCTGCTCCAGCACACCGGCGGCCTCCACGACGACTATCCGGACTACACCTCGGCGGAGGACTTCGCCCGGCACCGGTACGACACCTCCACACCCGAGCAGACCGTCGCCCGGGCGATGCGGCACCGCCCGGACTTCCTGCCCGACGACAAGACCTGGGGCTACTCCAACACCGGCTACGTCCTGCTCGGCATGATCATCGAGCGGGCCACCGGGCACCCCTGGCACGAGGAGGTGCGGGACCGGATCGTCCGGCCCCTCGGCCTCGCCCACACCTTCCGGCCGGGCAGCTCGCCCGCCCTGCCCCGGCCGCACGCCCGGACCTACCAGCGGTTCGCGGCCGGCGAGCCGCCGGTGGACGTCACCGAGCAGGTCGGCCCGGGCATCAACGGCGAGGCCGGACTCGTCTCCACCACCGCCGATCTCAACCGGTTCTTCCGCGCCCTGCTCGGCGGCCGGCTCCTGGCCCCGGCGCAGTTGGAGCTGATGACCCGGACGGTGGAGATCAGCGAGCAGTACGAGCGGTTCATGCCGGGCGCCCGGGACGGGCTGGGGATCTTCTCGCGCCCACTGACCTGCGGCGGGGTGTACTGGGGCCACGAGGGCGGCGACGCCGGCTGGATCACCGCCACCGGCGTCACCGGCGACGGCCGGCGCAGCGTCACGGTCTCCCTGTCGGGCGTCATCGCCGATTCCGAGGACGCCGTCCTGCGCGTGGCCGAGGCCGAGAACCGGCTGGTCGACGACGCCCTCTGCGCGGGCACGACGGCGACGACCGAGGACCGGCGGCACTGAAGCGCCGTCAGGCCGACCACCGGATCGTGGCCGCCCCGGCGCCCCCGCGCCGTCACTCCGCCGGCTCTCCGGCCGCCGCGCGCACCGGCGCGGGCGGCGGCGATGCAGACGGCGCCGGCAAGGCGGGCGACGCGGGCGGGGCGGGCGACGCCCCGGCGTGACCGCGCTCGCGGTCCATCTCCCGCCACTCCGGTCGCAGCCCGGACAGGGTCGTGGTGGCGAAGTACAGCGCGCCGGCCCCGAGCAGCACCGGTATCAGCCCCGTCATCGTCACCAGCGCACCGGCCAGCAGGCCGCCCAGCGGGATCCCGGCCCAGGCGAGCGAGTCCCCCAGGGCGTTGACCCGCCCGAGCAGGTGGCGCGGCACCCGCTCGAACAGGACGGCGCCGAGGATCGGGTTGATGAACCCGGAACCGAAGCCGCCCACCACGAACACCACCAGCACCACGCTGATCGGCACGTCCAGGGCCAGCACGACGAACCTCGGGGCCCCCGTGAGCAGGAAGCCGACGAAGTACACCGTGCGCCGTGGCAGCCGGTGGGCGACCGCCGCCGCGATCAGGCTGCCGGCCACCGCCGCGACCCCCCAGACCGTCCCGGTCAGGCCGATCGCGCCCGGGCCGCCACCGGTCTCCTGGGCCCAGACGGGGACCAGTACGGCCACGAACGCCACGTCCAGGAGGTTGGTCACCGAGATCATCACGATGATCGTCATCAGCAGCGGGTCGCGCCGCAGGAAGGCGAAGCCCTCCCGGAACAGCTGCCAGTAGCCGGCCGGCCGCTCCTCCTCGCCGGCGCCGGCCGGGGGCGGTACGGCGGCGCGGCCCGCCCCGGCCGGCAGGGCGACGGCGATGACCAGCGAGCCGAGCGCGAAGGCGATCGCATTGGCCGTCAGACCGGCCATCGGACCGAGCAGGGCGACCAGCCCGCCGCCGACCGCCGGGCCGGCCGTGGTGGCCAGCCGCTCGGTCACCCCGGACAGGCCGGTGGCCCGCTCCAGCGGGATCCGGCCCAGCTCGGCAGCCTCGGGAACCATGACCTCCTTGGCGAGGTCCCCCGGGCCGCGGGCGGCGCCGATCACCGCGACCATCACCAGCAGCAGCCAGAACGGCAGCAGCCCCAGGGCGTGCAGCAGCGGCACGAGGCCGGCCGCGACGGCGCTCACCGCGTCCGTGGTCCAGGAGACCGTCCGCGGCCCGAGGCGGTCGACCACCGGGCCGGTGAGCGCCTTGACCAGCACGTAGGGCGCCATTTCGACGAACGCGACCACACCGGTCATCGTGGCGCTGCCGGTGGTGGCGAGCACGAACCACGGCAGGGCGATCGCCGACACCCTCGTCCCGGTCAGCGAGACGGCCATCGCCGTGAGCACGCCGGCCAGCGGCCGCAGGCTGCGCGGCGCGGGCACGCCCTCCGCGGCCGGTGAGGGGACGGAGACCCGGGCGGTCATGACCGCCCCGCCGGCTCGTCACCGGCCGCGCCGCGCTGCGGCTCGGGCAGCACCTGGACGACCACGGCCACCCGGTCCGTGCCCTCCGGCCCGGGCGCCGCCGGATCGACCCGGCGGTAGCGGGCGATCACCGCCGACAGCTCCCCGGCCAGGGACCGGGCCTCCGCCGGGGTGAGCTGGAGCACCATGTCGCTGAGGTCCAGCGCGTGGCGCCACTCCACCGGCATGGTCTCGTACGCGTTGAGCGCCGTCTGGGTGGTCAGGGTGTGCGCCGCCGCGATCGAGCGCAGATAGCCGGCCGCCGCCTCCGGCTCCTGCTCCGCGAGGTCGGTGTCCGTCCACCACGTCACCTGGTGGACCGCCTTCCACCAGCGGTCGCGGGCGTTGCCGCGCTCGGTGTCCTCGGCGACGAAGCCGGAGGCCGCCAGCTGGCGGAGGTGGTAGCTGGTCGCGCCGGAGTTCAGCCCCAGCTGCTCGGCCAGCCTGGTGGCGGTGGACGGGCCGTTCTTGCGCAGCAGCCCGATCAGCCGCACGCGCACGGGGTGGGCCAGGGCCCGCAGCCCCTTGGCGTCGATCACGACGTCGGTCTGCGGATCCGGACTGTGCGGCCACCTTCGGTCATCGGTCATGGCAGCACGATAGAACCGCAAAGGATCCTTCGCAAAGGGTTTTTGCGAAGAACTCTTTGCGGATTCGAACTCAGTCCCGCGCCACGCTCAGCACCACGACCACCGTGAGCCCGCCGCCGGGCGTCTGCTCGACCATCAGCCGGCCCCCGGCCGCCCGGACCAGGCCCGCCATCGACGCCCCCATCCGCTCGGCCCCGCCGCCGTACCCCCCGGCGCCGTCCGCCCCGCCGAACAGCCAGCGCCGCGCCTCCGGCGGCTGGGACGCGCCCCGGTCCACCACCCGCAGCTCGACCCGGGCCGGCTCCACCCCCCACGGATCCGACCCGCCGAAGAACGCAGCGAACCCGGCCCCCGACGACCCCGCCCCCGACGACCCGGCCCCGGCCGTCCCGTCCCCGCCGCCCGACCCGCGCCGCCCGCCGGACCGGCCGTCCGGCCCCGGCAAAGGATCGGCCCGCACCAGGACCCGGGCCCCCGGCGGATTGCGGCGGATCGCGTGGTCCACCAGCCCGGCCAGCGCCGCCTCCAGCCGTACGGAGTCCGCGACCACCACCGGCAGCCCCACCGGGACCCGCGCGGTCACCGTCGCCGCCCGCCCGCCGCCCCGCAGCACCCGCCCCACCAGCTCGGCCGGCTGCACGTGCCGCGCGTCCGGCACGCAGCCGCCGGCCCGGTCCGTCCAGCGCAACCGTTCCAGCTCCGGACGGGTCAACAGCTGCGGCCCCGCCATGCCGCCGGGCCCGGGACGCCCCGGCCCGCCCGCGCCCGGCCTCCCGGCCACACCGCCGACCACCCCCGCGCGCCCGTCCGCTTCCGGCCGCCCGCCCCCGCCGACGCCCTTGAGCAGCCGCGCGCCCGCCAGCGCCCCGGACCGCCCGAGCGGGCCGAGCCCACCCAGCGCCCGGGCGCCCGACGCGACGTAGCCCCAGAGCCTTCCGCCTGCCATCGCCATTGCCCCTCGTCCCGCACGGACCGGACGCGCCGCCACCGCGGCGGCCCGGTGCGGGCCGCTTCCCCGGCCCTGCGCCAAGCCTGCGCTTCCGCCGCCCGGGTGACAATCCGGCCCCGGGGCCCCGGGAGCCACTGCCACCCCTCCGACCAGCGGGGCCGTCACCCCCCGACCGGCGGGAGCACCGCACCGGCGCGCGCCCTCCGCCGTGCGCCCCCGAACCCGTCCGCCGGCCCACCGACGCACCGGGCCAACGGCCCTCGACCGCCCGGCCTGTTCAGCCCGGCCCGTTCAGCCCGGCGAACCTAGACTGACCCCATGGCCCGGCTCAACGACAAGGTCAGGGAACTGCTCCAGGAGTACGCCGACCTGATCTCGATCACCGGTGGCGACGCCTTCCGCGCCCGCGCCTACGAGAAGGCCGCCCGGGCGGTCGGCGGCCATCCCGAGGACATCGACGGCCTCGACGTCAAAGGGCTCCAGCAGATCCCGGGCGTCGGCAGGTCCACCGCCGAGAAGATCGCCGAGTACCTCGCCGACGGGCGGATCGGGGCGCTGGAGGAGCTCCGGGCCAGGATCCCGGCCGGGGTCCGCGCGATGATGTCCGTCCCCGGCGTCGGCCCGAAACGCGCCCTCGCCCTCTACCGCGACCTCGGCATCGCCTCCGTCGAGGAACTCGCCGAGGCGATCCGCGAAGACCGGCTGAGCGAGGTGCCCGGCCTCGGCGAGCGCAGCGGCGAGAAGATCCTGCACGGCATCGAGCTGATGCGGCAGTCCGGCGGCCGGACCCTGCTGGACGCCGCCACCGCGCTGGCCGACCAGCTCGTCACGGCGCTGCGGGCCGTCCCGGGGTGCACCCGCTGCGCGTACGCGGGCTCGCTGCGCCGGATGCGCGAGACGGTCGGCGACATCGACGTGCTGGCCACCGCCGAGGACTCGGCGCCGCTGATGACCGCGCTCGCCGGGCTCCCCTTCGTGGCCGAGGTGATCGGCACCGGGCCGACCAAGACCTCGGTGCGCACCACGGACGGCGTCCAGGTGGACCTGCGGGTGGTCCCCGAGGAGGACTGGGGCGCGGCGCTGGTGTACTTCACCGGCTCGAAGGCGCACAACATCAAGCTGCGGACGATGGCGGTCCGGGCCGGGCTGAAGCTCTCCGAGTACGGGCTGTTCCGGGTGGAGGGCGGCGAGAAGGTCGTCTCGGAGAGCGAGGAGGAGGTGTACGCGGCGCTCGGCCTGCCCTGGATCGCGCCGCCGCTGCGCGAGGACCGCGGGGAGATCGAGGCCGCGCTGCGCGGTGAGCTGCCGGAGCTGGTGACCGAGCAGGACCTCCGCGGCGACCTGCACACCCACACCGACCTGACCGACGGGCTGGCCACGCTGGAGGAGATGATCGACACCGCGGCCGCCCGCGGCTACGCGTACTTCGCGGTCACCGACCACGCGCCCGACCTGGTGATGCAGCGGATGACCGACGAGAAGATGCTCGCCCAGCGGGAGCGGCTGCGCGAACTGGCCGGACGCCACCGGCGGATGCGGCTGCTGCACGGCACCGAGCTGAACATCGGACCGGACGGCACGGTGGACTGGCCGGCCGGGTTCCTCGCCGGGTTCGACGTCTGCGTGGCCTCCGTCCACTCCCACTTCGGCGCCGACCGCGACGCCCAGACCCGCCGGCTGATCCGGGCCTGCGAGAACCCGCACGTCCACGTCATCGGCCACCTCACCACCCGGCGGATCGGCCGGCGCGGGCCGATCGACGTCGACCTCGACGCCGTCTTCGCGGCCGCCGCCCGGACCGGCACCGCGATCGAGATCAACAGCTCGCCCCAGCGCCTCGACCTGCGGGACGAGGACGTGCTGCGGGCCAAGCGCCACGGCGTGAAGTTCGCGATCGACAGCGACGCGCACGCCACCCCGCACCTCGCCTACCCCCGGTACGGGATCGGCACGGCGCAGCGCGCCTGGCTGACCACCGAGGACGTGATCAACACCTGGACGTGGCAGCGTCTGAAGCGGTTCCTGCGCAAGGACGCGCTGCGCGGCTGACCCCCCCCGGGCACCCGGTGTCCGATCGAAGGGGATTTTTCGCATTCGTGGGGAATTCTTCCCGGAGCCCCCTGGTGCATCCGCCGTCACCGGCGCATGATGGGAAGTGGACCTGCGGGGTCAGAGGAAGTTCGACCGCAGGAGGCAGTGGCGACAGATCCAGAAGGATCAGGGTCTGCCGCTGGTACCTCGGTCGACGATCGAACCTACACGGCCGGAGGAGCGATCCGGAGGCCGATCTCGACCCCGCAGGTTCCGTCCGCCCCGATCGCGCCGCCCCGATCACGCCTCACGGCGCGGAGGGCACCGCGTACCCCATCTCCCAGGCGTGCACGGCGATGCCGACCCGGTTCTGCACCCCGAGCTTGCGCTGGATGCTCGCCACATGCGTCTTGACCGTGCCCGGGGAGATGAACAGCTCGGCGGCGATGTCCGCGTTGGTCCGCCCGGCCGCGACCTGGCCGGCGATCTCCACCTCGCGTTCGGTCAGCGGCGCCGCCGGGGCCGAGCGGCGGTCCACCCGCCGGGGCGCGGTGACGTGCTGCAGCAGCCGCACGGTGACCGACGGACTGATCAGGCTCTCCCCGCCCGCCGCCGCCCGGACCGCCTCGGCCAGCAGCGCCGGGCCGGACCGTTTCAGCAGGAACCCGGAGGCCCCGTGCCGCAGGGCCGGGTAGACGTACTCGTCGAGGTCGAAGGTGGTCAGCACCACCACCCGCACCGGCGTCACCGCCCCGGGTGCGGCCAGCCGCCTGGTCAGCTCCAGACCGTCCATCCGGGGCATCCGGATGTCCACCAGCGCGACGTCCGGGCGCAGTTGGGCCGCGAGTTCGAGCGCGGCGAGCCCGTCGGCCGCCTCGCCGACGACGGTGATGTCGGGCTGGGCCTCCAGGATCCGCCGCACGCCGCGGCGCACGGCCTCCTGGTCGTCGGCGATCAGCGTGCGGATGGGCTCCGGGTGAGGACTCGTCACGCACGGCAGTCTCGCACGGCCCCGCCGTGGGGCCGTGGCGCAGGGCCCCCGCACGCGCTCCCGGACTCAGGCGCTCCCGGCGCCCTTGAGGTCGGTCGCCCGGCCGTCGCGCAACACCGTGACGTGCGGCGGGACTTCGACGCGGAACCGCGCGTCGCAGTTGGCGATTCCGGAGCAACTCGCCACCAGGGTGAGCGTGTCCCCCTCCAGGGACCAGCTGGTCCGCTCCGTGCCGATCCCGTCCGCCTTGAACCAGCGGGTGACCTTGACGTCCTGACGGTCCGTCGCGACGAGGTCGGTCGGGACGTGATGCCGCGCCACGACGTTCAGGGTGCTGCCGCCGAAGCCGAAGACCGTCGACTCGGGCTCGGCGTCCCCGGCCCTGGCGCAGCCGGCGACGGCGGCCAGCAGCACGGCCAGCGCCAGGGCCGCGCCCACGACGGGCACCCGGCTCACGGGCCGCCCCGGCCGCCGCCCGCCCCGCCCCCGACGGCCCCGACGGCCCGGGGCCGACCCGGAAGCCCCCGCGGAAGCGACGGAAGCGGCGGGTACGGCGGAAACGGCGGGAACGACAGGTACAGCGGCCATGGCGGCTCCTCCTTCGACGGGCACGTCGGTCACGCCCACGAGCATCGCCTCCCGCCGCGCCGCCGCCATCTGCCGATCGGCAGATCTTCGACGCCCGTCCACGGTCCCGCCCCTACCGAACGGGCAGTTCGCAACCGGTCCGCCACCCCGACGGCCGCAGCGGCCCCGCCTC
The DNA here is from genome assembly GCF_040296005.1 of Kitasatospora sp. NPDC002551. NCBI lineage: Bacteria > Bacillati > Actinomycetota > Actinomycetes > Kitasatosporales > Streptomycetaceae > Kitasatospora > Kitasatospora sp. NPDC002551. The sequence goes on along the minus strand of NZ_JBEOWI010000005.1, from coordinate 56,136 downwards.
CAGCGTGCCGCCGTGCGCGGCGAGCCGTTCGGCGAGCGCCACCAGCCCGGTGCCGCCGCTGCCCGGTCGGCGCCGGAGCAGCCCCCTGACGCCCGACCGGCTCCCGCCGTCGTCGCTCACCGACACGACCACCCCGCGCACCGCGCCCCCGTCGCCACCCGTCCGCACCTCCACCCGCACCACCGCCTCGGCGGCGCCGGGCGCGTGCCGCCGCACATTGGTGAGCGCCTCCAGCACCGCCGCGTACGCGGCGGCCTCCGCCTCCCCGGAGAGCAGGCCCGCGGCCTCCGGTGCCGCCTCCAGCCGGGCCCGGACCGGCCCGGTCCCGCCGAACCGTTCCACCAGCTCCGGCAGGTCCGCCAGCCCGTACACCCGGGTGGCACCGGCCGCCGCCACCGGGGAGCGCGACTCTCCCCCGTCCTCGCGCGGCTCCCGCAGCGCGCCGACCATCGCGTCCATCGAGTCCAGCGCGCGCAGCCCGGACTCCTCCAGCCGCCGCAGCAGCGCGGCCGTCTCCTCCGGCGTCTGGCCCGGCAGTTGCCCGGCCTGCGCCTCCAGCACGATGCCGGTGACCTCGTGCGCGACGAAGTCGTGCAGCCCGCGCGCCACCTCCAGCCGCTGCTCGCGCCGGGCCCGGTCGACCGCCCGCTCGCGCCGCACGTCCTGCACCCGCAGGTAGAGGGCCACCCCGACCACCACGGTCAGCGGCAGCAGCGAGAGCAGCAGGACGGCCACCGCGCCGGACCAGCCACCCTGCGGGCTCCGGAGGATCCAGCGCAGCGGTACGGCCAGGACCGCCGCGACCGTCAGCACGCCCGCCGCGACCGCCCACCGGCCCCGGGAACGCCGGGCCACCCGCCCCGCCAGCACCAGCAGCGCCGTCCACTCGAACGGCAGCCAGAACGCGGGCAACCGGTACGGGCCCGGGTAGCCGAGGTCGAGCAGCAGCGAGAGTGCCGCCACCCCGCCCGCCGCCCCCGCGAGCGTCACCCGCCGCGACGGCCACGGCGCCGCCGCCACCAGCGCCGCCACGGCAGCCGTCACCGCCAGGAGCAGCGCGGCCCCGCGCTGCCCCGGGTGCGCCAGCACGACGGGCAGGAGCGCGAACAGCGCCGCCACCGGCGCCGCCGGCCGCCGCAGCCCGGCGAACCGGCCGGCCGGACCACCCCGCTCGCTCACGGCAACGCGGATGCCGTGAACGGGGGATGCGCTGGCGGACCGGCCCGGGGACCGGTCCGCCGAGGATTCGGCAGGCATGCGTCCGAGCCTATGCTCCGCTCCCCCGGCCACGCTGACGCGGGCCACCCCCCGGGGGGGGAGGCGGAAATCCTCCCCGGGCAGGGGCAAGCCCCCACCACAGCGGGAGGTGTGACGGCCGGCGGGCGGGCACGGTGGTGCGTGACCGAACGGGCGGAACGAACCGCCCTCCCCGCTCCACCTCCGGCCCAGGAGAGGACCGACCCGATGCGCTTCCGCCCGACCACCACCGCCCGCGCCGCCCGCGCCGCCTCCGCCACCGCGCTCTGCCTGCTCGCGACGGTCGCCGCCGCGGCACCCGCCTCCGCCGCGGAGGGCTCCGGCGCGGCCTCCTCCTCCGCCCGGCTGCGGGGCAGCGGCGGAGCCACCCTCACCAAGGACTTCCGCGGCATGGAGGGCGATGCCGTCCACTTCGAGATCGACGCCCGGACGGACCTCAACAACGCCCCCGGCCACGCCCGGGGCCACTTCCACGTCACCCACCACCGCCCCGACGGCGCGCTCGTCGCCGACTTCGAGGGCGACCTCACCTGCCTCGCCGTGGGCGGACGGACCGCGATCGCCACCGGTGTGATCACCAGTGGCACCGTCCCGTGGTTCCCGGACGTGCCGTTCCTGGGCTCGAAGGTCTCGCTCACCGTCCAGGACGAGGGGCGCAACGACCGCCTGGGCTGGCTCTGGGGCGCGTTCGGGACACCCGTCTCGGACTGCCAGGGCACGGTACCGTTCCTCCGGACCGACACCAGCAGCTTCACCGTCCGGGGCTGACGCCCCACCGCCCGCCGGTCCGCGCACCCGCCGCCCCACACCCCGGAGGACCGGTCCGATGAGCGAAGCGCCCGACTACGGCCGGCTCGCCGCCCTCGGCCCGTACTTCGCCCTGGACGCCGCCGGCACGCCCGGCCAGGGGCCGCCGCCGGGCCACCGACCGCTCCGGGATCTCTACGCCCCGGGCCCGGACGGGCTGTTGGCGGGCCGGGTGCAGGAGGTGGCCCGGCGGCTGGGCACCACCGAGGCCCGGGTCGCCGCCTCGACCCTGCACCTCGGCCTGGCGGCCAGGTTCTGTTCGGTGGGACTCGGCGCGGCCGCCCTGCTCGGCGAGGTGCCCGACCTGACCCCCGACCGGGCCTGGGTCCGGGTCCCCGAGCAGGGGCCGATCGATCTCTGGGTGCCGTACCGGTCCGGGTCGACGGACCGGGCTGCGCTCGCCGACCGCTTCCGGCGGACCGTCGTCGAGGGGCAGCTGGCGGAGCTGGCGGCGGCCGTCCGGGGCACGGTCCCGCTCGCCGAGGGGCTGCTGCGGGGCAACACCGCCTCCGCGCTGGCGGGCGCGCTGCGCGTGCTGGAGGCCCACCCCGCGTACGGGGCGGGCCGCACCCCGGCCCGTGCGCTCGTCGCCGAGGTGCTCGGCCGCCCACCACTGGCCGGGACCGGCGCGTTCGCCGGGGCGCCGGCCGGCCCCGCGTTCCGGCGCACCAGCTGCTGCCTGTACTACCGGGTCGGCCCGGGCGCGGGTGTCTGCGGCGACTGCTGCTTCACCCGCCCGCCGGGCCGCCGCTGACCGGGGCGCACCGGCGCCGCCGGGCCGTCCGCGCTACCGCTCCAGCGTCGCGGCCAGCAGGTTCGGGTCCGCCAGGGTGAAGAATGCGGCGCTCGGCACGTACACGGTGTCGCCGCCGATCGCGACCGAGGTGGGGTTGGAGAGGCCGTCCGCCGCATCGAGGACCGTGTGACGGGTGCCGTCCGAGGCGAGGTGCACGACCTCGCTGGAGGGGTTGAGCGTCGCGAGCACGTCGTCCCCGGCGCCGACGAAGGCGAAGTCGTCGAACCCGTCGAGGCCCGTGGCGCGGACCTCCACCGGGCCGGCGGTGCCGTCCGGGCCGACCGGGATGCGCAGCAGGGAGCCGGTGTCGGTGTTGCCGACCCACACGGCGCCGTGGTGCACCTTGAGTCCGTTGGCGCCGAAGGCGGTGACCGGCTTGAGCAGGGCGTCGTCGGACCAGACCTCCGGGGCCCCGCCGTCCAGCGGAACGGCCCGGACCAGGCCGAGCACCGAGTCGGCGGAGTAGAGCACGCCCGCGTGCTCGTCCAGCGCGAGGCCGTTGGGCAGGCCGTCCACGGGGAACGCGGCGATCCGCTCGGGCTCGCCGCCGGGGCAGAGCCGCCAGAGGCCGGTGAGGTCCTCGGTGCCGGTGGCGTAGGTGAAGTACAGCGTGCCGTCGTGGCCGCGGGCCAGACCGGAGACGACGGCCGCGCCGAGCATGGGGGTGGCCGGGTGCTCGGGCGCGGGCAGGGTGGCCAGGACGGTGAGCCGGCCGTCCGGGCCGACCCGGCCGACCTGGCGGGCCAGGGAGAAGGTGAGGTCCACCGAGCCGTCGGGCTCCAGGGCGATGTTCTCGGGCTGGAGGTGCTCGGCGATGTCGAAGTGGGCGACGATCCGCGGGTCGGAGAGCGGTGGCGCCACGGCCACGGCCGGGGTGGCGGCCAGCAGCGCCAGCGCGAGGGCGGCGGCCGGCGCCGCGGAGAGCAGGGCGGCGCGGGCCGGGCGGGCGGATCGGTGGAACGGTCGGGGCACGGCGGTACTCCTCGGGAGGACGGACGGCCGGGCAGCGGCCTGGCGTCAGCAGAGCACGCCGCACCCGGCCGCTCCGGCGCCGCCGGGCCGTGCCGCCGCGAGGATCCCCCGGCCGGCCGCGCGCCGTCCGGACGGACGGTCAGACCGCGACCGCCGACTCCTCCATCTCCTCCTCCGCCCCCGGCTCGTCCCGGGACCCGAGGGCACCCCCGGCCCCGGCCAGGCCGCGCCTCTCGTACAGCGCCGCGGCGGTCACCAGCGCCCCCGCGGCCGCCAGCCAGAGCACCAGCACCAGCACGTTCCCGGCGAACCCGGCGCCGCCGTCGAAGTACAGCAGGCTGCGCGCGCCCTCCAGGAAGCCGGCGCCGGTCCAGAAGGAGTGCAGCCCGCCGAAGAACCCGTTCTGCAGGTCCGGCCGGTAGACACCGCCCGAGCTGGTGAAGTTCAGCATCACGAACAGCACCATCATGACCAGCGTGGTCCACCGCTTGAGGAAGCCGTGCAGGCCGATGCCGATGCCGATCACCCCGGCCGCGTACAGCCAGCCGAGCGCCCAGACCCCGGCCAGGTCGTGGTCCACCACGTGGAAGACCGGCCCGGCGGTGACGATCCCGATCACGCTCACCACGAGCGAGACGCCGAGGCCGACGAGCACCCGGATCCGCATGCTCAGCGCCGCCCCGGCCGCGCCGATCACCGCGACGCTGCCGTAGGAGCCGATGCTGAGCGCGACCAGCAGGAAGAACAGCCCCTGGCCGGTCGGGTCGCCCTGGCTCGGGGTGGTGAGATCGGTGACGGCCAGCGGCGCGCCCTGCTGTCCGGCGACGCGCTGGAACACCTTCTCGGCCGCCATCGCCGAGGTGTCCGAGTTCGCCTTGGCCACCAGCAGCTCCGGGCGGTCCGCGTCCGGCACGAAGGCCCCGACCAGCTCACGGTCCAGCAGCTGCCGCTCGGCGGCCGCCCGGTCGGGCAGCGTCGCGACGTCCAGCGCGTCGCCCGCCGCGCCCCGCACGGCTCCGGCCAGCTCCCGCGCCTGTGGGGTGGTGCCGACGACGGCGACCTTCAGGTGGTGCGGCCCGGGCTGGTGGAAGGCGCCCTGGTAGGCGAGCGCCATGCCGAGGCACATCAGCAGCGGGGTGAGCAGGTGGAGTGCCAGGTGCTTGAGCGCGTGCCCAGGGGCGGGCGCCGCGGTGGTGGTCCGGGATGTGCTCATGGGATTCGGTCCATCCTCCGACGGGAAGATCACTGCGTGGATCATTGGGTGGTAAATGCAACTATCTGGATGCAGTCTACAACCACTGCGGGGACGGACCGAAGTCCGCCCCCGCCGATCCGTCCTCGCCCGCTACGGCGTCACCCCAGCTCGAAGACCCCGTACGAGAACCCTTCCGCCCGCAGTTCGCCCGCGGCGCCGATCGTCACCCCCTGGACGTCCAGCGGCCGCGCGGTCCGACGTGCCCCGTCGGCCCCGCCGAACGCCGCCTCCGCCGGGACGACCGCCGGCTCCCGCCGCGGGTTGACCGCCACCAGGTAGCGTCCGGCCCGGGTGTAGACGAGCGGGTACCCGGCGTGCCGCACCTCCACCGAGGCCCGCGTGCCCAGGCCCGGGTGCGCCCGGCGCAGCGCGATCAGCCGCCGCACGGTGTGCAGCAGCGAGGTCGGGTCGGCCCGCTGGGTGGCGACGTCCGGCCGGTGCGGGTCCGGGTCGACCGGCAGGTAGAGCCGGTCGGCGGGCGCGGCGGAGAAGCCCGCGTTCACTCCGGGCGCCCACTGCATCGGGGTGCGCGAGCCTGCCCGGTTGTACGTCGCGCCGAGCGCGCTGCCCTCGGTGTCCGGCAGGTCCGGCACGAAGCGCATGCCGATCTCGTCGCCGTAGTAGACCGCCGGCAGGGTCGGCCAGGTGAGCAGCAGCGCGAACGCCGGGGCGAGCTGGTCGGCGGTGCGCGGCCCGGTGGCCAGCCGCGAGAAGTCGTGGTTGGCGGTGGGGAGGGCGATGTGCCCGGCGCCCTCGGTCAGTTCGGCCGCCGAGCGCCAGGCGTCCAGGAACACCTGCGGGGTGCCGCGCCCCTCGGCCTCGAAGTAGCACGGGCCCTGCTGCCAGTACTCCTTCACCGTCCCCGCGTTGTTGTTCCACAGCGAGCGCAGCGGCAGGCCGTCCCCGCCGCCGAACTGGAGGAAGAAGTCGGCGTGGAAGCCGGCGGCGACGGCGGCGGCCGGGTCGCCCCACTCGGCGAACAGCGCGGCCTGCGGGTGGTCGCGGTCGAGCCAGTCGCGCAGTTCGGTCCAGAGCTTGCCGGTCTCGACGAAGCCGGGGTCGTCCTTGACCAGCGAGGACGCCATGTCGACCCGGAAGCCCGCCACACCGAGGCCGAGCCAGTGGGCCATGATCGCGCGCAGCGCGGCGCGGTTGGCCCGCGGGCCCTCGGCGTCCACCGGCTGGCGCCAGGGCTCCCGCGGGTCCTCCCGCGCGTAGCCGAAGTTGAGCGCCGGCTGGCAGTCGAAGAAGTTCGGCCGGTACCAGCCGGCCCGGCTGCCCGGGGAGGCGACGAAGCCCTCCACCGGCCGCTCGGACCAGATGTAACGGTGGTCCGACGGGTCCTGCGCCGACGTCCGGAACCAGGGGTGCTGGTCGGAGGTGTGGCCGGCGACCAGGTCCAGCAGGATCCGGATGCCCCTGCGGCGCGCCGCCCCGACGAGGGCGGCGAGGTCGTCGGCGGTGCCGTAGCGCGGGGCGGGGGCGAAGTAGTCGGTGACGTCGTACCCCGCGTCGCGGAACGGCGAGTCGAAGCACGGGTTCAGCCAGACCGTGTCCACGCCCAGCCAGGCGAGGTGGTCGAGGTGCTCGGTGATGCCCGCGAAGTCGCCGATGCCGTCGCCGTCGGAGTCGGCGAAGGACTGGGGGTAGATCTGGTAGAGCACGGCGTCGGTCAGCCAGTCGGGGCCTGGGCGGGTCGAGGTCATGGGTGGATCCTCCTGCCGGGTGCCGGGGGGCTACCGATTCTCGTCGAATCCCGGCCGCCCCAACAGTCCGGCCCGGCCACTCCTGGACCGTCGCGCGGTTCCCGGAAGCAGCGCCGGGCCGGGGCGCGCGCCGTCCCGAGCCCCTTCCGCTCCCGCGCGCGCCCACCCACCGCGCGCTCCCGGCCGGTCGGACGGCCACCGCTCCCGGCCGCCCGACCGCGCCACGACCCGCGCGACCGCCCGCTACCGCGCCGCGCAGGCTTCGGTGAACGCCCGCGCCCGCCGGGTGATCTCGGCCCAGTCCCCGGCCGCGACCACCTCCGGCGCCACCACGTCCGTCCCGGCGCAGACCGCCAGCGCGCCCTGCGCCAGGAACTCCGCCGCGTTGCCCGCGTTGACGCCGCCGGAGGCGACCAGCGGGACGTCCGGGTACGGTCCGCGCAGGTCCTTGAAGTAGCCGGGGCCGAAGGCCCGGGCGGGGAAGATCTTCACGGCGGCGGCGCCGAGGTCCACCGCCTGGGCCACCTCGGTCGCGGTCAGCGCGCCGAGCACCACCGGGACCCGGGCCGCGTGCGCGACGTCCGCCACCTCGGGCCGCAGCCCGGGGGTGACCAGGAACGACGCGCCGACGGCGAGCCCGCTCTCGGCCTGCTCGGCGGTGAGCACCGTGCCCACCCCGACCCGGTGGCCGGCCTGCGCCGCCTCGCGCAGATGATCCGTCACATCCGGTGTGGTGAAGGTGAATTCGGTCCAGGTGATGCCCCCTTCCGCGAGCGCGGCGCAGAGCGCGGCGGCGTCCGGTATCCGCGGGGCGCGGACGACCGCGATCACCGGTTCGGCGGCGAGCGCGCCGCGGGCCGCCGCCACCATGGCCTCGGCGGAGGTCTTCCGGCCGACCGGGCTCGGGTTCGGGTTCACGGGATTGGCTTTCACAGGGCTTCCATCCATTCACTGGGATTCACGGAGCACTCGACGTCATGGGCCCGGACCTCACACGGCCTCCGCCCCCCGCCCGGTCCGGCGCAGCGCCCGCCCGGGGCGCGCGCCCGTGGCGCGGCCCCCCTCGACGACGGCGGTGCCGTTCACGTAGACGTGCTCGATGCCCGCCGCGGGCCGCCTGGGCTGCTCGAAGGTGGCGGTGTCCCGGACGCGTTCGGGGTCGAACAGGACGAGGTCGGCGTGGTACCCGGCGGCGATCCGCCCGCGCCGGTGCAGCCGCAGCCGGGCGGCCGGCCGCCCGGTCATCCGGGCGACCGCCTCCTCCAGCGTCAGCACGCCCGACTCCCGGACGTAGCGGGCCAGGTAGCGCGGGAAGGTGCCCCAGGCGCGCGGGTGCGGCCGGGCGCCGACCAGCAGCCCGTCGCTGCCGACGGTGTGCGCGCGGTGGCGCATGATCGCCCGGACGTTCTCCTCGTGGCCGACGTGCTGGAGGATGGTGGTCGCCAGCCCGTCCCGCAGCAGCAGGTCGAGGAAGACCTCGGTGCCGCTGCGGCCCTGCTCGGCGGCGAGTTCGGCGACGGTGCGGCCGACCGCGCCGGCGAGTTCCGGGGCGCCGACACCGGAGAGCTGGATGGTCGCCCAGTCGGTGACCACTCCGTGGCAGCCGTCGCTGCCCTTCTCCTCCACCTCGTAGCGGATCCGCTCGCGCGCCGCCGGGTCGCCGAGCCGGGTCAGGGTGGCCTCCGGGCCGCCCTCGGTGGCCCAACTGGGCAGCAGCGCCGCCAGGGTGGTGGATCCGGGCAGGTAGGGGTAGCTGTCCAGGGTGAGGTCCACCCCGTCGGCGAGCGCCCGGTCGACCAGGTCCAGCAGCTCGCCGGCCCGGCCCTCGTTGACGCCGAAGTTCATCGTGGCGTGGGTGAGGTGGAGCGGGCAGCCGGACCGCCGGGCGATCTCGACCATCTCCGCGTACCCCTCCAGCGCGCCCGCGCCGTAGGAGCGCTGGTGCGGCGCGTGGAAGCCGCCGTATCCGGCGACGACCCGGCAGAGCTCGACCAGTTCCTCGGTACCGGCGTACATCCCGGGGGTGTACGTCAGACCGCTGGACATGCCGACCGCGCCCTCGGCCAGGCCCTGCGCCAACAGCTCGCGCATCCGGTCGAGTTCGGCCGCGCTCGGGGCCCGGTTCTCCCAGCCCACCGCGAGCATCCGCAGCGAGCCGTGCGGCACCAGGTAGCAGGCGTTGACGGCGGGACCGGTGCGGTCCAGCCGGTCCAGGTAGCCGCCGACGGTCCGCCAGTCCCAGTCGAAACCCTCCGGGTCGCCGTTCCAGCCGGCGATCTGGCGGCGCAGCGCGGGCAGCGTGGTGTCGTCGACCGGCGCGTAGGACAGGCCGTCCTGGCCGAGGACCTCGCAGGTGACGCCCTGGGTGACCTTGGCCGGGTGCTCGGGTTCGCGCAGCAGGGCGAGGTCGGAGTGGGCGTGCATGTCGATGAACCCGGGGGCCAGCACCAGCCCGTCCGCGTCCACCGTGCGCGCCGCGCCGCCCGCCGCGGTGCCGGGGTCGGCGACCTCGACGATCACCCCGTCGGCGATCCGGACGTCCGCCCGGTACCGCCCGGCGCCCGTGCCGTCGACGACGGTGGCGCCCCGGAAGACCGTGCCCCGGACGGTCGTGCCACGGGGGACCGCGCCACGGCCGTCGCCCGGTGCCCCGCCCATCAGAAGAACGTCCTGACCAGCCCGGTGACCTTCGGCTCCGCCGCCGAGGCGTCGTCCAGCACGGGGATCAGCGCCCACTTGTCGAAGGCCGTGCACGGGTGCGAGACCCCGAGCCGCAGCACCGCGCCGACCGGGGCGAGGTCGCCCGCGTCGCGCAGGAAGGCGTGCTGGTCGTTGAGCGCGGTGATCCGCGCCGCCGTGCCCGTCAGCTCGGCGCCGCCCCGCACCGCCTGCGGCTCCGGCAGGCCCTCGTCGAACGGCAGGTCGCGCTTGCCCGCGTCCAGCAGGGCCAGCTGCGGCTCCGGCCGGGATACCACCCGGGCCCAGCCGTGCAGCGCGGCCCGCAGCGCCCCGCCGCCGGAGGCACCGGCGGCCCCGCGCGCCAGTGGCGAGATCCCCCGGTAAAAGCCGTCGTCGTGCGCGATGTACGCGCCCGAGCGGAGCACCACGAACGCCTCCGGCAGCGCGCCCAGCTCCTCGGCGACCAGGTCGAAGTAGGCGCTGCCGCCGGCCGTCACCAGCGGCGCGGCCCCGTCCGCGTAGCGGCCGGCGAGCCGCCCGTGCAGCTCGGCCAGCGACCGCAGGTAGCCGCGCACGGCGGCCAGCCCGGCCTCGCTCGCGTCGTGGGCCAGCGCGCCCTCGTAGCCGCCGATGCCGGCCAGCCGGAGGGTCGGCGCGGCGCGGACGGCGTCCGCGATCCCGACCGCCGCGTCGACGCCGCGCGCGCCGGTGCGCCCGCCCGGGCCGCCGAGTTCGACCAGCACCTCCACCGGGCGCTCGGCGCCGGCCGCGCGCAGCGCCCCGTCCATCAGCCGGACGCTCTCCACGGAGTCCACCCAGGAGACGAAGGCGAAGTCCGGGTCGGCGGCCAGTTCGCCCGCCAGCCAGCGCAGGCCGGCCGGGTCCAGCAGGGAGTTGGCGAGCAGCACCCGCCGCACGCCGAAGGCCCGGGCGACCCGCAGCTGCGGCAGGTTGGCGAGGGTGATGCCGTGGCTGCCGGCGGCCAGCTGGGCCTGCCAGAGCGCGGGCGCCATGGTGGTCTTGCCGTGCGGGGCGAGCGCCACGCCGGCGTCGGCGCACCAGCGGGCCATGGTGCGCAGGTTGTGGTCGAGGGCGCCCGCGTCGAGGGTGAGCAGCGGGGTGCCGAGGTCGGCGAGGGCGGGGCCGGTTTCCAGGTACTGGCGGACGGTCAGGCCCGCGGCGGCCGGGGGCAGCGCTTTGAACCGCCAGTCGAGCACCTCCTCGGCCAGCGCCGCCACCGCTCGGGTGTCGAGGCCGGGGCCGGTGCCGCTGCTTGCGAAGGTCTGGTCCACCGTCTTCCTCCATCTGCCATGTTGCAACATGCGCAATGAGGGTTGCACATGCTGGCAGCACGGTTCTAGCATCGGCGCCGGACGAAGGTCAACGACAGCCGCCCGCCGTACGCGGGTCAGGCCGGCTCGCCGCAGCACCCCCACCCGGCCGGACCGCAGCACTCCGAGGAGCCCAGCAGATGCCACGCCAGGACGCCGCCGTGAGCCCGGGCACCCCACCGCCCGGCCGTCCGGCGGCCGCCCCGTCCGCCCCCGGCCCGGCATCCGCCCCGGAACCCGCCGCCGCCGACCCCGCGCGGCCCGCCGCCCCGGTGGCCGTCTGCGTGGGCGAGTCGATGGCCGTGCTCCTCCCGGACCGGCCCGGGCCGCTGGAGTCCGTGGAGAGCTTCCGCCTCTCGGTCGGCGGCGCGGAGTCCAACGTGGCCGGTGCGCTGACCGCCCTGGGGGTGCCGAGCGCCTGGATCAGCCGGGTGGGCGACGACGGCTTCGGCCGCCGCCTGCTCGGCGAACTGACCGCCCGCGGGGTGGACGTCTCCGCGGTCGCCGTCGACCCGCACCGCCCGACCGGCCTGTACCTCAAGGAGGTCGGCGGCGCCACCGGCGAGCGCCACGACCTCGGCCCGGGCCGCAGCCGGCTGCACTACCACCGACGGGGCTCGGCCGCCGCCGCCCTCTCCCCCGCCCTGCTGACCGACCCGGCCGCCGCCCGGCTGCTGGCCGGGGCCCGGCTGCTGCACCTGTCCGGCATCACCGCCGCCCTCTCCGACGACTGCCTCGCCCTGCTCCGCGCCCTGCTCGCCGACCGCCGCCCCGGCCGACTGGTCAGCTTCGACCTCAACTGGCGCCCCGCGCTCTGGCGCGAGCGCGACCCCTCGGTGCTGCCGCCGCTGCTGGACGCCGCCGACCTGCTGCTGCTCGGCGCCGACGAGGCGGAGACCGCCTTCGGCACCGGCGATCCGCACGCGCTGCGCCGGCGTTTCCCCTCCCCCGCCACCCTGGTGGTCAAGGACGCCGCCCGGCTGGTCACCGCGGTCGAGCGGGACGGCAGCGCCGTCACCGAACCGGCGCTGGCCGTCGAGGTGGTCGAGGCGACCGGGGCGGGGGACGCCTTCGCCGCCGGCTACCTGGCCGGCACCGTCCGCGGCCTCGACCAGCGGCGCCGGCTGCGGCTGGGCCACCTGAGCGCGGCCTGCGCCCTGACCGCCCACGGCGACCAGGCCGAGCTGCCCCCGGCCGAGGTGGTCGCGGCCCTGCTCGACGCCGCGCCCGAGGACTGGGCGGCCACCCGGGTGTCGGCGGATGGCATCGTGTCCCCTGTCCTGTCCGCACCGGCCACCGCCCCGGCCCTTGGAGCACCATGAGCCAGACCGTCACCCGCGCCCTGCGCATCCTCGCCGAGCTCGGCGAGGGCGAGCGTTCCCTGGACCAGCTGGCCGAGGTGCTCGGCGTGCACAAGACGACCGTGCTGCGACTGCTCCAGTCCCTCGAAGAGGAACGATTCGTCTACCGGGACGCCGGCTACCGCTACCACCTGGGCGCGGGCCTGTTCGCCCTCTCCGGCCTGGCCCTGGAACAGCGCGGGGTGCGCCGGATCGCCGCCCCGCACCTGGCCGAGCTGAACGCCGCCACCGGCCAGACCGTGCACCTGGCCGCGTACGAGGGCGGCGAGGTGGTCTACATCGACAAGTACGACTCCCGCCACCCGGTGCGGATGTACTCGCGGATCGGCCTGCGCGCCGCGCTGCACAGCGCCGCCGTCTCCAAGGTGCTGCTCGCCGACCTGCCCGCGCCGGAGCGCCGCCGGGTGGTGGCCGGCATCGACTTCGTGCCGCACACCCCGCGCACCCTGGCCACACCCGAGGCGCTGCTCGCGGAGCTGGAGAAGGTCGCCGCCCAGGGCTGGGCGCAGGACCACGCCGAGCACGAGGCGTTCATCAACTGCGTGGCCGCGCCGATCCGGGACGCCAGCGGCCGGGTGGTCGCCGCCGCCTCGATCTCCGTGCCCGACGTCGTCCTCCCGTACGAGCAGGTGCTGGAGCTGCTGCCGCAGTTGCTCGCCACCACCCGGGCGGTCTCCGCCGACTGCGGCCAGCTCCCGCACCACCCCTGACCCCGCCCCGGACCGTCCCCCCGATCCCCGACCGCACCCCACCGAGGAAGCGAACCGCATGAGCGACAAGACCGAGATCCGCACCGACGGCGCCCCCGCCCCGGCCTGGATGTTCTCCCAGGGCGTCCGCAAGGGCCCGATCCTGCAGGTCTCCGGCCAGGGCCCGCAGGACCCGGCCACCGGCGAGTACCTGTACCACGGCGACGTGAAGGCGCAGACCCGCCGGACGCTGGAGAACGTCAAGGCGATCGTCGAGGCGGGCGGCGCCACCATCGAGGACGTGGTGATGTTCCGCGTGTACCTCACCAAGCGCGCCGACTTCCCGCTGATGAACGAGGTCTACGCCGAGTTCATCGACGAGAACATCGAGCCCGGCGGCGTGAAGCCCTGCCGCACCACGATCTTCGTCGAGCTGCCGCAGGAGCCGATGCTGGTGGAGATCGACGCCCAGGCCGTCATCGGCTGACCCCCGCGACGAGCGCGCCAGGGCCCGGACCTCGTGTCCGGGCCCTGGCGCGTCATCCGCCCCCGGCGGCGCCTTGCCCTCCCCTCCCCCGACTCATTAGGTTAGGCTCACCTAACTATCAGGCAGGCAGCCCGCCGGAGGTCCCGCACCCATGAGCCCGCACCCCCTCGACGCCGAGACTTCCCCGACCGGCGAGACCGGCGAGACCGCCGGGATTCCCGGGCCGGCCGACACCGCCGAGGTCCCCGAGCCGAGCGCCGCCGAGCGGATCGCCGGCCTGCTCACCGCCGCCTCCTCGGTGGTCCTCCGCGCCTGCGGCGAGCACCATGAACTCTCCACCCCCGTCTCGGTGCACGGCTCCCGGCTGCGGCTGCGCGCCCCGCTCGACGCCCCGCTCACCGTCGCCATCGCCCGCGAGCAGGACGGCCTCGCCGTCGTGCTCGACCTCACCGACATCGCCCCGGTCGCCGTGCGCGACCGGGTCCGCGGCCGCCTCACCCTGGCCGGCCGGCTGCACCTGGCCCACCTCGCCGACGACGGCCTGAGCGTCCACCTCCGCCTGGACGTCGCCCACGCCGTGCTCTCCACCCCGTACGGCACCAGCGCGATCACCGGCGCCGACCTCGCGGCCGCCGGCCCCGACCCGCTGGCCCGCTACGAGGCCGGCCTGCTCACCCACCTGGCCGACGACCACCCGGACGCGCTCGCCGTGCTCACCCGCCTGCTCGACCCGGCGCTGCTCGCCGGACTCCCCGCCGTGCGCCCGCTCGCCCTCGACCGGTACGGCCTGGTGCTCCGCCTGGACCACCCGCACGGCCACCGCGACGTCCGCCTGGTCTTCCCCGAACCGGCCCGCGACGCCGACGACTTCGGCCACCGGGTGCACCAGCTGCTGACCGCCGCCGAACAGGCGCTGCCGGCCCGCCGGCCGTGACGCGGCGTCCGCCGGCGCGTCGTCATATCCCCACCGGCGCGGCCTCGTCGGAGCGCTCCACCGCGTCCTCCAGGACGATCCGCCCCATCCGGGCGTACCGCTCCGGCCGGCGGGCGCGCATCCACAGCGCCAGCCCGATCCCGCCCAGGAAGGTCCCGATCACCAGGTACGGGATCAGCCGGAAGAGCGGCGTACCGGCGGCCGCTCCGGCGGCGGCGTCCTTGTGGATCACCAACAGGGCCACCACCCCCGCCATCGCCACCCCGCCGGCCAGCGGCGCGACCAGCGTCCGGAACCAGTGCCCGGTCCCCGGGTGCCGGCCCTGCACGTGGAAATAGCCGACCACCGCGAAGGAACAGAGCGTCTGCACGATCAGGATCGCCATCGTCCCGAGCAGCGCCATCAGCGTGTACAGGTGCACGTACGGATCCAGCCCGGCCGCCAGGAATCCGGCCACCAGCGCCACCGCGATCAGCGACTGCACCACCGAGGCGACGTGCGGCGAGCCGTACCTGGGATGGGTGCGCCCGAGTGCCGGGTGGATGAACCCCTCGCGCCCGATCGCGTACAGGTACCGGGCCGCGCACTGGTGGAAGGCCATCGCGCAGGCGAAGGAGCCGCTCACCACCAGCCACTGGAACACCGTGACCGCCCAGCCGCCGAGGTGCTCGCCGAGCGGGTCGAAGAACAGGCTGGTGCCGTCCTTGCCCGGCACCAGGCCCTGGGCGACCTCCACCGCGTGCCGCACGCCGTTGCCGGAGACGATCATCCAGGAGACGAGGACGTAGAACAGCCCGACCCCGACCACCGAGATCAGCGTCGCCCTCGGCACCACCCGCTTCGGGTCGCGGGACTCCTCGCCGTACATCGCGGTGGACTCGAAGCCCACCCAGGAGCAGAACGCGAAGAACAGCCCCAGCCCGGCGCCCGCCGACCCGGCCCCGTCCACGCCGCGGAAGGCGTTCAGCGGATCGACCGCCCGCCCGACGATCCCGTCCGGCCCGCCGCCGGTGAGCAGCACGGCCAGCGAGACGGCGCCCAGCACGGCGACCTCCAGCACCAGCGCCACCCCGAGCACCCGCGCGGTCAGGTGCAGGTCGAACCAGGCCATCACCCCGATCACCAGCAGCCCGAGCGCCGCGTACCAGCCCCAGGGCGGCTCCACCCCCAGCTGCGCGGCGACCAGCCCGCGCAGCGCGTACGCGAAGAAGCCGATCACCGCCGCCTCGAAGACGATGTAGGCGAGCACCGCCAGCAGACCCGACGCCATCCCGACGACCCGGCCGAGCCCGTGCGAGATGTAGCCGTAGAACGCCCCGGCCGAGGTGAGATGGCGGGCCATCGCCACGTAGCCGATCGAGAAGACGGTGAGCACCAGGGTCGCGAAGACGTACGCGGCGGGCGCGCCGGCGCCGTTGCCCTGGCCGATGACGATCGGGAGGTTGCCGGTCATCGCGGTGATCGGCGCCGCCGTGGCGACCGCCATGAACACCACGCCCGGCAGGCCGACCGAGTCCGCCTTCAGCCGGTCCACCTCCGGGCGCGACTCCGCCTGCCCGCTCTGGTCGGCCATCCGGCCCCCTTCACCCGCCGTGGCTGTGCCGCCCGCCGGACCGGTCGGACGATGACTGCCCGACAGCATCGGGGCGCGGCGGGCGAGCCCGCAACGAGAGGTGACCCGCCGTCACCCTCACAGGGTTGACGCGCCGTTCGAAGCCCCGGTCGTCCCGTTCGACCGGAAACGGCGACGGCCGGCCCGGCCCGCGAGAGGTCTCGCGAACCGGGCCGGCCGGACGGGCGTGTCCCGCGCCCGTCGGTCCACTGGAGGTGCGGCGATCACCCGGTCGAGCGGTCACCCGACATGACCATTCCGGAGGAGTCGTTTCGCCCCGCACCCAGCGGTGGCTGGTGCGATCCGGCCCGAGGGTCAGATCGAGACGCCGTGCGCCCGCAGGTAGGCGATCGGGTCGATGTCCGAGCCGTACTCCGAGCCGGTGCGGACCTCGAAGTGCAGGTGCGGGCCGGTCACGTTGCCGGTCGCGCCGGAGAGGCCGATCTGCTGGCCGACGGTGACGGTCTGGCCGACCTTGACGCCGATCGAGGACAGGTGCGCGTACTGGGCGTACTTGCCGTCGGCGAGCTTGATCTCGACCTCGTTGCCGTAGGCGCCGCCGTTGCCGGCCTTCACCACGGTGCCGGCCGCGATGGCGCGCAGCGGGGTCCCGGTCGAGGCGACGAAGTCGGCGCCGGTGTGGTGACCGGAGGCCCACATCGAGCCGGCCACGCCGTAGGCGGTGCCGAGCTTCGGGTTGGCCAGCGGGGCGACGAAGCCGGAGGTGGCGGCGACGACCGGGGTCGCCACCGGGGCGGCGACGGTCTGGGGCTGGACGGCGGGCTTGACGGCCGGGGCGGCAGGCTTGACGGCCGGGGCGGCCGGCTTGGCGGCGGTGGTGGCGGGGGCGGCCGGCTTCGGGGCGGCCGGCTTCACCGCGTCCTGCGAGACCTTCGGCTTGGCGGCGGGCGCGGCCGGCTTGGCGGCCGGGGCGGCCTTGGCGCCGAGCGCGAGCTGCTGGCCCGGGAAGATGAGGTTCGGGTTGGCGCCGATGACCGAGCGGTTGTGCTCGTACAGCGCCTGCCAGCCGCCGTCCACGTTCTTCGCGGCGGCGATCTTCGAGAGGGTGTCCCCACCGACGACCTTGTAGCTGTCCGCGACCGGGGCGGCGGCCGGGGCGGCCGGGGCGGCGGGAGCGGCCGGAGCGGTCTTCGCGGCCGGAGCGGTCTTCGCGGCCGGGGCGGCCGGGACCTCGTGGGCCTGGGCGGTGACGGTGGTCACCAGCGGGAGGGCGAAGGCGGCACCGGTGACGGCGGTGGCGATGCCGATCCGGGCGGCGCGGGGCAGGGCGATACGACGAGCCTGTGCGGGCATGGAAAATGTCCTCTCCGACGCCTGCGAGGTGAGCTGTCGGGTTCGGGCTGGAGTTGCCCGGCCGCGTGAAAGGCGGCTTCACCCCAAGCCGGTCCGCGAAGAATTCGGGTCCGGCGACTTACCTGTGGGTCCCCCGCTCCTGCCGTACAGAGTTCGTTGCGTACCACCGGGCAGCGGCAGGACTAGGCGTTCCACCCGGTGGCCACCCGGGCTGACGCCGGGCGGTCGCTGAACTAAAACTCATCCGTTCGGGTGAAGCAATGTCGATCTCCACGACCCGGGACCAAAGTCCGCACCCCCGTGACACTCCGCCGAAAAGGCATGCACAGTACGCACACAATCCATTCACAGTGCGCAGGTGATCCACGACCCTGCGCCGACATCGGAGTCGGTACGCACACGATCACTCACGCAGCGGAGATCCCCCGACACACCCCCGGTGACCCTTGTCACGTCGGCCCCGCGGGACGGACCATGGGCCGTGGCCACCTCCGAGGCCGGCACCCTGCGGTTGAGCACCGCGCGGGGTCGCTGGGTACTTCTGGCGACGGTGCTCGGCTCCAGCATGGCGATGCTCGACGGAACCGTCGTGAACGTCGCGCTGCCCCGGATCGGCGCCGATCTCGGCGCCCAGCTCGACGCCCTGCAATGGACGCTCAACGCCTATCTGCTCACCCTGGCGGGCCTGATCCTGCTCGGCGGAGCGCTCGGCGACCGGTACGGCCGGCGCCGGGTCTTCCTGCTCGGCGTGGTCTGGTTCGCCGCCGCCTCCGCGGCCTGCGCCGCCGCGCCCACCATCGAGGTGCTGATCCTGGCGCGTGCCGTGCAGGGCATCGGCGGGGCGCTGCTCACCCCCGGCTCGCTGGCGATGCTCCAGGCGGTCTTCCACCCGGAGGACCGCTCGGCGGCCGTCGGCCTCTGGTCGGGGTTCGGCGGGGTCTCGGCGGCGGTCGGCCCGTTCCTCGGCGGCTGGCTGGTGGACGGGCCCGGCTGGCGCTGGATCTTCCTGCTGAACCTGCCGCTGGCGGCGCTGGTGGTGGTGGTCTCCGCCCGGCACGTGCCGGAGAGCCGGGACGAGTCCGCGACCGGCCGCTTCGACGTGCTCGGCGCGGTGCTGGCCGCCCTGGCGCTGGGCACGGTCACCTATGCGCTGACCGCCGCCGGGAACGGCCTGTCCGCCGTGGTCTGGGTCACCGGCGTGGCGGGCCTGCTGCTGGGCGCCGCCTTCATCACCGTCGAGCGCCGCACCCCGGAGCCGATGCTGCCGCTCGGCCTCTTCTCCTCACGGCTGTTCACCGCCGTGAACCTGGTCACCCTCGCCGTCTACGCGGCGTTCAGCGGCGTCTTCTTCCTGCTGGTCGTCCAGTTGCAGATCGTCTCCGGCTTCTCCCCGCTGGTCTCCGGGCTGGCCCTGGTGCCGATCACCGTGATCATGCTGGCGCTGTCCGCCCGGGCCGGCCGGCTGGGCAAGCGGATCGGCCCCCGGCTGCCGCTCACCGTCGGCCCGATGCTCTGCGCGGCGGGCGTGCTGCTGATGCTGCGGATCGGCCCCGACGCCTCGTACTGGACGGACGTGCTGCCCGCCGCCGCGGTGATGGGCAGCGGCATGGTGCTGCTGGTCGCCCCGCTGACCGCCACCGTGCTGGCGGCGGTGGAGGTGCGGCACGCGGGCATCGCCAGCGGCGTCAACAACGCCGCGGCCCGGGCGGCCGGCCTCTTGGCGGTCGCCGCGCTGCCCGCGCTGGCCGGCCTGAGCGGCGACGCCTACCGGGTCCCCGACGCGGTCGACTCCGCCTTCCGCACGGCGATGCTGATCTGCGCCGGGCTGCTCGTGGCCGGCGGTCTGATCGCGCTGGTCACCGTGCACGGCAACGTCCTGGCCCCGGAGGACGCGCACCCGGTGGCCGAGCCGGACTGCCGCTACGCGTGCGCCACCAACGCCCCGCCCCTGGACCCCGGCCACCCCGCCGCCACCCGGGCCGAGCACGGCGAGAGCCCCGCCGCCTGACCGGCGACGGGGCGGTGACTCGCCTGCCCGGGGCGCTCCGGCCATTCGGCACCGGCGCACCCCCCGGTTCGGGGCGTCACCTGCCCGCCCCGAACCGGGGCGGGCAGACGGCGCTTCGTCAGAGAATGTCGCCCGGCGCGTACTTGGCGGCCTCCGGGTACGCGGCCGCGACGGCCTCGATCTGCCGGACGACCTCGGCGACCTGCGCCCCGGCCGCACCGGTGAAGGACAGCCGGTCGGCCAGCAGCGCGTCCAGCGCGGCCCGGTCCAGCGGGATCCGCTCGTCGTTCGCCAGCCGGTCCAGCAGCTCGTTCTCCCGGGCGCCGGCCCGCATCGCGAGCGCGGAGGCGACGGCGTGCTCCTTGATGACCTCGTGCCCGGTCTCCCGGCCGACGCCCGCCCGAACCGCGCCCATCAGCACCTTGGTGGTGGCCAGGAACGGCAGGTAGCGGTCCAGCTCGGCCTCGATCACGGCCGGGAAGGCACCGAACTCGTCGAGGACGGTCAGGAAGGTCTCCAGCAGGCCGTCGAAGGCGAAGAAGGCGTCCGGCAGCGCGACCCGGCGGACCACCGAGCAGGAGACGTCGCCCTCGTTCCACTGGTCGCCGGCCAGCTCGCCGGTCATCGACGCGTAGCCGCGCAGGATCACGGCCAGGCCGTTGACCCGCTCGCAGGAGCGGGTGTTCATCTTGTGCGGCATCGCCGAGGAGCCGACCTGGCCCTCCTTGAAGCCCTCGGTCACCAGCTCGTGGCCGGCCATCAGACGGATGGTCTTGGCCAGGCTGGACGGCGCGGCCGCCAGCTGGACGAGGGCGGTCAGCACCTCGAAGTCCAGCGAGCGCGGGTAGACCTGGCCGACGCTGGTGAGCACGTTGTCGAAGCCGAGGTGCGCGGCGACCCGGCGCTCCAGCTCGGCGAGCTTGTCGGTGTCGCCGCCGAGCAGGTCCAGCATGTCCTGGGCGGTGCCGACCGGGCCCTTGATCCCGCGCAGCGGGTAGCGGGCGATCAGCTCCTCCAGGCGGCGGAAGGCGACCAGCAGCTCGTCGGCGATCGACGCGAAGCGCTTGCCCAGGGTGGTGGCCTGCGCGGCCACGTTGTGCGAGCGGCCGGCCATGACCAGCTCGGCGTGCTCGGCGGAGATCCGGCCCAGGCGGACCAGCACGGCGACGGTGCGGTCGCGCACGTGCTCCAGCGACTGCCGGATCTGCAACTGCTCGACGTTCTCGGTCAGATCCCGGGAGGTCATGCCCTTGTGGATCTGCTCGTGGCCGGCGAGTTCGCTGAACTCCTCGATCCGGGCCTTGACGTCGTGCCGGGTGACCCGCTCGCGGGCGGCGATGGAGGCGAGGTCGACCTGGTCGATCACCCGCTCGTAGTCGGCGACGGCGGTGGCGGGCACCTCGACACCGAGGTCCTGCTGGGCCTTCAGGACGGCGAGCCAGAGGTGGCGCTCAAGGACCACCTTGTGCTCGGGGGACCAGAGCTGGGCCAGGGTCGCCGAGGCGTACCGGGAGGCCAGGACATTGGGGATCTGGGGCTTCGCGCTCACGCTTCGCAAGCCTAACAGCCGAGGTCAGCCGGAACGGCCCGGGCTCGGGTAGGCTGGGACACTTGAGCAGTTGTCAACAAGGACTGCACAAACTCCTCACCGCAAGGATACCACACCCATGAACGGATCTCCAGCGGTTCCCTCCGGACCGGCCGGAACGGACGACCGCCTCGCCGAGGCGCTGCGCACCGAACAGGCCCGCCTGACCGGCCTGTACGCCCACCTGGACGCCGCCCGCGATCGCGCCCGCCGCACCCTCGCGGCGGCCGGTCACGAGGCCGGCCCGGGCGGCACGCACCAGGCCCGGCTGGAGCGCGAGGTGCGCGCCGCCGAGGCCGCCCGCCGCTCCGCCCGGCTGGAGGCCGTCGAACGCGGCCTCTGCTTCGGCCGCCTCGACCACCGTGACGGCACCGTCCACTACCTCGGCCGGATCGGCCTCACCGACGAAGCGGCCGGGACCTACGAGCCGGTCCTCGTCGACTGGCGTGCCCCCGCCGCCCGCCCGTTCTACACCGCCACCCCGGCCGACCCGGGCGAACTGGTCCGCCGCCGCCACCTGCACAGCCGCGGCCGCACCCTCACCGGGCTGGACGACGAGGCGCTCGACCTCGGCGCCCTGGACGAGCGCGGCCGGCGCGGCCTGGTCGGCGAGGCGGCGCTGCTGGCCGCCCTCGACCGCGAGCGCACCGGCCGGATGGCCACGGTGGTCGCCACCATCCAGGCCGAGCAGGACCGGGTGATCCGCGCCCCGCTGCCCGGCGCCCTGGTCGTCCAGGGCGGCCCCGGCACCGGGAAGACGGTCACCGCGCTGCACCGCGCCGCCTATCTGCTGTACACCCACCGCGCGGTGCTGGAGCGGCGCGGCGTCCTGGTGATCGGGCCCAACCCGGCGTTCCTGCGCTACATCGACCAGGTGCTGCCCGCGCTCGGCGAGACCGAGGTGGTGCTGCGCACCGTCGGCGAACTGTTCCCCGGCGTCCGCGCCACCGCCGAGGACGCACCCGCCGCCGCAGTGGTCAAGGGCGGACCGTGGATGGCCGAGGTGCTCCGGCGCGCCGTCGCGGCCCACCAGCGGCTGCCGGAGGGCGACCTGCTCCTCGGCGAGCACCTGCGGCTGCCCCGCCGGGTCTGCGCCGAGGCCCGGGCGGCCGCGCGCGGCCTGCGCCTGCCGCACAACCGGGCCCGCGGCTTCCTCCTGCGCACCCTGCTCGACGCCCTGGCGGTGGCCCAGGCGCTCTCCCTCGGCCGCCCGTACGACGAGGAGGAGGCCCGCTACGCCCCGCGCGAGCTCTGGTCGCAGCCCGAGGTCCGCGCCGGACTCGACGCCCTGTGGCCGCTCCTGACGCCCGGCCGGCTGCTCGACCGGCTGCTCTCCGACTCCGCGCTGCTGGCCGCCGCGGCCCCCGGCCTCTCCCCCGCCGAACGCGCCGCCGTCCTGCGCCCGCCCGGAGCGCCGTGGACCACCGGGGACGTCCCGCTGCTCGACGAGGCGGCCGAGCTCCTCGGCGAGGACGGCGCCCTGGCCCGGGCCCGCTCCCGCGCCGCCGACCGGGCCCTGGACGAGGAACGGGCCTACGCCGAGGGCGTGCTCACCGTCACCGGCCAGCGGGGCGACGCCACCCTGGACGCCGGACTGCTCGCCGAGCGCTTCCGCGACTCCGGCCCGGAGCGCACCACCGCCGAGCGCGCCGCCGAGGACCGCACCTGGGCGTACGGGCACGTGGTGGTCGACGAGGCGCAGGAGCTGTCCGCGATGGCCTGGCGGGCCGTGCTGCGCCGGGTGCCGACCCGCTCGCTGACCATCGTCGGCGACCTCGCCCAGACCGCCTCGCCGGCCGGCGCCCGGTCGTCCTGGGGCGAGCTGCTGGACCGCGAACTGCCGGGCCGCTGGCGCGAGGAGCGGCTCACCGTCAACTACCGCACACCGGCCGCGATCATGGCGCCGGCGGCGGCCGTGCTCCGTGCCCACGCCCCCGGCCAGGAACCGCCCGAGGCCGTCCGGGAGACCCCCGAGCGCCCGGGCGCCGTCGCCGTTCCGGACGGCGACTACGCCGCCGCGCTGGCCGCGCTGCCCACCGGCACCGGCACCCTGGGGGTGATCGCCCCGGACGCCGGCGCCGCCGCCCTCGGGGCGCTGACCGTCCGCGAGGCCAAGGGCCTGGAGTTCGACGCGGTCGTGCTGGTCGACCCGGCCGCACTGCTCGCCCAGGGCGCGCCGGACCTCTACGTCGCCCTGACCCGCGCGACCCGGCGCCTCACCCTGCTCCACCACACCCCGCTGCCGCCCGCCCTCACGGCGGCCCTGGCGGCCCTGAGCGGCTAGGAGCGCCCGCTGAGCACCGGGAGGACCTGGAGGCAGATCGAGTGCAGCGCCGCGCGCTGCTCGCCGCTGAGGATCTCGAAGGCCTGGTGGGTGCGGCTCATCTCGCCGCGGATCCGCGCCAGGATCTCCCGGCCCTGCTCACTGATGACCACGATCTTGACCCGCCGGTCCCCCGCCGAGGCCTCCCGGCGGGCCAGTCCGAGCGCCTCCAGCCGGTCGACGATCCCGGTCACGTTGGAGGCGTCGCAGCCGAGCCGCCCGGCCAGCGCGCGCATCGGCACCGGCTCCTGGACGGCGCCGAGCGCCTTGGCCTGCGAGGAGGAGAGACCGTGCCGGGCCGCGGCGGCCGCGAAGTCCTGGAAGTAGGCACCACCGACGGCGGCCAGTGCCTCCATCAGCTGGGCGTTGGTCGGTGCGGTCGTGGTCGTCGTCGAACCCATGGAGGTCAGCCTACGACCGACTGCTTCAGCAACTCAAGATTTGAGCACGGCAAAGGTCCGGTGACCAAACCGCCTGCCCCCGGGAACCGGGCCCGCTCAGAGCACCAGCTGGTCGAACAGGCGCCGCAGCTCCGTCTCCGGATCGGCGGTCAGCCCGGTGTGCACCGGCCCCGGCTGCACCACCGCGCTGCGCGGGGCGGTGAGCCAGCGGAACCGCTGCCCCGGACCGTCCGCCGCGGCCGGTCCGGCCTGCGGGCCGCCCGCGCAGACCGCCTCGATCCCGTGCAGCGCCCGCCGCACCGCGGACACGTCGGCGACCGGGTCCAGCGCCAGCAGCCGCGCCTGGTCCAGATGGGTCCGCGCGGCCAGGTGCGAGCTCTGCCGGCAGTACAGCAGCACGCCCACGTTGACGCACTCGCCGCGCTCCACCCGGGGCACCGCCCGGATCACCGCGTACTCGTACTCGTGCAGCTCGGCCCGGAGCGGCAGCGCCGAGCGCGCCGCTTCGCCCGCCCGGAGCTCGGCCGGCCCGGAGTCCGCCGACCAGGACAGACGGGACCCGGACAGGCGGGACTCGGACAGGCCGAACTCCTCGAAGCCGGACTCGGTCATGCGGACACCTCCGGCAGCCAGTCGCGCGGACCGGCCAGTCGCGCGGTCAACCGGGCGCGGTAGGCCTCGCGCACCGCCCCGGGCGAGTCGAACCCGGGCTCGTCCGCCAGCCAGACGTCCGGGATCAGCGCCACGGCCTCCTCGATCGCGCCCTCCGCCAAC
Organism: Kitasatospora sp. NPDC002551; assembly: GCF_040296005.1. NCBI lineage: Bacteria > Bacillati > Actinomycetota > Actinomycetes > Kitasatosporales > Streptomycetaceae > Kitasatospora > Kitasatospora sp. NPDC002551. Next base: position 31,842 of record NZ_JBEOWI010000005.1, on the reverse strand, counting down.
GGGGCGAGCGCCTTGTCGGCCGCGAGCAGGTCCGGCTCGGCGCCCAGCAGCGCGTGGTCGGAGGCGTCGTACGGGCGGCGGGTCCAGCCGTCGGCGCCCGCCCAGTGGTGGTGGAAGATCAGGCTCGCGCCGTGGTCGATCAGCCGCAGGCCACCGGTGGCGACCAGCAGGTTGGGGTTGCGCCAGGACCGGTCGACGTTGCCGATCAGCGCGTCGAACCAGAGCACCTGCCCGGCCAGCCCGGCGTCCACCTCGAAGCAGACCGGGTCGAAGTTGAGCGCTCCGCTGACGAAGGCCATGCCCAGGTTGAGCCCGCCGCTGGCGCGCATCTGGTCCTGGATCTGCGGATCCGGCTCGCTGCGGGCCAGCACCGGGTCCAGGTCGACGGTCACCAGCTCGGGCACCGGCAGGCCGAGCCGCCGGCCGAGCTCACCGGCCAGCACCTCCGCGACCAGCGCCTTGCGGCCCTGGGCCGCGCCGACCCACTTCAGCGCGTACAGCCGCCGGTCGTCGGCCTCGACCAGGCCCGGCATCGAGCCGCCTTCTCGCAGTGGCGTCACATAGCGGACCGCCGTCACCTCGGGGAGCACGGCGGACAGCCTATCGGGCATATGCACGGGGCGGGTGTCGCTCGGCGCACTCGCCCGCCCGGGTCGTCCCGGTGGCAGCCCCGGCTGCTCCGTGCGAGTGTGGCGGACAGTAATCGGGGCACCCGACGGCCACGACCCGCAGCACGACGGCTGCGCCGTGAGGTAACGACCTGTAACTGTGAGGGACGCACGATGGAACGAGCCCGGATCCTGATCGTGGGCGGCGGCTTCGCCGGACTGGAGTGCGCGCGCCGCCTGGAGCGCAAGCTCTCCCCCGCGGAGGCGGAGATCTCCCTGGTCACCCCCTTCAGCTACCAGCTCTACCTGCCGCTGCTGCCGCACGTGGCGGCCGGCGTGCTGACGCCCCAGTCGGTGGCCGTCTCGCTGCGCCGCTCGCTGCGCCGCACCCACATCGTCCCCGGCGGCGCGATCGGCGTGGACCCGGTCTCCAAGGTCTGCGTGGTCCGCAAGATCACCGACGAGGTGGTGGCGCAGAAGTACGACTACCTGGTGCTGGCCCCCGGCAGCGTCACCCGCACCTTCGACATCCCCGGCCTGACCGACTACGCGCGCGGCATGAAGACGCTCGCCGAGGCGGCCTACGTCCGCGACCACGTGATCGCCCAGCTCGACCTCGCCTCGGCCAGCCAGGACCAGAAGGAGCGCGAGTCCCGGCTGCAGTTCGTGGTGGTCGGCGGCGGCTACGCCGGCACCGAGACCGCCGCCTGCCTGCAGCGGCTCACCACGGCGGCCGCCCACCGCTACCCGCGGCTGGACGCCCGGCAGATCAAGTGGCACCTCATCGACATCGCGCCCAAGCTGATGCCCGAGCTGGGCGACGCGCTGGGCACCGCCGCCCTGGAGGTGCTGCGCGAGCGCGGCATCGAGGTGTCGCTGGGCGTCTCGGTGGCCGAGGTCGGCGCCGAGTCGGTCAAGTTCACCGACGGCCGGGTGCTGCCCTGCCGGACGCTGATCTGGACGGCCGGCGTCGCGGCGAGCCCGCTGATCGCCACCCTGGACGCCGAGACGGTGCGCGGACGGCTCGCGGTGACGGCGGAGATGCGGGTGCCGCAGTTCGAGGGCGTCTTCGCGCTCGGCGACGCCGCCGCCGTACCGGACCTCGCCAAGGGCGACGGCGCGGTCTGCCCGCCGACCGCCCAGCACTCGGCCCGCCAGGGCCGCGCGGTGGCCAGGAACGTGATCGCCGCGCTGCGCAACCAGCCGCTGGAGCCGTACTACCACAAGGACCTGGGCCTGGTCGTGGACCTCGGCGGCAAGGACGCCGTCTCCAAGCCGGTCGGGGTGGAGCTGCGCGGCGTGCCGGCCCAGCTGGTGGCCCGCGGCTACCACCTGATGGCGATGCGCACCAACGCCGCGAAGTTCCGGGTCGGCGCCAACTGGCTGCTCAACGCGACCGCCGGCGACGACTTCGTGCGCACCGGCTTCCTCGCCCGCCAGCCCGCCCGGCTGCGGGACTTCGAGTACACCGACGCCTACCTGTCGAAGGACCAGGTCAGGGAGCACGCCCAGGCGCTGCTCGCCAAGGGCTGACCGGCTCCGGCGGCGGTGCCCGCCCCTCCTCCCGTCGCGCACGGGAGGAGGGGCTCTTGCCGGGCCGCTTGCGCCGGGCTCCCCCGCGGTCGGGCACATCCCGCCCGCGTCCTGGCCCGCGGTGTTGCGCCACCCTTGAGGCCGGACGGGATCAGACCAGCCGGGACGGCGCGCCCTCCACGCCCAGCACCGCCGCCAGGTCCCCGGCCAGCCGCCCGGCGTCCGCCGGATCGAGCCGGGCGACGGTGATCCGCAGCCCGGGCGGCGACTGCAGCCGGTAGCGCGCGCCGGGCGCCGCGACCCAGCCCCGCTGGACCAGCGCGGCGAGCGCGACGGCCTCGTCCGGCACCGGCACCCAGACGTTCACCCCGCTCGCCCCGTGCGCCGCGATCCCCCGCTCGGCCAGCGTGCCGATCAGCGCCTCCCGGCGCTCCCGGTAGGCGGCGGCCACCCGGCCCACCGGCGCGGCGTCGGCGCGCCACAGCTCGGCCACCGTGTGCTGGAGCAGGTGGCTGACCCAGCCGGCCCCCAGCCGCTGGCGCCCGAGCACCCGGCCGACGGTGTCCGCGTCCCCGACCGCGACCGACAGCCGCAGGTCCGGCCCGTACGCCTTGGCCGCCGAGCGCACCACCGCCCAGTGCGCCGAGCCCGCCCCCGCCAGCGGGTGGTAGGGCAGGTCGACGATGCCGTGGCCGTGGTCGTCCTCGATCAGCAGCACGTCCGGGTGGGCGGCCAGCACCGCGCGCAGCTCGGCGGCCCGCCCGGCGGTGAGCGCCGCGCCGGTCGGGTTCTGCGCCCGGCTGGTGACGACCACCGCCCGCGCGCCGGCCTCCAGCGCCCCGGCGAGCGCCCCGGGCAGCGGGCCGGCGTCGTCGAGCGGGACCGGCACGGCGCGCAGCCCGAGCGCCGGCAGCAGGTCGAGCAGGCTGCCCCAGCCCGGGTCCTCGACGGCGACGGCGTCGCCGGGGCGCAGCCGGGTGACCAGGATCCGCTCGATGGTGTCCAGCGAGCCGGAGGCGACGGCGAGCGGTCCGGACGGCAGACCGTCGGCGGCGAAGGCCGCGCCGGCCAGGGCGAGCAGCCCGGGGTCGGCGGCCGGGTCGCCGTAGCGGACCGGGCTGCGGCGGGCGGCCTCGGCGGCGGCCGCGAGGGCGGCGGTGAGGTCCGGCAGCAGGGCCGGGTCGGGGTTGCCGTCGGAGAGGTCGCGGGCGTGCGCCGGGACGGGCAGGCGGATCTGGTCGCGCGGGGTGTGGGCCGGGCGGGGGCGGATCCGGCTGCCCTTGCGGCCGGCGGTCTCGATCACCCCGCGGTCACGGAGCAGCCGGTAGGCGGCGGCCACCGTGTTGGGGTTGACGCCGAGTTCGGCGGCGAGGTCGCGCAGCGGCGGCAGCGGCGTCCCGGGTGCGAGTCGGCCGTCGCTGACGCCCCGCTCGACCTCGGCCGCGATATCGCTGGCACGCCGTCCGGTGATCCGATAGTCTCCTAGCACAAAACAGAGTATGCACTAGTACATAGAGGTTGTCATGTCGACCACGCCGGACGCCGACCCGTCCTACGCCCGGACCCCGCGCACCACCCCCACCCGCTACAAGGACCGCGCCACCTGGGAGCGCGAGGTGATCCACGCGATCCTGGACGCCACCTACCTCTGCCACCTCGGCTTCGTCGCCGACGGGGCGCCGGTCGTCCTGCCCACCATCCACGCCCGGGTCGGCGGCCGCCTCTACGTGCACGGCTCCACCGGCAGCCGCCCGCTGCGCTCGGCCAGGGGCGAGCAGGGCCTGCCGGTCTGCGTCACCGTCACCCTGGTCGACGCCCTGGTGCTCACCAAGTCGGCGTTCAACCACTCGGTCAACTTCCGCTCGGTGGTCGCCCACGGCACCGCCCACCAGGTCACCGACCCCGAGGAGCTGGCGGTCGCGCTGGACGCGCTGGTCGACCAGGTGGTCCCCGGCCGCTCCGGCGAGGTCCGCCCGGCCAACGCCAAGGAGCTCGCCGCCACCGCGGTGCTCCGCCTGGAGCTGGACGAGGTCTCCGCCAAGACCCGGGCCGACCTCGCCGAGGACGACCCCGAGGACCTCGCCCTGCCGCACTGGGCCGGCGTCGTCCCGGTCACCACCGGCTACGGCACGCCGGTGCCGGACGCCTCCACCACCGTGCCGCTGCCCGCGAACCTCGCCGCCCTCACCGCCCCGCGCGACATCCGTCCGGAGACGTCATGCTGATCCGCTCCTGGGACCGCGGCGACGAGGACGAGTGGCGCGCCTGGCTCGCCGAGGGCCGCGACTTCGGGCTGCTCGCCGCCAACGGCGGGCCGGGCCGGGGCCCCGTCCTGGTGCCCACCCACTTCCTGCTGGACGCCGGCCGCGGCGAGATCCTGCTCCACCTGGCCGCCCCCAATCCGCTGCTCGCGGCCGTCCGGGCGGACCCGGAGGTCACCCTCGCGGTCACCGACGACTACGCCTTCGCCCCCGGCCACTGGCGCGGCGCGCCCGGCACCCCGACCAGCTTCTACAGCTCCGTGCAGTTCCACGCCACCGCCGCGCTCGTCGAGGACGCGGCCGGCAAGGCGGAGATCCTCAACCGCCAGCTGGCCCACTTCCAGCCGGAGAGCCCGGACACCCGGGTGGCCCCGGGCGAGGGCGAGCTCGGCCGGCTGCTCCCCGGCCTGACCGGGCTGCGGCTGACCGTCCGCGAGGTGCGCGCCAAGTTCAAGTACGACGACAAGAAGCCGGCCGCCGAGCAGCTGGCGCTGGCCGACCGGCTCGCCGAACGCGCCCGCCCGCTCGACACCGGTGCCCGCGCCCAGCTGCTGCGCCGCAACGCCCGCAGGACGGCACGCAACGCGCCGTCCGCGCGGGGCAACCGCACGCCGAGCTGACGCACCGTCACCCGTTCGGCCCAGCCACCGCGACGCGCGCCCCCTCCCGCTGATCGAATGTGAGACGAACCCTGCCCTCCCGGCCGAGCGGGCGGGACCGTCGACCCCGGGGAGCGCGCGTGTCCACGACCCACACCCATCCGGCTTCCGGCGAGGCGCACCTCGGGCACGTCGTGTTCATCTCCGCCGCCGCCGCGATGGGCGGCTTCCTGTTCGGCTACGACAGCGCGGTGATCAACGGCGCGGTGACCGGCATCCAGAAGCACTTCGGGGTGGGCAACGGCACGACCGCCTTCGTGGTGGCCATCGCCCTGCTCGGCTCGGCCGCCGGCGCGGTGGTGGCCGGGCGGCTGGCCGACCACCTGGGCCGGGTGCGCACCATGCTGCTGGCCTCGGTCCTCTTCGCGGTCAGCGGCATCGGCTCGATGTTCCCGCCGAACATCGAGGTGCTGGCCACCTGGCGGGTGGTCGGCGGCGTGGCGATCGGCATCGCCTCGGTGATCGCCCCGACCTACATCGCCGAGGTCGCCCCGACCGCCTACCGGGGCCGGCTGGCCTCCTTCCAGCAGATGGCGATCGTGCTCGGCATCACCGTCTCCCAGCTCGCCAACTGGGCGCTCAACCAGGCCGCCGGCGGCGAGTCCACCGGCCACCTCGGGGGCGTCCAGGCCTGGCAGTGGATGCTCGGCGTGGAGGCGATCCCGGCCCTGGTCTACGGCCTGATGGCGCTGGCCATCCCCGAGTCGCCGCGCTACCTGATCGCCGACCACCGGGAGGCGCAGGCCCGCCGGGTGCTGGTGGAGGTCGAGGGCGAGGACGTCGACCTCGACGCCCGGGTGGCGGAGATCCGCGCGGTGCTGGAGTCCACCCGCAAGCCGCGGCTCAAGGACCTGCTGGGCGGCCGGTTCGGCCTGCTGCCGATCGTCTGGGTCGGCATCGGCGCCTCGGTGTTCCAGCAGTTCGTCGGCATCAACGTGATCTTCTACTACTCCTCCTTCCTGTGGCAGTCGGTGGGCATCAACGAGTCCAACTCGCTGCTGATCAGCCTCTCCACCTCGATCATCAACGTGATCGGCACGGTGATCGCGATGGCCCTGGTCGACCGGATCGGCCGCAAGCCGCTCGCGCTGGCCGGCTCGGCCGGCATGGCCGCCGCGCTGGGCACCGCCGCCTGGGCCTTCTCCTACCGGGAGGGCAGCGGCGACGCCGCGACCCTGGACAACACCCACGCGGTGGTGGCGCTGATCGCCGCGCACGTCTTCGTGCTCTGCTTCGCCTTCTCCTGGGGCGTGGTGGTCTGGGTGCTGCTCGGCGAGATGTTCCCGAACCGGATCCGCGCGCTCGCCCTGTCCGTCGCCGCCTCCGCCCAGTGGATCGCCAACTGGGCGATCACCGTCAGCTTCCCCGACCTCGCCGACTGGAACCTGTCGGCGACCTACGTCATCTACGCGGTCTTCGCGCTGCTCTCCATCCCCTTCGTGGCCTTCTGCATCAAGGAGACCAAGGGCCGCGCCCTGGAGGAGATGGGCTGAGCCCGCGCCGGGCGCCCCCGGGCCCCGCCGTTCCACGCCCCCGGCCACCGACCCGCCGCCGTGCCCGGCGGTCCGTCCCCCGAGAGGAAGCCATGCCTGACCAGGGCGGCTCCCGGCAGAACGTCACCTTCCCGAGCAACGGCCGCGAGGCCCACGGCTACCTGGCCCGCCCGCCGCAGGGCGTCGGCCCCGGCCTGGTGGTGGTCCAGGAGTGGTGGGGCCTGACCCCGTACCTGGCCGGCGTGGCGGACCGGTTCGCCGCCGAGGGCTTCACCGTCCTCGCGCCGGACCTCTTCGGCGGCACGACCACCCACGACGCCGCCGAGGCCGCCCGGCTCAAGCGCGAGCTGCCGGTCGAGCGGGCGGTACGGGACCTGCGCGGCGCGGTCGGCTTCCTGCTCGGCCTGGAGGGCGTGGTCGGCGACGCGGTCGGGGTCGTCGGCTTCTGCATGGGCGGCGGCTTCGCCCTGCTGCTGGCCGCCGCCGAGGGCGACCGGGTGGCCGCGGCGGTCCCGTTCTACGGCCTGCCGCCCGACCCGGACTTCGAGTACCGGGGCCTGAGCGCCCATGTGCTGGGCCACTTCGGCGAGCACGACCGCGCGATCCCGATGGCCGCCGTGGACGAGGCCGCGATCCGGATCGGCGAGGCCACCGACGTCCGCCCGGAGATCCACTTCTACCCGGCCGGCCACGCCTTCATGAACGAGGAGAACCTGCTGGGCACCTACGACCCGCTGCAGGCGGAGATCGCCTGGCGGCGCACCCTGACCTTCCTCTGGGGCCACCTCGGCTGAGCCCCGGGGCCGCCGTGGCGGCGCCGCCGCCCCCGTCCGGATATCGGATGGACACGGACCATCCGCCCCGGCATAGTCACGGGGTGCAGAGCCAACCCCCGCCTCCGCCCACCGCCCGCCCGGCCTGGGCGAGCCGCAACTTCCGGATCCAGACCGCCGCCACCGTGGTCAGCGGCCTCGGCAACGCCGGCGCCCCGATCGCCACCGCCTTCGCCATCCTGGACGGCGGCGGCTCCACCGCGGACGTCGGCTACGTCACCGCCGCCCGGCTGCTGCCGACCGTCCTGCTGCTGGTGCTCGGCGGCGCCCTCGCCGACCGGCTGCCGCGCCACCACGTCATGGTCGCCGCCAACGTGTTCAGCGCCGTCTTCCAGGGCGCCCTCGCCGTCCTGGTGCTGACCGGCGAGCCGGCCCTCTGGCAGCTGATGCTGCTCTCGGCCGGCGCCGGTGCCGGCTACGCGTTCTACTCCCCCGCCGCCGGCGGCATGATCCTGGAGAGCGTCGCCCCCGAGCACGCCGCCCGGGCCTTCTCGGTCTACCGGATGGGCTTCAACGGCTCGCAGATCGGCGGCGCCGCGCTCGGCGGCGCGCTGACCGCCACGGTCGGCGCCGGCTGGGTGCTCGCCCTGGACGCGGTCTGCTTCCTGGCCGCCGCGGCGCTGCGCTTCCTGCTGGAGCCGCAGGCCCCCGCCGCCCCGGCCGGGGGCGGCGGCATGCTGCGCGACCTGCGCGAGGGCTGGCGGGAGTTCTCCTCCCGCCGCTGGCTCTGGGTGATCGTCCTCCAGTTCTCGGTGCTGGTCGCCTGCGTCGGCGCGGTCGAGGCGGTGTACGGTCCCGCCTTCGCCAAGGAGCGGCTCGGCGGCGCCGGCGACTGGGGCCTGGCGATGGCCGCCTACGGCGCCGGCCTGGTCGCCACCGGCCTGCTGATGACCCGCTGGCAGCCGCGCCGGATCCTGCTGGTCGGCAACTGGGGCGTCTTCCTGTTCGGCGTGCCCGCGCTCGCCCTCGCGGTCGCCGCCCCGATGCCGGTGCTCTGCGCGGCGATGTTCGTCTCCGGCGTCGGCGTCACCGTCTTCGGCGTCAACTGGATGATCGCCCTGCAGCAGGAGATACCGGCCGAGGCGTTCTCCCGGGTCACCGCCTACGACGAGCTCGGCTCGCTCTCGCTGGCGCCGGTCGGCACCGCGCTCGCCGGACCGGTCGCCGACCGGCTCGGCCTGTCCGGCGCGCTCTGGGCCTGCGCGGTGATCTCCCTGGTCCTCAGCGCCGCCGTGCTGCTGGAGCCGGAGGTCCGCCGGCTCTCCCGGCGCCCGGCCGCCCCGGACGCCGCACCGCCCGCCCACGCCCACCCGGTCCCCGCCGCCGACGCCGTCACGGGCTGAACGCTCCGGCGCACCCCGTGCGCCCCCGTGTGCGCCCTCCGGCCGGCAACCGCCGGAGGGCTCGGCACGTCCGTCCAGGTGACGACGGATGAGACCTGGGGGACCCCCGATGCCCAAGCCACTCCTGTTCCTGGACGTCGACGGCGTGCTCAACCCGGTCTGCCCCGCGCCCGGGGCCGACTTCGACGCCCACACCCTGTTCGGCTACACCGTGCTGCTCTCCGCCCGGCACGGCGCCTGGCTGCGCGAGCTGGCCGGCACCTACGACCTGGTCTGGGCGACCACCTGGGAGGAACACGCCAACACCCACATCTCCCCGGCGATCGGCCTGCCCGAGCTGCCCTTCGTCCGCTTCACCGGCTACGTCCCGCAGCCCGGCGACCCGCGGGTGCCGCTGATGGAACTGCTCTCCGCCCGCAAGTGGGCGCCGCTGCTGCGCTACGCGGCCGGCCGCCCGTTCGCCTGGGTCGACGACGTCATCCCGCCCCGGCTGGTCCGCAACTCCCTGGTGCGCCGCGACCGCCTGCTGCTGGCCGTCGACCCCGGCCAGGGCCTCGAACGCCCCCACGTGGACCGGCTGCTGTCCCGCCCGCCGCGCCCCGGGGCGGTGTCCGCGCTCACCCGGTGGGCAGCCAGCTGACGTGCCCGGCGAGCAGCGCGTAGCCGACGAACGCCACCGTGTCGATCAGCGCGTGCGCCACCACCAGCGGCATCACCCGCCCCCAGCGCCGGTACAGCAGGCAGAACACCATGCCCATCACGATGTTGCCGACCAGCCCGCCGATCCCCTGGTACAGGTGGTACGAGCCGCGCAGCAGCGAACTCGCCACCAGCGCGGCCGGCCACGACCAGCCCAGCTGCCCCAGCCGGCGCAGCAGGTAGCCGAGGACGACGACCTCCTCCAGGATCGCGTTCTGCCAGGCCGACAGCAGCAGCACCGGGATCCGCCACCACACGTCCGGCAGCCCGGACGGCGCGACCGTCAGGTTGTAGCCGGCCGCCTGCGAGGCCAGGTAGAGCGCCAGCCCCGAGCCGCCGATCGCCGCCGCGACGGCCGCGCCCCGGCCGAGGTCGCGCAGCTTCTGCCCGAGGTCGAAGCCGAGCACCCGCAGCGCCGTGCCCTCGCGCACCAGCAGGTAGCCGACCAGCACCACCGGCATCAGCCCGCGGCCGATGTAGTAGAGCTGCCAGACCAGGTCCAGCCAGGGCCGGCCGGGGGCGCGCGAGCCGTTCAGGGTCGCCACCTGCTGGCCCAGCTTCAGCGTCTCGGTGAGCGAGGCGGTGAAGCTGATCAGCGCGCTGATGCCGCTGGCCCCGAGCGAGAGGCCGAGGACGATCAGCAGTTCCGCCCCGAGCAGGCGGCGGGTCGGCTTCGCGGTCTCCGGTGCGGTCGGGACGGTGGTCACGGCGGTGCTCCAGCACGGACGGGCGGCGGACGGCGGACGGTCGGCGGCCTCCGGCGCCGGCGGGCGGCCGTCGGCGGACCGGAGCGATCATCCTTCCACAGCGCCCCGCGCGCGCCCTGAGGTGCTACCCCACCGGCCAGGTGTGCACCGGCTCGCCGCCGCGCATGTGCTCCATGTACCGCCGGGTCATCGCCGCCAGCGCGGCCGGCCGGTCCATCCCGTACTGCTCGCGCAGCCGGTGGAAGGTGGCGCTCTGCCAGGAGGCGCCGTTGGTGCGGCGCAGGCAGCGCTGCTCGATGATGCCGAGGTAGCGGTCCCGGTCGGCCGGCTCCACGCCCCAGGCGTCCAGGCCCTGGTAGGCCATCGGCAGCAGCTCGTTGAGCACCAGGTCGACGGCGGGGACGGTGGTCAGCCCGCCGCCGCGCCCGGCCCGGCCCTGCCGCGGCCACTGGAACACCGCGTCGACGCCGTAGCGGGCCGCCTGGCGGAAGTTCTCGTCGGCCCGCTCGAACGGCAGCCTGGTCCAGATCGGCCGGGACTGCTCGGCCAGCACCCGCACCACGCCGTAGTAGAACGCCGCGTTGGCGAGCGTGTCGGCCACGGTCGGTCCGGCCGGCAGCGCCCGGTTCTCCACCCGCAGGTGCGGCACCCCGCCGCTGACGTCGTACACCGGGCGGTTCCACCGGTATATGGTGCCGTTGTGCAGCCGCATCTCGGCCAGCCGCGGCACGCCGCCGGAGGCCAGCACCTTGGCCGGGTCCTCGTCGTCGCAGATCGGCAGCAGCGCCGGGAAGTAGCGCAGGTTCTCCTCGAACAGGTCGTAGGCCGAGTCCACCCAGCGCTCGCCGAACCAGGTGATCGGGCGCACGCCCTGCGCCTTGAGCTCCGCCGAACGGGTGTCGCAGGCCTGCTGGAAGAGCACCGGGCGGGTCTCGCGCCACAGCTCCCGTCCGAACAGGAACGGCGAGTTGGCGCCGAGCGCGAGCTGCGGCCCGCAGATCGCCTGGGCGGCGTTCCACACCGAGGAGAACCGCTCGGGCGTCACCTGGAGGTGCATCTGGAGCGAGGTCGCGGCGGCCTCGGCGACCATGGTGATCGACTCCAGCTGGAGGTGCTCGACGCCCTCGATGTCCAGCGTGATGTCCTCGCCCCGGGCGGCCAGGATCTGGTCGCTGAGCAGGCTGTACCGCTGGTTGTGGGACATCGCGTCGAGCCCGGTGTGGTCGAGTTCCAGGGTCGGGAGGATGCCGACCATCACGATCCGCGCCCCGGCCTCCCCGGCCCGCCGGTCGGCGTACTTCAGCCCGGTGTCCAGTTCCTCGCGCAGTTCCTCGAAGACGTGCCCGCAGAGCCGGTGCGGCGCGATGTTGACCTCGATGTTGAAGCGGCCCAGCTCGGTCTGGAAGTCGGCGGAGCCGATCGCGGTGAGCACCTGGGCGTTGTTCAGCAGCGGCAGGCCCTGCTCGTCGGCCAGGTTGAGCTCGATCTCCAGGCCCATGACGCCCTTCGGGCGGTCGAAGCGCTCCTCGCGCAGCATCCGGCCGAGCGCGTCCAGACAGGACTGGAGCTTGCGCCGGTACATCTGCCGGTCCGAAAGGTCCGCCTGGGTCGCCACGACCTTCTCGCCCATGGTCTCCTCCTCCTGAGCCGGCCGGCCCCCGACCGTGCAAGCATCATGCCCACCCCGAAGATCGATACCCGAACGCTTGGATTGGCTTGCAATGCAAGGAAACTGATGCCGTATCAGCCTATCTGAAGACTTGCCCGGGGGCACCGCCTGTGATAAACAGGTCACCCTGCGCACCTGTTCGAGTAGAATTCGCACTGCGCCACGGCCCGGCCCGCCATCGCCGCGAGACCCCGGAGAGAACGGCCGCGCCGGCATCGCGATCCTGCCCAACCGGACAAGGCTCAGGTCCCGTCACCGTCGACGCACCAGCCATGCCGGTATGCCGCACTCGCACGCCGATCTCGCACGGAGAGGCGACCTTGCCATGACTCTGCAGACCCCCCAGCCCCCGCCCAGTGCCCTGCGCGCGGTCCTCGCAGCGCTCGACTCGGAGACCGCGCTGCGCCAACCCGCCGCCGCCGCGCTGCGTCATCCGACCGGGCCGCTCCTGCCCGCGCACCCGCTCGCCGTCCACGTCCTGGAGGGTCCGCGCGCCGAGCTCGCCGCGGCCCGGCGGACGGGCTGGCGCTTCCTCATCAAGGACGGCACCGAGGTGGCCGCCGCCGCCGAGGTGGTGCAGGGCGCGGAGGGCCACACCTTCTCGCACTTCACCGCCGGCCCGTACCTGGACTCCACGCTCCGGGCGCTGCGCGAGGCCTGGCAGCTCGCCCAGTCCGCCCGCTCCCGCTGCCAGCCGCGGCTGCTGACCTTCCCCGGCCAGTACGCGACGGCGCTGTGGCTGCACAGCCCGGACGGCGGCCCCGGCACCGACCTGCTGATCCCGCTGGCCCCGGCACCGATGGGCGTCACCGCGCACCGCGCCCACCCGGCCGCCGAACTGCTGCCGCTGCTGGCCCGGACGCCCGCCGCCCGCCCCCAGGCCGCGCCGCGCCCGCTGCTGCTCGGCACGGCGGACTCCGCCCGGCTCGCCTCCGGGGCGCTCTGAGACCCGGGACCGTCCGCCGCCCGATCCGGCGCCCCCCGGACGGGTCATCCGGCATGGCCCGACCGGGCCGCCCGCCCGATGGCCCGTCCGGTGCCGCCTTCGGCCCCGGACCACCTGAACGGGTGATCTCTGCCCGGGGGTTGTGGCGCATGTCACGAAATCGCTGCGCGCGCGTCCGCAGATGCCGACACTGGGAACCAGCGTGGAAGGACCTCCTGTCCTACCCACTTGAGCGCCGGTCCACACCTGGCCCGGCGCCGGACAGAATCCGACCACCGCGGCGGCGCCCGCCGGCCACCGGCGACACCTCGTCACGGGGAGGATCGCAGAGCGAAGCGAGGGTACGCATGTGCCAGCACCGTCCTGAGTGCCCGTCGGCCGAGTCCGAGGACCGCGAGGCCGCCGTCCCGGTGGCCTGCCACCCCGAGCAGGGCTGGAGCCTGCTCTGCAACGGCGTCCTGCTGTTCGAGGACACCGGCGAGCTGCTGCCCGACGGCCGGGTGATCGCCCCGCGCCGCCCGGCCGCGAGCGCGGTCTGAGCCGCCGGGCCGCCACGGCGGAACGAGCGCGACGGGCAGGGCCCCGGCGGACGGATCCGCCGGGGCCCTGCCGTGTGCCGGGCGTCGGTCAGACGCCGTACTCGTCCAGCGGCGGGCAGGAGCAGACCAGGTTGCGGTCGCCGTACGCGCCGTCGATCCGGCTGACCGGCGGCCAGTACTTGTCCGCCGGGTTCACGCCGGCCGGGAAGACCGCCTCCTGGCGGGTGTAGCCGTGCGCCCAGTCGCCGGCCAGCGCGGCCGCGGTGTGCGGGGCGTTGCACAGCGGGTTGTCCTCGGCCGCCCAGGCGCCCGAGCCGACCTTCTCGATCTCGGCCCGGATCTCGATCATCGCGTCGCAGAACCGGTCGATCTCGTACAGGTCCTCGGACTCGGTCGGCTCGATCATCAGCGTGCCGGCCACCGGGAAGGACATCGTCGGCGCGTGGAAGCCGTAGTCGATCAGGCGCTTGGCGATGTCGTCCACGCTCACGCCGGTCTCCTTGGTGAGCGGGCGCAGGTCGATGATGCACTCGTGCGCCACCAGACCGCCGGGGCCGGTGTAGAGCACCGGGAAGTGCGCCGCGAGCCGCTTGGCGATGTAGTTGGCGTTCAGCACCGCGACCTGGGTGGCGCGCTTGAGGCCCTCGCCGCCCATCAGCCGGACGTACGACCAGGAGATCGGCAGGATGCCCGCCGAGCCCCACGGGGCGGCCGAGATCGGGCCGACGCCGGTGGCCGGGCCGGCCTCCTCCTGCAGCGGGTGGTTCGGCAGGTACGGCGCGAGGTGCGCGCGCACCGCCACCGGGCCGACGCCCGGGCCGCCGCCGCCGTGCGGGATGCAGAAGGTCTTGTGCAGGTTCAGGTGCGAGACGTCCGCGCCGAACTTGCCCGGCTTGGCCAGGCCGACCAGCGCGTTCAGGTTGGCGCCGTCGACGTACACCTGGCCGCCGGCCTCGTGCACCAGGCCGCAGATCTCGGTGATCTGGGTCTCGTACACGCCGTGGGTGGACGGGTAGGTGACCATCAGCACGGCGAGGTTGTCGCGGTGCTGCTCGATCTTGGCCTTGAGGTCCGCGACGTCGACGTCGCCGTCGACCAGGGTCTTGACCACGACCACGCGCATGCCCGCCATCACCGCGGAGGCGGCGTTGGTGCCGTGCGCGGAGGACGGGATGAGGCAGACGTCGCGCTGGGTGTCGCCGTTGGCGTGGTGGTAGGCGCGGACGGCCAGCAGGCCGGCCAGCTCGCCCTGGGAACCGGCGTTCGGCTGGATGGACACGGCGTCGTAGCCGGTCACCTCGACCAGCTGGCGCTCCAGCCCGCGGATCAGGGTCAGGAAGCCCTCGGCCTGGTCGACCGGCGCGAAGGGGTGCAGCTGGCCGAACTCCGGCCAGGTCACCGACTCCATCTCGGTGGTCGCGTTGAGCTTCATGGTGCAGGAGCCCAGCGGGATCATGCCGCGGTCCAGCGCGTAGTCCCGGTCCGACAGGCGGCGCAGGTAGCGCAGCATGGCGGTCTCCGAGCGGTGGCTGTGGAAGACCGGGTGGGTCAGGTACTCGTCCTCGCGCAGCAGCGCGGCGGGCAGCGCGTCGGCGCTCTCCGCCACCTCGACGCCCTCGACGCCGAACGCGGCCCAGACGCCCGCCAGGTGCTCGCGGGTGGTGGTCTCGTCGGTGGAGACCGAGATCCGGTCCGCGCCGTCCTGGAAGACGTTGATGCCCTGGGCGCGGGCGGCGGCGGCGATCTCGGCGGCGCGGCCCGGGACGACCGCGGTGACGGTGTCGAAGAACTCGCCGTGCAGCAGCTCGACGCCGCCGGCCCGCAGGCCCTCGGCGAGGGCGGCGGCGTAGCGGTGGGTGCGGCGGGCGATGTCGGCCAGGCCGTCCGGGCCGTGGTAGACGGCGTACATCGAGGCCATCACGGCGAGCAGCACCTGGGCGGTGCAGATGTTGCTGGTGGCCTTCTCGCGGCGGATGTGCTGCTCGCGGGTCTGCAGGGCCAGGCGGTAGGCGCGGTTGCCGTCGGCGTCGACGGAGACGCCGACCAGACGCCCGGGCAGCGAGCGCGCGTACTCGGCGCGCACGGCCAGGTAGCCGGCGTGCGGGCCACCGAAGCCCATCGGCACGCCGAAGCGCTGGGAGGTGCCGCAGGCGATGTCGGCGCCGAGCTCCCCCGGGGACTTCAGCAGGGTGAGCGCGAGCAGGTCGGCGGCGACGGCGACGATCGCGCCCAGGCCGTGGGCCTGCTCGATCACCGGGGTGAGGTCGCGGACCACGCCGGTGGCGCCGGGGTACTGGAGCAGCACGCCGAACACGCCGCGCTCGACGATCTCGGCCGGGATGCCCTCGGACAGGTCGGCGACGACCACCTCGACGCCGGTGGGCACGGCCCGGGTGTTGATCACCGCGACGGTCTGCGGCAGGGTCTCGGCGTCGACCAGGAAGACGCCGCCCTTGACCTTGGTCACGCGGCGGGCCAGGGCCATCGCCTCGGCGGCCGCGGTGCCCTCGTCCAGCAGCGAGGAGCCGGAGGTGGGCAGGCCGGTCAGGTCGGAGACCAGGGTCTGGAAGTTGAGCAGCGCCTCCAGGCGGCCCTGCGAGATCTCCGGCTGGTACGGGGTGTACGCGGTGTACCAGGCCGGGTTCTCCATGACGTTGCGCAGGATCACCGGCGGGGTGAAGGTGCCGTAGTAGCCCAGGCCGATCATCGACGTGAGCACGGTGTTGCGGCCGGCCAGCTCGCGCAGCTCGGCGAGGACCTCGGCCTCGCTGCGCCCGGCGGGCAGGTCGAGGGCCGTGATCGAGCGGATCGCCTCGGGGACGGCGGCGGTGGCCAGCTCGTCCAGCGAGCCGTAGCCGACCTGGGCCAGCATCTTCTCCTGCGCGGCGGCGTCGGGGCCGATGTGGCGGTTCTCGAAGGGGCTGGCCTGTTCGAGCTCGGTGAGGGTCGCGGGGGTGGTGGGGCGTCCCGAGTTCGGCTGGGCGTTCATGGTGGTCGAGGCCTCCTGGTCACGGACCGGCGGGGGTGCGTACGCCGGGCGCCACACCCGCTGCGGACAACAGCGGCGCGGCCCGGTCGGACGAACCCGACAGGCCTCCCCCTCTGTCATCGGGACCTGAGAGCTTCGCCCGCACGGAGCGCCGTGGGACGCCCCGCCGGCTTGCACCGTCGGTGAGGGTGGGGTCCGCCGGCTCCCTCGCCCGCGATCCTGCCCTGCTTTCCAGAGTGACCTATCCCGCACGGTACGGATGCCTGAGAGATTCCGGGGAGGAGTTGCTCCTTCGGCGCCCCGACCAGTGGTTTCCCGCTGTCGGGGACTCTCCCGAGCGGGCTCGGCGGTCGCGCCCAGGGTACCAGCGGGAGGCACCGCCATCACGGGTGCGTCAGGTCCTTCGACGACTTTGCCGCTGACCGCGCCGGTGACCCGGTCGGCGCAGCCCCCGGCCCGTCCGGACGCACCCCGCTCGCGCGCGTCCGGTTCATGGCTTTTGGTGTGAAGTGCCGCTGTCCTGCGGGCGTTCCGCGAGCTCACCGCGCACTGGAGGAAAAGAGTGCAGACCGACATCGACCCCCGGGACCTCATCGGCCACAAAGCGGTCGACCGCAACGGGGACAAGATCGGCACCATCGACGAGGTGTACCTCGACGACGCCACCGGCCGGCCCGAGTGGGCCGCCGTCCGGACCGGCATCTTCGGCCGCGACGCGTTCGTCCCGCTGACCACGAGCGAGTTCTCCGGCGACGAGCTGCGGGTGCCGTACGACAAGTCCCTGGTGAAGGAGTCACCGGACTTCGGCGTCGGCCAGCACCTGTCGCCCGCCCAGGAACTCCAGCTCTACCGCTACTACGGGCTGGACACCCCGGCGGACGGGCGGCCGTCGGCGGCCGGCGAGGACTCGGGGACGGAGCCGGCCGACCTCGACTTCGGCACCACCGCGGGCACCGCCGCGGGCAGGACCACGGACTCCGGCACCGCCGCCGCGGCTCCACCCGCCCCGAACGGGACGGCCACCACCAACGGGACGGGCTCCGCCCACGGCACCAACGCGGCGCGCCCGGCCAAGCAGCTCACCTTCCACCGGTCGGCCGACCTCGGCAAACCGGCAGACCCCACCCCGGAGACCCCCGTGCGAACCCCCGTCACCCCCGCCCCGACCACCTCCGCACCCGCCGGCCCGGCCCCGGCGACCGCCCCCACGCCCGCGCCCGCACCCGTCGGCGCGGCACCCGCCGCGCCGCAGCCTGCCGTCGAACCGCAGCCGCCGTCGCCGCCGCGCACCACCCGGCCGGAGACCGACCCGGCCGCCGCCTCCCCGGTCGGCCGGGTGGAGATCACCAGCCGCGAGGAGCGCCTGGACATCACCACCGAGTGGCACGTGGTCGGCACCGCCAGGCTGCGCAAGTACGTGACCAGCGAGCAGGTGGAGCGCCGGGTCCCGGTGGTCCGCGAGCGGGTCCGGGTCGAGCGGGTGCCGGTCGGCGAGGCCGAGCGGGCCCTGCTGGACGAGAAGGAGATCGCCGAGGCCGTGGAGGAGGTCACCCTGCGCGAGGAGCGCCCGGTGGTCCGCAAGTACCTGGCGCCGGTCGAACGGGTCCGCCTGGTGGTCGAGCGGTACACCACCGAGGAGGTGATCCGCGAGGAGCTGCGGCGCGAGCAGGTCGAGGTCCACGACAACGCCACGACCACCAGGACCTCCCCGGCCGCCCCGGCCTCGCCTCCGCCCGCCGCGCCGCCCGCCCGCCCGGTACCGGCCCGGCCGCTCGCCTGACCCCACCCGCCCCCACGAAGGACCCCGGCCACTCTCCGGCCGGGGTCCTTCGTCTTTGCCAAGGCTTAACCAATGAATATTTGACACTCTGAAGTATCTCCCTGCATGGTTACTTCAGTTCATTCACTATGTACGGGAGGAAGCAACCGTGAGTGAGGCACCACAGCCCACCACCGCGGCCGAGAAGCAGAGCAGCGCCCGGGTCCTGCCGGCCCTCATCCTGGCGATGCTGTCGTTCAGCGTGGTGCAGACCGCGGTCGTCCCGATCCTGCCCTCGCTCGCCAGGGAACTGAACGTCTCCGGCTCCAGCATCACCTGGCTGATGACGGCCAACCTGCTGTCCGCCGCCGTGCTGACCCCCCTGCTGGGCCGCTTCGGCGACCTGCGCGGCCGCAAGCCGATGCTGCTCATCTCGCTCGGCGGCCTCGTCGCGGGCTCCGCCCTCGCGGTCTCCACCCACTCCTTCACCTGGCTGGTCGTCGCCCGCGTGCTCCAGGGCGCCGGCGGTGGCGTGCTGCCGCTCGCCATCAGCATCGTCCGCGACGAGCTGCCCAAGCAGAAGGTGACCGGCGGCGTCGCCGCCATCAGCGCCTCCATGGGCGTCGGCAGCGGCCTCGGCCTGGTCGCCACCGGCCTGCTGCTGGAGCACTGGAGCTACAAGTCCATCTTCTGGATGGGCCTGGTCTTCGGCCTGATCGCGGTCGCCCTGGTCGCCCTGCGGGTGCCCACCGACCCGGTCACCGACAAGGACGGCGGCGCCGACCCGCTCGGCGCGATCACCCTCGCCGGCTGGCTCTCCGCCCTGCTGGTCGCGGTCAGCCAGGGCAACCACTGGGGCTGGACCTCCACCAAGACGCTCGGCCTGTTCGCCGTCGCCGCCGTGGTCGCCCTGATCTGGGGCGTCATCGAGGTCAAGGTCGCGCACCCGCTGGTCGACATGACGATGATGTCCCGTCCGGCCGTCGCCTTCACCAACCTGGCCGGCCTGCTGATCGGCTTCGGCATGTACGGCTCGTTCATGGTCATCAGCAACTTCGCCCAGACCCCGGAGAAGCTCGCCCACTACGGCTTCACCGCCACCGTGCTGCACGCCGGCGTGATGCTGCTGCCCTCCGCCCTGGGCTCGATGGTCGCCGCCCCGGTCGGCGCCCTGCTGATCGCCCGCCGCGGCCCGCGCCTGCCGCTGGTCCTCGGCGGTGTCCTCGGCGCCGTCTCGATGGGCTACCTGGCCCTGCGGCACAGCCACGAGGGCGACATCTACCTCGCCTCGGCGATCTTCGGCCTCGGCATCGGCCTCGCCTTCTCGGCGATGCCCGCCTACATCAACGGCGCCGTCCCGGCCGAGCAGAGCGGCATCGCCAACGGCATGAACGCCGTGCTGCGCACCGTCGGCGGCGCGATCGGCACCGCCGTCATGGCCGCCATCCTCACCGGCGACACCATGAAGCTGCCGATCCCGGTCTCGCTGCCCACCCTGGACGCCTACGAGCACGCGTTCTGGGCCGCCGCCGTGGTCTGCGTCGTGGCCGGCGCCGTCCCGTTCCTCATCCGCACCGTCAAGCCGGTCACCAGCGTGACCACCGGCAACCGGACCGCGGACCAGACCTCCGGCCGCAAGCCGGTGAAGACCGACGCCTGACGAGGCGTCCGACCCGCGCCCAGGGACAGGGCGCGGGGACCGGACCCGGACGGTCACCGAGGGCATCGCGACCGTCCGAGGCCCGGAACCGCACGCGGCCCCACCCGGCTCCCCGCCGGGTGGGGCCGCTTCGCGTCCCCGCCTACTCCTCGTCCTCCCCCGTGGGCCACCCCTCGCGCAGCGGCAGCGGCCTGGCCGGCTCCAGCTCCGGATCCTCGATCGCGAAGGTCCGCACCCGCCCCGGCCCGCTCCACGGCGTCTCGAAGCGCACCGTCACCCGCCCCACCCCGCTGCCCTGCACCCACCCCGGCCCCAGCTCCGCGTGGCGCACGTCCTGCCCGGGCAGCCAGCGCCGCACCACCACGGCCTCCTCCCCGGCCGCCTCCGGCTCCTCCTCGGCGCCGACCGCCTCGGCCGCGGCCTGCGCCTCCTCCCGGACCGCCTGCGCGAACAGGTCCTCCTGGGTGTAGTCGGCCAGCTGCGCCACCCCGACGCCCAGCAACCGCACCCCGCCGGTGATGTCCACCTGCGCGGCCAGCCGCCGGGCCGTCTCGACGATCACCGTCTCGTCGTCCGTCGGACCGCGCAGCGTCTCCGAGCGGGTCAGCGTCGAGAAGTCGAAGCGCCGCACCTTCAGCACCACCGTCCGCCCCGAGCGCCCGGCACCGCGCAGCCGCCGCACGCAGCGCAGCGCGAGCGTCTCCACCTCCCGCAGCACCCGGTCCCGGTCCGCCAGGTCCACCTCGAAGGTGTCCTCCACCGAGACCGACTTGGCGTCCTGGTCCGCCACCACCGGCCGGTCGTCCAGTCCGGTCGACATCTGGAACACGCCCGCCCCGTGCGCCTTGCCCAGCAGCTGCACCAGCTCCGCCTCGCCCGCCTCCGCGAGCTCGGCCACCGTGTTCAGCCCCGCCCGGCGCAGCACCTGCTCGGTGGCCGGCCCGACCCCCGGCAGCGCCCGCACCGGCATCGGCCCGAGCACCGCCCGCTCCTGCCCCGGCTCGATCAGCACCAGCCCGTCCGGCTTCGCCTGCTCGGAGGCGATCTTGGCCATCAGCTTGGACCCGGCCAGTCCGACCGAGGCGGTCAGCCCGGTGCGCCGCTCGATGTCCGCCCGGAGGTCCTCCGCCAGGGCCAGCACCAGCCGCTCCCCCGTGCCGTGCTCGGCCTCGGCCAGCACCGGACCGTAGGGGCCGGCCTCCAGGTCGACGAAGGCCTCGTCCAGGCTCAGCGGCTGCACCAGCGGCGACAGCTCCCGCAACAGCGCCATCACCAGCTCGCTCACCTGCCGGTACGCCTCGAAGCGGCCGGCCAGGAAGGCCGCGTTCGGACAGAGCCGGCGCGCCTGGGCCATCGGCATCGCCGAGTGCACCCCGAACCGCCGGGCCTCGTAGGAGGCCGTCGAGACCACCCCGCGCCCGCCCAGCCCGCCGACGATCACCGGCTTGCCGCGCAGGCTCGGCTTGGCCGCCTGCTCCACCGAGGCGAAGAAGGCGTCCATGTCGAGGTGGATGATGCTCGGCAGTGACCGCACCTGCCGATCATGCCGTACGGCTCCGACAACGCCGCCGAACCCGGCCGTCGCCTCAGTGCGCGGCCCGGACCCGGCCCGCGTCCGCCAGCGCCTGCGGTATGCCCGCCTCGCGCGGGCCCAGGAACAGCGGGTCCGGCCGCAGCCAGGCGTTCAGCGCGGCCTTCCCGGCCCCCGGGATCTCCCGGAACCCGCCGTACAGCCAGGTGACGTCCCGCTCCTCCGGCACACCCACCGCGTAGGACTCGATGCCCGCCGCCTCGCAGAGCGCCAGCGCCCGGCGGACGTGGAAGTCCTGGCTCACCAGCACCGCCCGGTCCACCCCGAAGATCCGGTGCGCCCGGGTGCAGGAGTCCCAGGTGTCGAACCCCGCGTAGTCGCCGACCACCCGCACCTCCGGCACCCCGTGCTCGATCAGGTACCCGCGCATCGCGTCGGTCTCGTCGTAGCCCACCCGGCCGTTGTCACCGGTCACCAGGATCGCCTGGACCTTGCCCCGCCCGTACAGCTCCACCGCCGCGTCCAGCCGGTGCGCCAGGTACGGCGAGGGCCTGCCGTCGAACAGCCCGGCGCCGAACACCACCGCCACCGGCGCCGAGGGCGCGCTCTCCACCGTCCCCACCCGGTCCCCCGCCGCCAGCCACAGCCAGGCGCTCGGCGCGAGCGCCACCGCGCAGGCGGCCGTCACCAGCTGGAACAGCCGCCGCTGCGCCGACCGCCGGCGCAGCCGCAGGCCGAGCCGCACCGCCCGGCGCGCCAGCAGACCCGGGATCCCGGAACCGAACCGCACGTGCCCCTCCCTCGTCGTGGTCACCGGGCACGACGACGCCGCGGGCCCGGACGGTTCCCCGTCCGGGCCCGCGGCGCCGCGCGTGACTCCTCCTCGGCCGTCCCTAGACCGCCCGGTTGCGCCGCTGCGCCAGCTCGTCCGCCGGGTCGTGGCCGACCACCGTCTCACCGGTGTCCGTCCGCTCCCCGTGCAGCCGCACCAGGGTCAGCTCCAGCTCCCGCCAGACCGCGCCGACCGCGATCCCGAAGACCCCCTGGCCGCCCTTCATCAGGTCGACCACCTGCTGGGGCGTGGTGCACTCGTACACCGTCGCGCCGTCGCACATCAGCGTCAGCCCGGCCAGGTCGGCGATCTCGGCGGCCTGCAGATGGGCGACCGCCACCCGGATGTTCTGCAGCGAGACGCCGGCGTCCAGCAGCCGCTTGACGATCTTCAGCAGCAGGATGTCGCGGAAGCTGTAGAGCCGCTGGCTGCTCGCCGGGTACACCGAGCGGACGCTGGGCTCCAGCAGGCCGGTGCGGGCCCAGTAGTCCAGCTGGCGGTAGGTGATCCCGGCCGCCGCGCAGGCGGTCGGCCCCCGGTAACCGATCAGCTCGGACGTCGGCGAGAACCGCTCCAGGGCCGGCTGGCCGGGCTGCACCGCCGGGAACCGGCCCACCCTCGGCAGCTCCGCCGTCCGGGGCAGCTCGGTCACCGTGCGGGGGGTGCGCGGCAGGTGCACGGCGCACAGGCCTCCCGCGGCCACTTCGTCGCCAGTGCCGGTCATGCCTACCTCCGTCCACTCGTGCTGCGGGCAACCCGGGCCGCAGGCGAATCGGACACCCGGGCAGCCCCTCCTGACGGTAGGCAGTCCCCTATGGCCCGTCAACGATCGCCACGCCGGGCCGAACAGACCACATCACTCAGGAGAGTGGTTTTTCGTGCCCCTAGTGTGGGTAGGGGGACGGCTTTTGGCAAAACAGCCGCGCCGCCTGCGGCACATCGGCCCGCCGGCCGGATCCGCGGCGACCCCGGGGACGCTCCGACCGCTACTGCGGGCCGCCCCCGCCGAAGTCCTCCGGCGACACCTGGTCGAGGAACTCGCGGAACTTCTCGACCTCGTCCTCCTGCTCGTCCGGGATCGCGATGCCCGCCTCGGCGAGCACCTCCTCGCTCCCGTAGATGGGCGTGCCGGTGCGCAGCGCCAGCGCTATCGCGTCGGACGGCCGGGCGCTCACCTCCACCCCGCCGGCGAAGACCAGCTCGGCGTAGAAGACGCCCTCGCGCAGATCGGTGATCCGGACCTCGGTGAGCTGCTGGCCGAGCGCCTCCAGGACGTCCTTGAAGAGGTCGTGCGTCAGCGGGCGCACCGGCGTCATGCCCTGCTGGGCGAAGGCGATCGCGGTCGCCTCGCCGGGGCCGATCCAGATCGGCAGGTACCGATCGCCCCCGACCTCCCGCAGCAGCACGATCGGCTGGTTGGAAGGCATCTCCACCCGGACACCCACGACGTCGAGCTCATTCACACAGGCAACCCTATGGCCCCCGACCCGGATATGAAAGCGCAGCGCCGACGCCGCTGGTCAGGGCGTCGGCCCGGGCGGGCAGGTGTTATGAACGGATCCGCAGGCCCGCCTGGACCATCGCCGCGTGCAGCCGGACGGAGAGCGTCGCGAGCTCCCGCGCGGTGGCCTCGGCGTGCGCCCTGGTCTGCGGGTTGCGGTGCCGCCGCAGCGGCGCCACGACCTGCTCGACCAGGGCGATCTCCCGGTCCGCGGCGGCCTTCATGGCCCGCAGGTGGCGAGGCTCCAGCCCGTACCGGCCGAGTTCGGCGACCAGCCGGGCGACCTGCAGCGCCTCGCCGTCGTAGCCGCCGTCCGGGCCGGGGGCGACCAGCCCGTAGGACTCCCACTCGGCGAGCTCGGCCTCGCCGGCCTCGGCGGCCGCCAGCAGCTCGGCCCGGCCCAGCCGGACCCCGGCGGAGGCCTCGGCCGAGGCGGTCAGCTCGCGGTCCGCCTCCTCCATCGGCCCGGGCCGGGACTCCGCGGCCCCGGGCAGCGCGGGCGGGCTCTCGCCGCGCTCGATCGCGTCCAGGTGCTCGCGGATCACCCGCAGCGGCAGGTAGTGGTCGCGCTGCATCCGCAGCACGTAGGCCAGCCGCTCGACGTCGGCCGGGCTGAACTTGCGGTACCCCGAGGGGGTGCGCTGCGGCTCGACCAGCCCCTCCGCCTCCAGGAAGCGGATCTTGGAGATGGTGACCTCGGGGAAGTCGTCGCGCAGGAAGGCCAGCACGGCGCCGATGCTCAACAGCTCGTCACCACCGCGCCGCCGCCCGGCGGGCCGGTCCGGACGGACCGGCTGCCTGGGCGCCGCGACCACCCCCCGCGCGCCCTGGTCCGGCCGGGGGCCGGACAACGCGGGGGTGGCCGCCCCGAGAGGAGAGGAAGGGGTGTTCGGACTCACTCGGGCTCCTGCCGACGTTGGTTTCAGTACCCCCGGTTGTGGCTGGCGAAGAAGACCAGCCGGTACTTCCCGATCTGCACCTCGTCGCCGTTGTTCAGGGCGACCTCGTCGATCCGCTCCCGGTTGACGTAGGTGCCGTTCAGGCTGCCGACGTCGGCGACGGTGAAGCCGCCGCCCGGCGTCCGGCGGAACTCCACGTGCTTGCGGGAGACCGTGACGTCGTCCAGGAAGATGTCACCCTGCGGGTGACGGCCGGCGGTGGTCTTGTCCGAGTCCAGCAGGAACCGGCTGCCGGAGTTCGGGCCGCGCTGGACGATCAGCAGGGCCGAGCCCGGGGGCAGCGCGTCGATCGCCGCGAGCACCTCGGCCGAGAGCGCCGGCGTGCCGGTCCCGGTCGTGGTGTTGGGGTCGTAGGACTCCAGGCCGGAGATCGAGATGGTCGAGGTGGTCTCGGCCGACCCCTCGGGCAGCAGCCCGCCGCGCAGCGCCGTACCGCAGTTGGAACAGAAGCGCGCCGAGGCCGGGTTCGGGTTGCCGCACCTGGGGCACGGAGTGGGGCCAGCCATGTTCACAGCCTCCTGGCGCGGCACACCCGACGGGTTGTGCCCGGCGTACGGGTCCGGGGCAAACCCTCCACCAGAGGTTGAGGGTCCTGTCGGGAAACCTATGCGCGGGGCGCCGGAGGGGTCAACCGACGCGCCGTAGCCCGCCTGATTCCCCGCGTACTGGGCACCGTCCCGGAACAGCGGACGCTCGGCGTACTCCGCGCCCTCGGGGGCGGAGCGCATGCCCGGCACGGCGGGCTCGTCGTCCCGGCGGTGCAGCGCGGTGGGCGCCTCCGCCGCGGCCGCGTTGCGGCCCTTGTTACGACCGAACAACTTCGAGAAGAAACTCACGGGCGAATCCCCTTGCGTGTGACAGACCCGCCCGTGGGGCAGGGTGAGAACCTCGGACAGGGTGCGGGCCCGGTCGTGGATCGGGCCGGCGGGAGTGGCACTCCGAACATGACGGTCACTTCGGAGCCGGCTTGGCGTACTGCGGCGTCTTCGGATCGACGAGGGCGTCGACGACGACCTTCTGCTGCTGGGAGATCGTCGCGCGCGCCTGGTGACTCTCCAGGGTACGGACGACACCTCCCGGAATGTTCAACGCGGGCGTGAGGTCCTGCGGATTCCCCACGACGGTGAAGCGGTAGGGCGCCGAGACCTTCTTGCCGTCGATCTGCACACCGCCGGACACGTCCGTGAAGTAGGTGTTGACCACCACGCGCACATCGTTGATCTGAATCGCCTCCGCCCCCGCCGCTCGGAGTTCCTGCAGGGTGTCCAGCAGCATATCTGCCTTCACCTGCCCTTGGGGATCATCGACCGTCAGTACGATGCCCGGACCGGTGGCCCGGACGGTCCCGGCGAGGACGCCGAGTTCCGTCACCTTCTTCCGGGTCTGCTCCTGGGCCTCCTTGGCCTGGTTGGAGCTGTTCTCCAACTTGGCCAGGGACTGCTCCAACTCCGCCTTCTCCTGCTGCAGACGCTGCTGGCGGCTGTCCAGTTCGTCGAGGATGCGAACCAGGTCCTCCTGGCGCGCCCCGCGCAGCTGGCTGTGGTGGTCGTTGGTGGAGCGGACCTGGATCGCCAGGCCCAGCCCGAGCGAGAACAGCAGCAGGGCCACCACCAGCTGACCGCGCGACAGCCGCGGCGGCCACAGCGCGGCCAGCAGCCGCCGCCGTCCGGCCTGCCGGTCGACCGCCTGCGCGGAGACCGACATCGGGGCGTGCTCGGGCTCCTCCAGGTCGTCCTCGGGCAGGTCGTCCTCGGGCAGGTCGTCGTCGGGTTGCCCGTCCTCGGGCCGCGAACGCTCCTGCGGCCGGTCGTCCTCGGGCCGCGGTTGTTTCCCGGGCAGCGGCGTACCGGAGTCCGCGCTGGGCCTGCCCGCCGCCACCTCCGGCGCACGCGCGGGCGCAGGCGGCACCGCGGGGGCGCGCACCGGCTCGGGCGCGGCCGCCTCGACCGGCGCGGTCACCGCCTCGTCCGCGGTCTTTTCCCCGCGCTTCTCGTCCTGCACAACTTCTCCCGCCGATCCGTCCACTTTCTTCTCCGCCGCGCGCCCGCGGTCCGGCTCAGGCGCGGAAGACATGGCGCCGGATCGCCGCGGCGTTGGAGAAGATGCGGATGCCGAGGACGACGACCACACCGGTGGACAGCTGCGAGCCGACGCCCAGCTGGTCGCCGAGGAAGACGATCAGCGCCGCCACCACCACGTTCGACAGGAAGGAAACGAAGAACACCTTGTCGTCGAAGATCCCGTCCAGCATCGCGCGGACGCCGCCGAACACCGCGTCCAGCGCCGCCACCACCGCGATCGGCAGGTACGGCACCACGGCGTCGGGCACCTCGGGCTGGACGAAGAGTCCGACGACGACCCCGATCACGAGACCCAGTACGGCAATCACGGTGTAGCGGCTCCTGTCGCTGCGGACGGCGACCCGGTGGTGGTCGCGGTGGTCGGGTTCGAGGTCGTGCTTCTGGCCGGGGCACTCGGCGAGCGCTTCCCACCGGTCTGCCCGGTCGCCTTCGCCGACGGCGAGGCCCCGGCGGACGGGCTCGCGGAGGCGCTGGCCGAGGGACTCGCGGACGATCCGCCCGTCGGCGTCGCGGCCGCGCCGGGGCTGCCGGTCGGGCTCCCCGACGGACCGGCGGTCGGGCTCGCGGACGGCGAGGCCTCGGGGGTGGCGGGCTGGGCGGTCCGCAGCGTGACACCCACGGCCGCGGGCAGCGTGAGGCTCTTCTGCGCCGAGATGGTCGACTTGATGCCGTACTTCTCCTGCAACAGCCGCAGGTACTGGCCCGCCATGGCGTTCTCGAAGGCGCTCACCAGCCGGGGCCCGTCCCCGAGCGCCTGCACGGTGTACGGCGGCACCAGCGGCCGGTTGTCCACCAGCACGGCCTCACCGGCCGCGCGGATCGCCGAGAGCGCGGTGAGCCGCTGTCCGTTGATCGACACCGCCTCCGCCCCCGAGGCCCAGAGCCCGTTCACCACCAGCTGCAGATCGCGGTCGCGCAGCCGTCCGCTGTTGGAGAAGCCCTGCCCGGAGCGCGGGTCGACGTTCCCGCCGGCGCCGGTCCCGGGCGCGTCCTCCACCACCAGCTTCACCCCGGGCCCGGTGACCTCACCGAGGCCGACCGCGCCGGCCACCGCCGCGGAGTCGCCGTCCCCCGAGGCGAGCGCGTGCTGCTGGGTGCTCTCGACCTTCCGGCGCAGGTCCTGGACCTGCCGCTGGAGCTGGTCGGCGGAGCCGTTGGCATCGTTGATCCGGTGGATCAGGGCGTCGCGCTCCCTGGCCAGCGTCGGCTCCGCCTTGTGGGCGTTCACCGCCCCGACCGTGACGACGGCGCCGACGAGCGCCAGCCCGGCGCCCAGCGTCAGCAGCCCGCGCGCCGTCCCCGGTATCCGGTACGGTCCGTCCCCGCCGCGCGCGGCCGCCGCCTCGGCGTAGCCCTCGTCCAGGCTGTGGTCCATCACGTTCGTCAGCAGGGACATCGAGGCATCCGGACGGTTGTACCGTCCACTGCTGGCACCCTGCCCCGGCGTCGCTGACATGCGGACCATCGTCCCATGTCGCACGGGCCCCCCGCGCACGCCCCCTGACCTGCGGACATGCCAAAGGCGACGGACCGTGACCAACCGCCCGAAACGGACAGTGGGGCGGGGCAGGGCGGGGCGGGGCGGCCGGAGCCACCCCGCCCCGCCCCGGGCTCACCGCCCGGCGCTGTCGACCACCGCCGCCCACTCGTCGAGCAGGGCCTCGCTCGCCGCGTCGTCCGGACCCTCGGCCCACAGGTGGGTGACCGCCTCGGCCGGGTCCGGCAGGACCAGCGTCCAGCGCCCGTCCGCCTCGACCACCCGGACGCCGTCCGTGGTGTCCAGCCGCCGGCTGCCGGCCGCCTCCACCACCGAGCGCATCACCATGCCCTTCGCCGCCCACGGCGTCGCGATGTCCCGCCGGCGGATGTGCGCCTGCGGGATGCGCGCGTCGATCTGGCTCAGCGTGAGCTGGGTACGGGCCACCAGACCGACCAGCCGGACGAACGCCGCCGCCCCGTCCAGCACCTCGCTGAACTCGGGGACCACGAAGCCGCCGCGCCCGTCACCGCCGAACACCGTGCCCTCGGCGGAGGCCGCCTTGGCGAGGTCGTCCGGCGTCGTGGTGGTCCAGATGACCTGCGTGCCGTGGTAGGCCGCGACCTGCTCGGCGATCCGCGTCGTCGTCACCGGCAGCGCCACCTGCCCGCTCCGCCGCTCGGCCGCGACCAGGTCCAGCAGGACCAGCAGCGCCCGGTCGTCGTCGATCACCCGGCCCAGCTCGTCGACGAAGGCCACCCGCTCGCCCACCGGGTCGAAGCGCACACCGAAGGCCGCGCGGGAGGAGGCCACCAGCTCGCCGAGCCGTGCCAGCCCGGCCCGCCGTTCCTCGGCGTCCTCGGTGGGCCGTGCCTCGTCGAGTCCGCTGGAGACCGTCAGCGCCTCCACCCCGAGCCGGCCGAGGATGCTCGGCAGGACGAGCCCCGCACTGCCGTGCGCGGTGTCCACGACCACCTTCAGCCCCGCCTCCCGCACGCCCGTGATGTCCACGGTCCGCAGCAGGTTGCCGGCGTAGGAGTCGAAGACGCTGGACGGGAAGGTGAGGTCGCCGATCTCGCCGGGGAAGGCCCGCCGGTACTCCTGGCGCGCGTAGACGCGGTCGAGCTTGCGCTGGCCGGCCTGGGAGAGATCGGCCCCGCGCTCGTCGAAGAACAGGATGTCCAGCGAGTCCGGCACCCCGGGGGTGGTCCGCAGGAAGATCCCGCCCGCGCTGCCCCGCGCCGTGTGCTGCCGGGCGACCGGCATCGGCACGTTCTCCAGGTCCCGGACGTCGATCGCGCTGGTCTGCAGCGCGGAGATCATCGCCCGCTTGAGCGCACGCGCACCACGCGAGTGGTCACGCGCGATGGTGACGGTCGCGCCCTTCTTCAGGGTCGTCGCGTACGCCCCGGCGAGCCGGACGGCCAGCTCCGGGGTGATCTCGACGTTGAGGATGCCGGAGACGCCGCGCAGCCCGAACAGGTGCTCCTGGCCCCGTGACTCCCAGATCACCGAGGTGTTGACCACCGCGCCGGCCTCGATGGTCTTGAACGGGTAGACCCGGACGTTGGCCGCGATGATCGACTCCTCGCCGACCAGGCACTCGTCCCCGATCACCGCGCCGTCCTCGATCCGCGCGGCCCGCATCACATCGGTGTTCTTACCCACGACACAGCCCCGCAGATTGCTCTGCGGCCCGATGTACACGTTGTCGTGCACGACCGTCCGGTGCAGGAAGGCACCGCGCTTCACCACGACGTTGCTGCCGAGCACGGTGTGCTCGCGGATCTCCACGCCGGCCTCGACCTTGGCGTAGTCGCCGATGTACAGCGGACCGCGCAGCACCGCCTCCGGGTCCACCTCGGCGCCCTCGGCCACCCAGACGCCCGGGGAGATCTCGAACCCGTCGATCTCGACGTCGACCTTGCCTTCCAGGACGTCCGCCTGGGCCTTGCCGTAACTCTCGTGGGTGCCCACGTCCTCCCAGTAGCCCTCGGCCACGTATCCGTAGACCCGCTTGCCCTCCTTGAGCAACTGCGGGAACACGTCACTCGACCAGTCCACGGACTCGCCGGCCGCGACGTAGTCGAAGACCTCGGGTTCCATCACGTAGATACCGGTGTTCACCGTGTCCGAGAAGACCTGCCCCCAGGTCGGCTTCTCCAGGAAGCGCTCGACCCGACCCTCGTCGTCGGTGATCGTGATTCCGAACTCCAGGGGATTC
The DNA here is from genome assembly GCF_040296005.1 of Kitasatospora sp. NPDC002551. Lineage (NCBI taxonomy): Bacteria > Bacillati > Actinomycetota > Actinomycetes > Kitasatosporales > Streptomycetaceae > Kitasatospora > Kitasatospora sp. NPDC002551. Next base: position 1,539 of record NZ_JBEOWI010000005.1, on the reverse strand, counting down.
GGCACCCTGGTGAGACAGACGGTGACCAGTGCGTTCTTACTGCGGTGAAACTCGATCAATTCAGAGAGGTCGAAGTCCGTCAGCGCGTCGCCGGAGATCACCAGAAAGGAGTCGTCCTTCAGGGCGTCCTCGGCGTTCTTGACACTCCCCGCAGTGCCGAGTGGGGTCTCCTCGTTCGCATAGGTGAGATGCATGCCCAGCTCTTCACCGTCACCGAAGTAGTTCTTCACCAGTGAGGCCAGGAACTGGACGGTCACGACGGTGTCGGAGAGACCGTGCCGCTTCAGCAGCCGAAGCACGTGCTCCATGATCGGCCTATTGGCGACCGGAAGCAGCGGCTTCGGCATGCTGGAGGTCATCGGGCGAAGTCGAGTGCCTTCGCCCCCTGCCATAACAACGGCTTTCATTACGGGTGCGTCCTCCTTCGCGGTGGTGGGCCCTGCGGGTCCATCAAACCGTTCCAGAGGTGGTCTACCCGGAAGGTATCGTCCGACGCACCGTGGCGCCGTGGGAATTCTCTCAGATCACGTCTCAGACCGTGGACACCGAGGAGCCCGTGCTGCCGCGGACGATCTGTCGCGCCTGCACCGCGTAGAGAATGGCGGCCCACCAGTACAGGACCGTGCCCCACCAGATGAACGCCCAGCTCACGATCTCGGCCGGCCGGGCGATCCAGCTGTCCCCGGAGCCGAGCAGCAGCAACGGAAAAGCGTACATCAGGTTGAATGTCGCGGCCTTCCCCAGGAAACTCACCTGCAACGGCCCGTAGCCGTGCCGGTTGAGAATCGGCAGAAGCGCCGCGATAAAGACCTCACGGGCCAGCAGGATCGCCGTCAGCCACCACGGCAGGATCTCACGCCAGGTCAGACCGACGAGGGTGGAGAAGACATAGAGGCGGTCCGCCAGCGGGTCGAGCAGCTGCCCCACCCGGGAGATCTGACCCCACCTCCGGGCGAGTTTCCCGTCCAGGTAATCACTGATGCCACTGAGCATCAGAATCAGCAAGGCCCAACCGTCGTTGTTCGGTCCGTCGAACACCGGCCAGAGGATCAGCCAGAGGAAGAGCGGAACACCGACCAGCCGGCCCATGCTCAGCAGGTTGGGGATGGTGAGGACGCGATCGGTCTGGACCCGCGTCTCCTGGACCTCCACCCGGGGGCCTCCTGTCACGTCTAGCAACTACTGCATGTTGACCTTACAACAGAGAAGCCCCCGACCGATGACCGGCGGGGGCTTCTCCAGAAAATTTGTTCGGCGGCGTCCTACTCTCCCACAGGGTCCCCCCTGCAGTACCATCGGCGCTATGAGGCTTAGCTTCCGGGTTCGGAATGTAACCGGGCGTTTCCCTCACGCTATGACCACCGAAACACTATGAAACTGTCGACCGGAACCCGCCACGAAAACGGGGGTCGTTGTTTCAGAACAACACAGTGGACGCGAGCAACTGAGGACAAGCCCTCGGCCTATTAGTACCGGTCAACTCCACCCCTCACAGGGCTTCCATATCCGGCCTATCAACCCAGTCGTCTACTGGGAGCC
>NZ_JBEOWI010000004.1:254403-292115 GCF_040296005.1 Kitasatospora sp. NPDC002551 | reverse complement strand
ACGCGGGCCCGGCCGCTACGAGATCCTGGAACCGAGTCCGTGCCGCGCCAATGGAAGCCGGACAGTTGGGGGGATTCCCCTATCGAACGCCCTCTCAGAACTCCTTGACCAGCCGCCGGTGGCCCGGCCCCCAGCGGTACCCCAGGGCGGTGTTCACCGCGACCATCGGCACGTTGCCGGCCTCGACCTCGGTGTGCGCGGTCCGCACGCCGTGGCCGGCCAGGTGCCGGGCGGCGTGCAGCTTGAGCGCCCGGGCCAGCCCGCGGCCCCGCCACGGGCGCAGCACCCCGGTGTAGTCGATCCGGCAGGCCTGCGGATCGGACACGGCGTGCACGACGGTCGCGCCGACGATCCGCCCCATGCTCTCGGCGGTGAACACCCAGTCGGGCCGCCCGCCGGGTCCGTCCAGGGCCTCGGCACGCCACGGCTCGAAATCCGGGAGGGCGTCGGCGAATCCCGGGTTGTCGCGCAGGGTCTCCCGGTAGAGGTGGTGGAGCTGCCGCTCGGGCTCGGGCGCGGTGGTGTCGGCGAGGGTGTCCAGGTGCAGGCCGGGCGGCGCCTGCGGAGCGGGCAGGTGCGCCCCGATGGAGGCGACGGCCGACCGGACGTGCGCGTCCACCCGGTAGCCCCGGCCGAGCAGCAGGCCGGTCAGGTCCGACGGGCACGTCCCGCGGGTGTGCCCCGACCTCCCCTCCCCGTCCGGGAGTTCGCCGAGCATCCGGGAGGCGCCGGCCCCGCGCGCCCAGCGCTCCAGCCCGTCGTAGAGCGGCAGCAGCCATGCCGGCGCTCGCCCGGGTGCGCTGACCACGAGCGAGGCGAGGTCGCCGGGCGGCGTCCACGGCGCCCGCCAGGCGGTGGCGAAGGCGAGCAGGTCGCCGGAGGGGCCGGGCTGGACCAGCCGGACCCGGCCGTGTCCGGTGAGCCGCCCCCGATGATCGATGAGGAACTCGTCCGTACCCGGCAGCGCCGCGTCCCGCTCCAGGAGTTCGGTCGCCGTCACGGTCGCGGGCCCCTCGGCCGACAGCAGTTCGGCCAGTGCCGGATAGTCGACGGCGGGCAGGAACGGGCGGATCACCCGTGACCGCCGTGAAGAGATAAGAGCGTCACATGTGAAACCTTACTGGCGTTCCCGCTCGCCCGGCCGGCATATTTCCGAGCGGCTTCGTGGGGCCCTGTTCAAGTGGCTCCGTGCGGTGGTCCGGGCTCCCCGCTCCGAATGGGTCCGTTTCGGGTCCGGCACGGCATGCCGGACCCGAAACGGACCGGTATGAGTGCCCGTCCGCCGCACTCCTCGTCTCGCGGGGTTGTGCCGGGCCCGGCTGTCGGGCGAAGTCGTCCGGTGGGTCTGCCGGCGTGCGCGACCCGCCCGTGGTGGGCGTGCGGCCACTCCGGGAATCGGCTGTGCGGTGACGGAACACGGTGCGCCAGGCCTAGGACTGCACTTTCGGCACGCCGCCCTTGCGGCCGATGGAGAATGCGATCCGGTAGACATCCGGGAGATCGATTCTGCCGTCCTTGCGGCGGCGCATGACGCCAAGGGCGATCAGCTCGTCGATAAGCCGCAGATAGTCGTCCGGATAGCGCGGTCCAGTTCGGACTTCTGCTCCGTTCCCGCCCGCGTTGGCGCGGGCTGCTTCCCTGCCGAGGGTGGCTGCCAGGTCCGATGCCGCCCAGAGGTCCAGGACGAGTCCTTGGTCGATCGGCACTTGCTGGCCGGCCAGGGGTTCGATGACCGTCCGGACCCACGGCATGTCCTCGCGGATCTCGTTGACGCGAGTCTGCGACGCCGATTGGACGCCCTTTCGGATTCCCTCGTGGTAGATGGCAAAGGGATGGCTCGCGTATTTCCCTCGCGTCTCGTCCACGGCCATGCTCAGCGCGTTGAGGAAGCTGCGAGGGCTCACCTGTTCGACGCCGTCCATGAGGTGGTTCGGAAGCCAGGTGTAGGTGATGCCCTTCCGGTAGTTCGCCCCCATGTAGGGTCCGGCGAGCTGGCTGAAGACGGATGCCTGCACCTGCTCGTCACCCAGCAGTGTCGAGGGAGGGAGGTGCCGCCCGGCATGCTCGGTCCAACTCCCGGTCCAGGAGCGGAACCTCGTGGATTCGGCGCTGTCGTGGTTGCCGAGGTAGTGGAAGAACAGGCCGTACAGGTTGGTGGTCGTCCACTGGAGGCTGGCAGCGTTGGAGGTCAGCTTCGATGCGTCCGGGAAGTGGAGGAGCGCGCCGTCGAACATGTCGGGGCGGATGAAGATCTTGCACCGGATGTTCTTGGTGCTGAGCCGCATCTCCAGGGCGAGCTGAAGGATGCCGGCGACCAGCCGGTCGGCCTGGGTCCGGTCGCGGTGGAGGTGCTCCAGTGCGTCGAAGAGGATCAGCTGCGTGGTTCTGGCCACCTGCGCTTCGGCGTCCGCCCGCGCGATGGTGCGGTCGCGTGCTCCTGGATTGGCCCGGACCCAGGCAATACGGTCCTTCCATTCCATGCTTCCCTGGAGCTCCGGCTGCCCGAGCGTCACCAGCAGCACGGCGTTCCACAAGTCGTAGGCGCGGATGCCGTGGTCCACCAGACTCGCCAGCTCGCCGGCCCCGGGGTAGAGGTCGGGCTGCAGCATCGCGCTGTATCCGGGGGAGACCTTCAGGTTCCGGAGCCGGTCAATGCGATACTCCTCCGCCGCGACGTCTCGAAGTTGGTCGTCGAGCAGCGAGCGGCACCAGAAGGTCTTGCCGACTCCGCGGCCGCCGCGGACCACGGTGGTGTCGACATGGAGTGCGAGGCGGTGGGTGTCGGGGGTGAAGAGGTTGAGGAGCGTGGGTACGACGGTGTCCGCGTCCTGGGCGGGAGGCAGCGCGGAAACCAGCAGGTTCCGGTAGTCCTCGGCTTCAAGCGGGGCGGTCATCGCGGTCCCTCGATCATCAGGTTGGTGGCGGTCTCCAGGAAGGAATCGTACGCGGCGCGCACGAACGCGCGGTCGTCCCATCCTGGCGTGGAGACGGCGTCGAGGCCGACGAGTTCCAGGGCGAACAGGATAGGAATGGGGGAATGAGGGGCCGAGGCGTCTTCCGGGCTGGGGTTGAAGCCCGTGTCTCCATCGACCAGATCGTCGTAGAGGACCGAGAAGCACTCCCACGCGCGGTCGCGGAAGGTTTCCAGATAGGCGGCCGTCCCGGCATCCGGAACCATGGAGGCGACCATCCTGAGCTTCTCGCGAATCTCGGGTGCCTTGCCGGAAGAAAGCCAGGCCGTGAAGAGATCGCGGTAACCGGCCCAGGTCTGCCCGTTGTCGCTGCCGAACAGCAGGGCGAGGTCGCACAGGCGTGAGATGGCGACGGCGGCGATGTCGTGGATACCCGCGCGGCTGTCGAGAAGGACGACATCGGGTCGGCGGCTCTCCCTGGCCACGGCGTCCTCGCAAGCGCGGACCGCAGCCTCCAGACGGTCGGAGAAGGCACCTTGGCCTTGGCCCGGGACATCGGCGTAGACACGGTTGAGCTTGTCCACATAGGTGTATTCGGCATCGGGTTCGCCGCGCCCCCGGGCAGGAGCCACCCAGAGCTCGCCATTGTTCTGGAGCTGGAAATGGGTCGCCTGTGCTACGAGGTCGAGGCCCTCGTCGTTGCGAAGCGCCGATTCGACGAGTTGGTCGATGATCCCGTACCTGGGCAGCTGTTCCTCGCTGACGAGAAGCGGTCCCGCTCCGGGAGACTCGAGGTCGAGATCGATGACGAGGACGCAGTTGCCCCGCTCCGCGAGGTGCTTCGCCAGCATGAAGGTGGCCGTCGAGCGGCCCACGCCACCCTTGAAGCCGTAGAGCGCAGTGCGGGCGGTGCGGGTGCCGCCCGCATGCTGGTCCGGGGTGCTCACACGGGCCCAGTCCCCGCCGACAACCGTGTTGTCGAGCCATCGGATGCTGCCGCGGCCGGGCTCGGCGACGTACCGGAGGTCAGGAGTGGCCCGGGGCGAAGCGAAGTAGGCGTCCGGCTGGAAGAGTCTGGAAGCGAGCAGCAGGGGCCGCTCGGCTACGTAACGGCCCAGCGTGCTGTTGAGTCGGCCGGACCAGAGTTCCTGGTCGGCCGTGTCAACCTTCGAGGACCGGTCGTCCAGGAGCAGCGCGAGGCGACCGAGGATGTCCCGCACGACCAACACGTCGACGCCGGAAGCGGCCACATCGACGGCCACCGCGAGCGCGAGAGGCCGCGCCTGGTCGAATCGAACCGGCTCGGGCGGGATGGTCACGTGAGTACTCCGTCAATGAGCGCCTGCTCGTGCAGGGCGAGAATCAGTTCCGAGGCCGCACGGCGGGCTCGGACATCAGCCTCGACGATGGAAGAACCGTCACTGTAGCGATCATGCACGCTCCAGGTGGAGAACGGTGTCGAAGCCGTCAGGATCGAGGCGAGGGCGCTTCCGGTGCGCCCGTGAAGAAGGAGCGTCGCATCGGATATGACGTCGCCCGTGTCGGACCAGGCTTCGGGAAGATGCCCGATCTGCTTCTGCTTGCCGTTCTGCTGCGGGATGTACGGTTTGCCGGCCGGCCGTCCGCCGGGTCGGAGCGGATCCATCGATACCCGGGTGTACCTGAGCATGAGGCTCTTCAGCGCGCATTCCACGGCAAAGCCGAAATGATGGTCGGCGTTGGGCAGTCGGCCGTCATCGTGCAGGTAGACCGCGTCGTTGTGGTGACGCAACGCGGCGTCCGCGTAGTGGTCTTCCTTCGAAGTCTGTGACACGGCCTGATCCTAGGGGGACTTCTCCCGGATCCTCCAGCCTCGAAGGTCCCCGAACCCCCGAGGTGGCGGCGCCGGTCCCCGGGCGAGAGCCGTTGTTCGCCGTGCTGTCGGCGAGGTACGGGACGGAGGCCGCCCCGAGGACGGTGGTCCTGAGCGTGCCGTGGAGGTCGACGGTGTGCGACGCCGTGTCGAAGACATCCGGGGTGACGGTTGCCGGACGCGGTGCGGGTCGTGGCGTCCATGACATGACCGGCGGGGGTGGTCACCCGGTGGGGTGGAGAATGGCGGATTCGCGGGCGGGCGGGGCGTGGTGGGCAGTACGGTGCCCGCATGACCGTGCTCGTCCGCCGTCGTCACATCGACTTCGGCCGCGTCCACTCCACCGGCTGTCCGGTCATCGTCTGATCGTCCGACCACCCGGCCCGTCCGGCCGTGCCGCCCCGTGCGGGCGCCGCCGGGGCCGTCGTCCGCCCGTGCCGGGCGCGGCACTCGATCCGCGCGCATCTGTGTGCACTCGCGCGCACTCCCGCGCGCCCCCGTGTCCCGGCAGACCACGATCCGACCGCACCGAAGGGACGTCAGTCCGCCATGACCGACACCGCCACCGACCACTACCTGCGCAACAACGCCGACTACGCCACGGCCTTCGACGGGCCGCTCCCGCTCCCGCCGGCCCGACGCACGGCCGTCCTGGCCTGCATGGACGCCCGGCTCAACGTCTACGGCGCGCTCGGCCTCGCCGAGGGCGACTCGCACGTGATCCGCAACGCCGGCGGGGTGGCGACCGACGACGCCATCCGCTCGCTGGCGATCAGCCAGCGGCTGCTCGGGACGCGGGAGATCATCCTCGTCCACCACACCGACTGCGGCATGCTGACCTTCGCCGACGACGCGTTCCGCGAGTCGATCCGGGAGGAGACCGGCATCAAGCCCCCGTGGGCCGCCGAGGCCTTCGCCGACCTGGAGACGGACGTCCGGCAGTCGGCCGCCCGGATCCGCACCAGCCCGTTCGTCCCGCACACGAGCGACGTGCGCGGTTTCGTCTTCGACGTCGCGACCGGGCTCCTGAAGGAGGTCGAGCTCTGACCGGTGGCGCCGACCGACGGCGCCGACCGACGGCCGGAACCGCCGGTCAGCGCCCGCCCGGTCCGCCCGGGCCCAGCAGGTGGACCAGGCCGTCGGCCAGGCCACCGCGCCAGCAGGCGTAGTCGTGCCCGCCGTTGAACTCGCGGTAGGCGAGGTCGTAGCCGCGGGCGGTCAGCACGTCGCGCAGGTGGCGGTTCTGGGCGAGCAGCATCCACTCCTGGAGGCCGACCTCGATCCAGAACCGGGCGCCGACGCGCTCGGTGGCCGCGAACCGACGGGTCAGCCACTCGCTGCCGCCGTCGAGCTCGGTGCCGTCCGGCCACCAGAACGAGCCGGACTGCGACAGCGCGTTGCCGAACCGGGCCGGGCGGCGGAAGGCGGCGAACGCGGCGGTCAGGCCGCCCGCGCTCTGCCCGGCGATCACGGTGCGGGCCGGGTCGGAGGTGGCCCGGTGCTCGGCGGCGGCCCAGGGCAGGATCCGGTCGGCGAGCAGGTCGACGAAGTCCGGGTTGCAGCTGAGGTCCTCCGGCCGGCCGGGGCCCATGGTGTGGACGAACAGGGCGACGGTCGGCGGCAGCAGGCCCTCGGCGGTCAGGTTGTCCAGGGTGTCGCCGAACGACAGCACCTCGCCCCACATCTCGCCGTCCAGCAGCACCAGCACCGGGTACGGGCCGGCGTCGGCGCGGTGCCCGGCGGGCAGGTGCACGTCGATCCGCCGCCCGGCGACCTCGGCGCGCACGGTGCGCCCGCGCGGCACGTCCCGGCGCCGCCGCGCGTAGGGCTGGGCGGGCGCCCCGGGCAGGGCGAGCACCGAGGAGGGGTGGCGCCCGTCGCGGGCGGGCAGGTGCTCGCCGGCGCAGAGCGGGTCGGGGCGGGCGCCGTCCAGCACCCGCAGCCAGTCGGCCCGCCGGGTGCCGGGGACGGCGCCGCGCACGGGGTACAGCTGGTAGGAGGCCCGGTGGTCGGCGCGCAGCCGGTAGGTGCGCGACCAGCCGCCGGCCCGGCGCTCCATCAGGTGCGGGGTGAGGTCGCCGGCGTGCCGGTCCTTGTCGGTCACGGTGTGGACGAGCGCGAGCACGGCGTCGTACGGCTCCTCGCCCGGCTCGTCGCGCAGGACGAAGGTGACCCGCCGGTAGGCCGGGTCCTCGGGGTCGGGGTCGACCAGCGGCGCGCCCTCGGCGGCCACCCGGGCCCAGAACCCGTCCCCGGTGTCCGGCTGTTCACTCTGCACGGAAGGAACTCCTCGATGGTCGAACGGGGTGGGGCGGTCGGGGTCGATCGGTCATGCGGTTCGGTCAGGCCGGGGTGCCCTTGCGGCCGAGCAGCACCCAGAGCAGGAAGGGCCCGCCGAGCACCGTGGTGACGATGCCCACCGGGATCTCGACGCCGGAGACCAGCACCCGGCCGAGGGTGTCGGCCAGCACGATCAGCACCGCGCCGACCAGCGCCGAGCCGAGCACCGGGACGCGGGCCGGGCCGGCCAGCCGTCCGGCGATCACCGGTGCGGCCAGCGCGACGAAGCCGACCGGTCCGCAGACCCCGACGGCGAGGCCGGCCAGCGCGACGGCGAGCAGCAGGCAGGCGAGCCGGACCCGGCCGGGGTCGACGCCGAGCGAGGAGGCCACGTTGTCGTCGAAGCGCAGCACGGCCAGCCGGCGGGCCACCACCAGGGCGAGCGGCACCAGCACGGCGAGGCCGATCAGCACCGGCGTGGCCACCTCGTAGTCGCGGCCGTTGAGGCTGCCGGAGGTCCACACGTACAGCGAGGAGGCCGAGCTGAGCGAGCGCCGGGCCATCGCCACCTGGATGACGGCGGAGGCGAGCGCCGACATGGCCAGGCCCACCACCAGCACCCGGTAGCCGCGCGCGCCGAGGCCGCCGGAGACGGTGGTGACCACGGCGACGGCGACCAGCGCGCCGATCGGCCCGGCCCACCAGGCGCCGAACGCGCCCGAGGCGGTGACCGAGATCAGCACGGCGGCGGTGGCGCCGTCGTTGACGCCGAGCAGTTCGGGGGTGGCGAGCCGGTTGCGGGCCAGCGTCTGGGTGAGGCAGCCGGCCAGGCCGAGCGCGGCGCCGGCGGCCAGGCCCGCGACGATCCGGCCGAGCCGGAACTTCTGCACCAGCAGCACGTCGAGGCGCTCGCCGTAGCCGAAGACGGCCCGGAAGGTGCGGCCGAGGCCGAGTTCGCTCTGCCCGGCGTGCGCGGAGACCACCACGGCGGCCAGCAGGACGGCGGCGAGGCCGAGCGCGGCGAGTGCGTTGCGGCGGGGGAGCAGGACGGACAGCGCGCCGCGCCGGATCACCAGGTCGGGCCGGGGTGCCTTCTCCTCGTCGTGGCCGGCGCGGCCGGAGGGCGCGTCGGGGGCGGTGTCGGCCATGCCGAGCGCGGCCGACTTCCGGGAGCGGACGATGGCGATCAGGGTGGGCGCGCCGATCAGCGCGACGATCACCGAGACCGGCGCCTCGAACGGGCGGGCCACCACCCGGGCGAGCACGTCGGCGCCGGTGAGCACGGCCGCGCCGACGAGTCCGGCGAGCAGGGTGAGCCGGCCGACCCGGGGGCCGGCGGCGGCGCGGGCCAGGAAGCCGGCGAGCAGGCCGAGGAAGGAGATCGGCCCGGCGAGCGCGACGGCGGAGGCGGTGAGCAGGGTGACGGCGAGCGCGACCGCGGCGCGGGTGGCACCGGGCCGGTGGCCGAGGCCCCGGGCGAGGTCGTCGCCGAGCGCGAGCGCGGACAGCGGCCGGGTGGTGAACAGGGCGACCAGGAAACCGGCGCCGAGCACCGGGGCGAGCTGGCGCAGCGTCGTCCAGCCCTCCACGCCGGCCAGCGAGCCGAGCACCCAGACCCGGTAGCGGTCGTACGCCTCGGGGGAGTTGACGATCAGCACGCCGGTCAGGCCGCCGAAGGTGGCGCCGACGGCGGAGCCGCCGAGGACCAGGCGCATCGGGGAGCCGCCGCCCCGGCTGCCGGCGATCGCCAGCACCAGCCCGCTGGCCAGCACGGCGCCGCCGAAGGCGGCGGCGAGGTAGCCGTAGGAGGTCTGCACGCCGAGGACGGCGATGCCGAGCACGACGCCGAGCGAGGCGCCGGCGTTGACGCCGAGCAGGCCGGTCTCGGCGAGCGGATTGCGGGTGACGGCCTGCAGTTGGGCGCCGGCCACGCCGAGGGCGGCGCCGACCAGCAGGGCGGTCAGGGTGCGGGGCAGCCGCAGGTCGCCGACGACCAGGGCGAGCCGGCTGTCGGAGCGGGCGCCGTCGGTGTCCAGCAGGTAGTCCAGCACCCGGCCCGGGCCGACCTCGCCCGCGCCGACGGACAGGGAGAGCGCGGTGAGCGCGAGCAGGGCGGCCAGGATGCCGCCGGCGACGGCCCAGGAGGTGCGGCGGGACCGTTCGGCCGCCGGCGGGGCGGGGACGGGGGGATCCGCGTCGGCCGCCTCGGCGGTACCCACTTGCGACAATGTCATAAGGTAAGGCTAACCTAATGGTCATCGCGGTCGGGCAGGTGTCCGACCCGGCGTCGGATCCGTCCGGACCGCCCCTGGTTCGCGGCACCGCGCCACCGTTCCACCGCTCACCGACCGCACCGCCCGTCTGCAACACCCTTGCCCGGAGGCCTCCATGTCGACCCGCCAGAGCCCGCTCCACCCCGCCCGCCGCCGTGCGGTCCAGGCGCTGGCCGCCACCGGAGCGGCCACGCTCCTGCTCGTCGGCTGCGGCTCCTCGGGCTCCTCCGACAAGGGTTCCGCGGAGGGCTCGCCCTCCGCCGCCTCCACCACCGCCGCGGGCGGCCCGGCGGCCGACGCGGCCGGCGGCAAGCGGACCGTCAAGGACGCCACCGGCACCGCCGTCGAGATCCCCGCCGAGCCCAAGCGCATCGTCACCCTCACCCAGGAGGACCTCGACGCGGTGCTCGCCCTCGGCCTCAAGCCGGCCGGCATCACCAACGGACAGGGCCTCAACGAGCCGCCGGCGTACCTGAAGGACAAGGTCCAGGGCATCCCGGTGGTCGGCAACCTGCTCCAGCCCGTCATGGACAAGGTGATCGCCGCCAAGCCCGACCTGATCCTGGCCGGCGACATGCAGGACCAGCAGGTGCTCAAGCAGCTGCGCGAGATCACCCCGGCCACCCTGGTCACCATGGCCCCGACCGACGACTGGAAGCTGTCCTTCCGCGGCATCGGAAACGCCGTCAACAAGCTCGACCAGGCCAACAAGGTCATCGCCGACTACGACGCCAAGGCCGCCAAGGCCGGCGGCGAGCTGGGCGAGAACAAGGGCAAGGCCGTCTCCATCGTCCGCTGGAACCCGACCGGCCCCAGCTGGATGGAGAAGAAGCAGTTCGCCAGCGGCGTCGCCCTCGACATGGGCCTGACCCGCCCGCAGGCCCAGGACAAGGACGGCAACGCCCACACCCCGGCGCTGAGCCTGGAGAAGATCAACGAGATCGACGGCGACTGGCTGTTCCTCTCCACCCTCACCGACGACGGCAAGGCCGCGCTCAAGGACGTCCAGTCCAAGCCCGCCTACCAGGAGCTGAACGCGGTGAAGAACAACCACACCGTGACCGTGGACGGCTCGGTCTGGTCCACCCGCGGCGGCCCGCTCGCGGCCGACGTCGTGATCGGCGACATCGGCAAGGCGCTCGGCGCCAAGTGACCGCCGGCGGCGGGCGCCCCCCTCACCGGGCGTCCGCCGCCCGGCTCGTTCTCCCCTCCCCAGCGCATCCCGAGCGAAGGAACCCGCCATGGAGTTGACGGTCGAGGGCCTCAGGGCCGGATACGGCCCCGGACGCCCGGTGCTGGGCGGCGTGGACCTCACCGTGCCCGGCGGGCAGGTGGTCGCGATCGTCGGCCCCAACGGCTGCGGCAAGTCCACCCTGCTGCGCTCGATCGCCCGCCTCCACCGGCCGGACTCCGGGCGGGTGCTGGTCGGCGGCGAGGACGTCTGGAAGCTGCGCCCCCGGCAGGCCGCCCACCGGGTGGCGCTGCTGCCGCAGAGCCCGCAGGCGCCGGAGGCGGTCACCGTGGCCGGGCTGGTCCGCTACGGCCGCCACCCGCACCAGGGCCTGTTCCGGCAGTGGTCCGCCGACGACGAGCGGCTCACCGCCGAGGCGCTGCGGGCCACCGGCGTCGAGGAGTTCGCCGAGCGCCGCCTCGACCGGCTCTCCGGCGGCCAGCGGCAGCGCTGCTGGCTCGCCATGGTGCTCGCCCAGGACGCCCCCGTGGTGCTGCTCGACGAGCCGACCAGCGCGCTGGACCTCGGGCACGCCGTGGAGGTGCTGGAGCTGGTCCGCGAGGTCGCGGCGGGCGGGCGCACCGTCGTCATGGTGCTGCACGACCTCGCGGCGGCGGCGCGCTACGCCGATCTGCTGGTGGCGATGCGCGGCGGCGAGGTGGTCGCCTGCGGGGCGCCGCGCGCGGTGGTCGACGCGCCGCTGGTGCGGGCGCTGTACGACGTCGACAGCGACGTGCTCGCGGCCCCCGGGGACGGCGCGCCGGTGATCGTGCCGCGCGCGGGGAAGCGGGCGGCGGCCTCCCCGGTCGGCTGACGGCCGCCGCCCGGGGTCCCCCGGACGGCCGGGCGGGCGCGGCGGGGTTCGGCCGGTCCCGGTCCCGGGTGTGGTCTGCTGGACGGGCGTCCACCGGACGTCCGTGCCGCCGCCGCGCCCGCGTCCCCGGGAGGGGTCACCGATGCTCCGTCGCTCCGCCGCCCTGTTCGTCGCCCTCGTCCTCGGCTCGGCCACCGCCGCCGGCTGCTCCTCGGCCGCCGCGCCCGGGCACGCCATGGTGCCGCCCACGACGTCCGGCGCGTCCGGCGCCTCCGAGCCCGCGCCGACCACGTCCGCGCCGACGAGCCCGGCCCCGACCGCGCAGACTCCGACGCCGACCCCGACTCCCGCGCCGGGCGCTCCCGTCTCGGTGGACGTCGTGGGCACCGTCACCGACGGTCTCTCCTCGCCCTGGGGCCTGGCCGTGCTGCCCGACGGCGACCTGCTGGTCTCCGAGCGCGACGACGCCCGGATCGTGCGCGTCTCGGCGAAGGACGGCAGCCGGACCGAGGCCGGCACCGTCCCCGGCGTCACCGCCGGTGGCGAGGGCGGCCTGCTCGGCCTCGCCCTGTCGCCCGGCTTCGCCACCGACCACCGCGTCTACGCCTACTTCTCCACCGCCTCCGACAACCGGATCGCCCGCCTCGACTACGACCCGGCGCGTCCGGCCGGCTCCCAACTGGGCGATCCGGCCGTCCTGCTGAGCGGGATCCCGCACGGCTCCCGGCACAACGGCGGCCGGATCGCCTTCGGCCCGGACGGCTTCCTGTACGCCGGCACCGGCGACGCCAACGAGCGCCCGCTCTCCCAGGACCGCGACTCCCTGGGCGGCAAGGTGCTGCGGCTGACCCCGGACGGCGCCCCCGCCCCCGGCAACCCGTTCCCCGGCTCGCCGGTGTACTCGCTCGGCCACCGCAACGTCCAGGGCCTGGCCTGGGACCCGCAGGGGCGGCTCTGGGCCTCGGAGTTCGGCCAGGACACCTGGGACGAGCTGAACCTGATCACCTCCGGCGGCAACTACGGCTGGCCGACCGTCGAGGGCGCCGCCGGCCGCCCGGGGTTCACCGACCCGGTCGCCCAGTGGCACACCGCGGACGCCTCGCCGAGCGGCATCGCCCACGCCGCCGGGGGCGTCTGGATGGCCGCGCTGCGCGGCGGGAGGCTCTGGCGGATCCCGCTGGACGGCGAGCGCCCCGCCGCCCCGCCGCAGGACTTCCTCTCCGGGGTGTACGGCCGTCTGCGCACCGTGGTGGCCGACCGGGACGGCACCCTGCTGCTGCTCACCGACAACACCGACGGCCGGGGCGAGCCTCGCCCCGGCGACGACCGGATCCTGCGGCTGACCGTCACCACCGGCGGCTGACCGTCGATTCCGGGTGACCGCGAGCGGTACTGGATCACCTGTTCGAGCGGTTTGAACGTGGTTCGACCCGGGATGCGACGCTTCCTACCGGTCAGTACCCCTCCCTGCCGGTTCGGTTGTCAGTGTGCCCCGTTACGTTCCTCCCATCACTGACCGACTGGGAGGAGCGCGGCCGTGGCGTGGGTGGAAACGGGAACGGGCGGTTACCAAGTCGCCTTCGACGAGGAGGGCAAGGTGGTCTGCCGCAACGCGGCCGGCCGTCAGCTGAAAGCCGTCCCGCCGAAGCTGAACGACGATCCGGTGGTCGTCGGGCTCAAGCAGCTCACCGAGTGGCTGGAGGCGCACCGGCGCGGCTGCCGGGAGAGCGTCGAGCGGTGGATGGTCCGCTCGCTGCCCGTGCCCGCCGCCGTCGTCACCGCCGTCTGGGCGGACGAGGCGTGGCAGGAGGTACTGCGCGACCTGGTGGTCACCGGGCCGGACGGCGCCGTCGCCGGCTTCCTGCGCGGCGCCGACGCCGAGCGCGGCCTCGGCCTGGTCGACCTCGACGGCGACACCGTCCGCCTCACCGACGGCGAACTGCGGATACCCCACCCCGTCCTGCTCGAGGACCTCGACGAGCTGCGCGAGTTCGCCGTCGAACTCGGCGTCTCCCAGCAGGTCCAGCAGCTGTACCGGGAGGTCTGGCACCGGCCCGCGGACACCGCCGGCACCGAGGTCACCACCTACGCCGGCGGGCACTACGCCGCGCTGCGCGACCTGCTCGGCCGCTGCGCCCGGCTCGGCTACCGGGTCCGCGGCGGACACGCCGTGCTGCCCGTCGTCGAGGACGGCCGCGACCTGGAGGCCCGGGTCTGGGTCGGCGACTACTACGAGTACGACGAGTGCGAGACGGGCGCGCTCAGCTGGACCGGCCCGGACGGCAAGGTCCTGCCGCTGGCCGAGGTCGGACCGGTCGCCTGGTCCGAGGGGATGCGGATGGCCGCCGCACTGTACGCCGGCCGCACGATCGAAGGGGAGGAAGCCGCATGAGCACGACCACCGGACCCGACCGCACCACCGGTGCGCCCGGCGACAGAGCCCGTCACGAGCGCCTGCTGGAGGCCGGGGCGGTCCTCGCCCCCGGCACCCTGCCCGGCGCCGGCGCCCCCGACAGCGCCGCCGACGTCCTCACCGCCCGCACCTACGCCCACCCCGCCCTCGACGGGCGCCGCGTCGTGCGCCTGGTCCCCGGCGCGCTCGGCCCCGCCGAGGACGCCGCCGTCGACTTCCTCGGGCTCGCCCCCGCGGTGGAGCCGGTCGAGGTCGGCCAGGTCCGCCAGGAGGCGCTCGGCTTCCCCGCCTGGGCGCTGGTCCACGACCCGGCCAACGGCCACCACGCGCTCGCCCTGGTCAAGGAGATGGAGCGGCTCGCCCGCCAGGCCAAGTCCAAGCCCGGCCACGCCAAGGACGGCTTCGACGAGCTGGCCGTGCGGCTCGGCCGCGCCGTTCCGCACTTCCTGCCCACCTACTGCGAGCAGGTCGGCCGGATCTTCCTGGAACAGGGCAACCAGACCTACGCCAGCACCTTCTTCGGCAAGGCCCGCGAGGCCGAGCGCACCCACAGCCTCGCCGTCGACGAGGAGCGGCTGCGCGCCGTCTTCCTGGAGTTCGCCCTGGCCGGCGCGCTCAGCGTCAAGGCGCTGCGCCAGTACGTCAAGGAGCTGAGCACCCGGCTCGACCCGCTGACCGCCTGGCAGCGGTTCCGCCAGCTGTGCGCCGAGCGCTCCGCCGCCGGCATGGCCCCCTACGCCGGGGTCGCCGAGGACGCCCGCGCTCTGCTCAAGGCCGCCGGCCTGGACCGCGAGGAGCACGAGCGCGACCTGCTCGCCGAGCTGCTCGCCTCACCCGCCGTCAACCGGGCGCCCGGCACGTTCTGGAAGGTCTGGCACGACGCCGTCGTCGCCCTCGGGCAGCGCGACGACGCCGTCCGCGCCCGCCTCCTGCAACTGCTGCCCACCCCGTCCGGCAACGAGGACGCCGACGTCCAGGACACCGCCTGGCTCACCCTGCTCGCCGAGAGCGGCGCCGAGCGGCTGCTCACCGACCCGGCCGCCGCCACCGGCACGGGTGCCACGGGTGCCGGCGCGGACGCGGCCGGGGACCCCGAGCCGGCCGCCGCCTGGCTGCAGCGCTGGACCAACCACCTCGGCCGCGGCTGGCGCGACCGGGGCCTGAACACCGAGACCATCGGCCTGGTCACCCGCATGCTGGAGCGGCTGCGCGCCGAGGCCGTCCCGGTCGACCTCTTCACCGGGGTGCGCCGCAGCGCCACCCAGCTCGAACTCCTCGACCTGCTGCTCGCCGAGGGCGTTCCGGTCGCCGACCCGGCCGACAACCACACCTTCCTCCTCCAGCACTGGGTCGCCGCCTCCTCGGCCGACGGCCGCACCCTGGCCGCCATCGCCGCCGACCCCCGCTTCCGGCCCGCCCTGCGCGCCGCCGTCCCCGCCGTCTGGGAGACCGTCGACAGGCGGGGCCTGGCCGCCCGGCCGGTACTGCGCGAACTGTTCGTCGAGTGGTCCGACGCCCGGGCCGACGAGCTGGAGACCGTCCGCGGCCTGGAGAGCGCCGCCGCGATGCTGCGCGGGCTGAGCCCCCACCGCACCGGCATCCGTGACGAGAACCCGGCCGCCGCCCGGCGGATCGCCGGCCTCGACGTGGCCGGGCTGCTCGCCCGCGCCCTGCGGGGCGGCATCCTCGACGAGCTCGCCTGGCCGGCCCTGGAGGAGGCGCTCGTCCGGCTCGGCGCCGGCGAGGGCGACACCCCCGGCTTCGGCAGCGGCCGCAGCCTGCCCGACGGGCTGGTGCTGCAGGAGGCCTGGCCGCACCTGGTGCTCGGCCGCGGCAACCAGGTCGTGGTGGCCGGACCGCAGGGCATCGTGCTCGAACACACCCTGCGCATCCCGCACAAGCTGGAGAGCCACCAGCACGCCCACTTCCGCTTCACCGACGGCGAACTGCTGGTCGCCTGGTACCACGACGGCAAGCAGCACGCCTACTGGTCCGGCCGGCCCACCGAGACCTTCGAACTCGGCGGCGAGAACATCGCCCGCTACTACGGCGGCAGCGACGAGATCAACACGGCGTCCATCCCGCTGCCCGGCGGAGGGCGCACCGGCGGCCACCGCCCGCTGCACGTCGGCGACACCCAGGTGCCCGACCAGGACCACGTCCTCTCCGACGGCACCGGCCACTGGGCCGGCCGCTGGAACCGCGGCTACGTCCTGCACGAACTCGACGCCGCCACCGGCACCGTCGGCCGCGTCTCCGAGCCGCCGCGGATCGCCGCCGGCGCCGCGGCGGGCCGCCTCGAACTCAACCGCACCAGGATGCTGCCGCTCCAGCCCGGTCTGGAGGACACCCCGCTCGGCACCGACGGCACCGTCCTCGGCCACTGGGTGCGGATCGACGGTTCCCGGGTCACCACCGGAACCGCCGACGGGACCACGCTCGTCCTCGACAACTCCGGCGGCCGGATCCACCCGTGCGCCCGGCTCGCCCTGCCCGGTGGTGGGCGCCCGCTGGTTCAGGAAGGCCACCAGCACCACCTCGTCCTCGGCCTGCCCACCGAGGACTCCGCGACCGAGGGCACCGTCACCGCCGACCCGACCGGCCGCACCGCCGATGTCGAACCCGGCCGCCCCGGCGGCCTGGACGCGGCCGGCACCGCCGTCGTGCCGCCGCTCGCCCACTGGCACGCCCTGCGCCCGCGCGACGAGCAGGCCTCCACGGCGCTGCGCACCGTCACCGACGAGCAGGCCGCCCGGCTCATCGACGCCGCCTGGCCGGCCGACGCCGAGCCGGTCGCCGCCGCCGATCAGCGCTGGATCACCGTCCAGGGCGTGCGCCGGCCCGTGGTCAGCAGCGGCAAGGCCGCCGAGGACCTCCCGCTCGACGCCGTCGCGCAGGCCCTGCCGGGCATCACCCACCGGCGCGTGCTGGCCGGCGTCACCGGCCTCGCCCGCGCCGCCGCCAACCTGCTCGACACGGTCGCCCGCTACCTCCCGCAGCCTGAGGACGCCCCCCGCACCACCGGCTCCTCCGGCGCCCCGAGGTACGCCTACCGGCCCGAGCACGGCACCGACTACGAGCTCGGCGAGGCCGCCACCCTGCTGCTGCCCGGGATCGGGGGCTTCGGCCGCTCCTGGGACCGCAGCGTCAACTACCGCGTGCTCAACAACCTCCGGACGGTCACCGCCGTCCTCGCCGAGCCCCCCGCGGCCGACGGCGACGGCTGGAGCACCCCGCAGCAGCTCGATCTGCACGGCGACGAGACCCACCACGGCTGGCTGCACGCACTCGGCCAGGTCGGCGTCCTCGCCTACGCGGCCGCCGCCCCGCTCACCTCCGACGAGCACCGGGCCTCGCTCGTGCTGCTGCTCGCCGAGCTCACCGCCGGGCCGCTCGCCGACCGCGGTGCCACCCTGCGCCAGATCCGGCTCACCGAGCCGCTCACCGAGGGGCTGAGCAAGGAGGACAGGCACGAGCGCCGGGCCGGCCAGGTCTGGCGGCACGGCGAGCGCACCGTGATCATCCTCGGCTGCAGCCACCACATCGACGACCAGGTCTTCTGGCTCGCCGCCGACCACGACCCGAGCGGCGAGTTCGGCCCGGTCGCCCACTTCGGCACCGCCTTCGAGCGCACCACGGAGGAGAGCGTCACCGCCGCCTGGGTCGCCCGCTTCACCGCCCTCCTCGCCGAGCGCGGCGCCATCACCCACCGTGCCGACCGCGCCGCCGACTTCGGCGAGCGCACCGGCATCGGCGCCGTCCGTTCCACCCTGCTGTTCAGCCCCACCGACGCGCTCATCCAGTGGTACGGCGCCGGGCTGCCCGCCGAGGCGCTCAAGGAGTACGGCCTCAAGGCCGCCGAGGCCAAGGCCGCCCGCAACTGGCTGCGCGGGCACGAGCGGTCCGTCCTCGCCGAGACCTGGGCCGCCCTGCTGCCCGAGGACCCGGAGGAGCTCTGGACCACCGGCCCGGACAGCGCCGCCGGAGCCGCCCGCTGGATCCAGCGCCTCGGACGGATCGTCACCCTGTCCGACCAGGACCAGGCCGCCGTCAGCGGTGCGAGCGTCCAGCGGATCGAGGAGATCCTGAACGCCGCGACCACCCCCTGGCTGAGCCGCACCACCCGCCAGCGGCTGACCCCCGTGGGGGACGCCGGCAAGCTCAGCCTGCTGCCCGAGGACGCGGACGCCCTCCCGGACTACAGCACCCTGTCCGAGTTCGCCGACGCCCTCGCCTGGCTCGCCTACCGGCTGTCCTGGAACAGCCCGCTGCGGGCCCTGCTCGCCCCGGCCGTCCGGGCGCTGCGCACCCGCCTGGCCGACCCGGGGCTGCTGCTCGCCTTCGACCTGCGCCGCAACAGCAAGGGCGAGCCGCTGGCCGCCGTGCTGCGCACCCGCTTCGGCCTGCCCGCCGAGGGCGGCGCCGACGCCGACGGACTGGTCCGCTGCGGCGAGGCCGTGGTGCTGTCGCCCGGCCACGACGAGGCGGAGTACATCTGGTGGCGCCCCGCGGGCGTCAGCGGGCCGCAGGACCCGGCACTGGAACTGCTCACCGGCCTGGCCGAAAGCCACTGGCTCGCCCGCCAGCGGTCCGTGCTCGCCGCCCTCCTGGACGGCGGCCTGGACCGGCTGGCCGCCCTGCCGGACCTCCCCGGGACGGCCGACGCCGGCGACACCGGCGCCGGGGCCGACGTCGGGGCCGGAGCCGACGCCGGGGCCGAGGTCTGGGCGCACCACCCGCTGCTCACCGTGCCGGAGCTGGTCACCGAGGTCGCCAAGACCCACGAGCTGGGCGAGGACGCCGCCGTCGTCTACCTCCAGCTGCTGGCCCTGCCCGACCCCACCGACCGCAACGTCGCCCGCTGGACGGGCTGGAAGCCGGCCCGGCTGAAGAAGGCACGCGCCGAACTCCTCGCCTCCGGGCTGGTCGTGGAGGCCAAGCGGGCCCGCGCCGGGCGCACCCTCTTCCTCCCCGGCGGCTGGCAGGAGGCCAAGGCCCCCGGCCTGCCCGTCGAGACCTGGAAGGCCGGCCTCTACCCGCTGCCCACCCACCACGCGGCACTGCCGAAGCTGCCCGTCCCGGAGCTGTTCACCCGGGCCTGGCAGCGCGTCACCGACGGGGACGCCCCCGGCTTCGAACAGCTCCAGACCGGCAAGCGCAGGAAGGCCCGCCGATGACCACCACCACGTCCACCGCCACCGCTGCGCCGGGGTCCGCCGCCCGGCAGGTCGTCCTGCCGGAGGAGCGCTACGCCGCCGAACTGGAGTTCCTCGCCGCGTACGACTCCGGCCCGCGCCCGCCCGGCTGGCGGCTCACCCCGCGCGCCGTCGTCACCTTCGTGATGGGCAGCGGCGGCGAGAAGCTCAAGGCCGGCCGCAAGAGCCTGGCGATCGAGCAGAAGTTCGTCGGCGAGCGGGCCCTGGTCGAACGCTGCGTCGTCACCCTCGCCGGCGAGCGCGGTCTGCTGCTGGTCGGTGAGCCCGGCACGGCCAAGTCGATGCTCTCCGAGCTCCTCGCCGCCGCCGTCTGCGGCAGCAGCGCGCTCACCGTCCAGGGCACCGCCGGCACCACCGAGGACCAGCTCAAGTACGGCTGGAACTACGCCCTGCTGCTCGCCAAGGGTCCCAGCCGCGACGCCCTGGTGCCCTCGCCGGTGCTCACCGCGATGACCACCGGCGCGGTCGCCCGCGTCGAGGAGGTGACCCGCTGCCTGCCCGAGGTCCAGGACGCCCTGGTCTCGCTGCTCTCCGAGCGGCGGGTCGCCGTCCCCGAACTCGCCGGCACCCCCGACGGCCAGCTGCACGCCGTCCCCGGCTTCACCCTGATCGCCACGGCCAACCTGCGCGACAAGGGCGTCAGCGAGATGTCCGCCGCCCTCAAGCGCCGGTTCAACTTCGAGACGGTCGGCCCGATCGGCAGCCTCGCCGCCGAGGTGGACCTGGTCCGCCGCCAGTCCACCGCCGCCGTCGCCCGCGCCGGCGCCGCCTACGCGGTGGACGACGCGGTGCTGGAGGCCCTGGTCACCGCCTTCCGCGACCTGCGCACCGGGCGCTCCACCGAGGGCTGGGACGTCGAGCGCCCCTCCACCGTGATGAGCACCGCCGAGGCCGTCTCGGTGGCGACCGCCCTCGGCGTCACCGCCGCCTACCTGCCCGACGGCGGCGACCTGCTCGGCCGGCTGCCCGGCCAGCTCATCGGCGTCGTCCGCAAGGACGACCCCGCCGACGCCGCCCGGCTGCTCGGCTACTGGGACGGCCCGGTCCGCCGCCGTGCCGAACAGGGCGCCGCCACCTGGCGCACCCTGTGGGACCTGCGCTCCGCCCTGGAGCACTGAGCCCCGGCCGGCCCGGCGCCCGCCGGGGCGCCGGGCCGGCCGCCCCGCACACCCGGACTCCTCCACCCCCGAACTCCCGAACCCCTGAACTCCCGAACCCCTGAACTCCCACCGAGAGGTGAACACATGAGCAGCGCGGTGCCGCCCGGCGGAGCGGGCCCCGGCCTCGACGACCCGCGCGGGACGGTCGAGGCCCAGGCCACCCGACTGGCCGCGTCCGGCCTCGACACGCCCGGCCCCTACCTGATCGGGGTGCGCCACCACGCGCCCTCGCTCAGCGCCGTCGTGCCCGCCCTGCTCGACGCCGCCGCGCCCGAGGTGCTGCTGGTCGAGCTGCCCGCCGAGTTCCAGCCCTGGCTCGACCTGCTCGCCGACGAGGCCACCAAGGCCCCGGTCGCCCTCGCCGCCGCCCCCGCCGCCGACCGCTCGGACGGGAGCGCCGACGGGATCGGCGCCGAGGCCGGCCACGGCACCGGGCTCGCCTTCTACCCCTTCGCCGACTTCTCGCCCGAACTCGCCGCCCTGCGCTGGGCCCGCCGCCACGGCGTCGAGACCATCGCCTGCGACCTGCCCCTCGCCGTCCGCGACCGGTACGCCGAACGCGAGCACGCCCGCACCGGCCCCGACGCCCGCCCCGGCGTCGCCGACGCGCTGCGCCACCGCCTCACCGGGCGCGACGACGACGAGGACCTCTGGGACCGCCTGGTCGAGACCGCCGCCCCCGGCTCCACTCCGGAGGCCGTCCGGCGCGCCGCGCTGCTGGTCGGCTGGGCGCTGCGCCGCGACGCCGAGGACGGCCCCGGCGTCGACCCCTACGACCTGCGGCGCGAGGCCTGGATGCGGGAGCGTCTGCGGGAGGCGGGCACCGGCGGGCGCCGGGTCGCCGCCGTCATCGGCGCCTTCCACGCCCCCGCGCTCACCCCGGCCGAGACCGTTCCCGAGCCCGCCCCCGAGCCCGTTCCCGAGCCCGCCCCTGAACCGGCCCCGGACGCCCGTCACACCGTCTCCCTGATCCCGTACACCTACCCCCTCCTCGACGCCCGCTCCGGCTACCCGGCCGGCATCCGCGACCCCGAGTGGCAGCACACCGTGCTCGACGCCGCCGGCGACCCGGACCGCCTCACCGAGGCACTCGTCCGCACCGCCGTCCGGATCTGCGAGGCCCTGCGCGCCCAGGACCACCCCTCCGGCCCGGCCGACGCCCGCGAGATCGTCCGGCTCGCCGGCGACCTCGCCCGGCTGCGCGCCCTCGCGGCCCCCGGGCGCGGCGAACTCGTCGAGGCGGTGCAGACCGTCCTCGCCCAGGGCGAACCCCTCGGCCGGGGCCGGGCGGTGGCCCGCGCGCTGGAGAAGGTCCTGGTCGGCACCCGCACCGGCGAGCCCACCCCGGCCGCCCCGCGCAGTGGCCTCGCCCCCGCCGTCGAGCAGCTGCTCGCCGACCTCGGCCTGCCCGGCCCCGGCGACAACGCCGAGCCCGCCCCCCGCGAACTGCGGCTCGACCCGCTGCGCTCACCCCTCGACCGGCGCCGCGAACTCCTCCTCCACCGCCTCACCGCCTGCGGCGTCCCCTACGCGGAACCCGTCGAGACCACCGGCGCGGGCGGCACCGAGACCCTCACCACGCGCTGGCGCGTCCGCTGGACCCCGGCCGTCGCCGCCATGCTCACCGTCGCCGGCACCCGCGGCGTCACTCCGGCCCAGGCCGCCGAGGGCGCGCTGCGCGAACGGCTCCGCCGCGAACAGCAGGCGGACGGCCCCACCGCCCGCGAGGTCCTCCAGGGCCTCGCCGACGCCGCCGCCTGCGGCCTCCCCGCCCTCACCGACACCCGCCTCACCCAGCTCACCGCCGTCCTCCCCACCAGCGGCACCCTCCCCGACCTCCTCAACGCCCTCGCCCTCCTCGACCGCCTCACCGCCACCCACCAGCCCCCGGCCCCCGTGCCCGGGTCGCCCGATGCCGTCCCGGCGTCCGTGGCCGCCCTGCCGGTGGCGGGGTCGGAACCTGCGGCTACTTCGCCGGCCGCACCGGCCGGGACGGCTGGGGGCGGCCTCGTGGACGCTGGGTCGACCGGTGGGGCCGTCGGATCTGCGGGCGCCTCGCCTGCGGGTGATCCGGGGGTTCCTGGACTGGTGCTTGGTGGGCCGGCGGTGGCCGTGTCGCCTGGCGGTGCGGCTGATGTCGGCGCATCGGTGGTGGAGACCGGGGGCGTGACCGCATCCGGTGGGGGCTCCCCGGCCGCGTCGACCGGCGGTTCGGGGGATCCGGTTCTCGCCGCGCTGGCGGCGGCGGCCGATGTGCTGACCGTGGCGGCGGTGCGGCAGTTGGAGGGGCTCGGCGGGTCGGACGAGGCGGACGACGCCCGGGCGCTGGTGGAGCTGGCGCGACGGGCGGACCTCTCCGGGGGCGTCCGGCTCCGGCACGCGCTGGCCGAACTCGCGGACGCCGGAAGCCCCCTGGTGCGCGGTGCGGCCGGGGCGGTGCGCGTGCTGCTCCGGCAGGAGGAGCCTGCGGTGTTCGGCGACCGGGCCGCCTCCTGGGTCGACGGCGCCACCGGACCCGATGCCCGGCACACTCTCGAACGGTCCCTGGTCGGACTCCTCACGGCCGCCGAAGGGCTGTTCTCGACCGCCCCCGGGGTGCTCGAACCAGTACTCGAACGGGTGGTCACCCTCCCCGACAACGCCTTCCTGGACCGCCTGCCCGCGTTGCGCGGCGGATTCGACACGCTCAGCCCGGCCGCCCGGGACCGGCTGCTGGACATCGTCGAGGAAGGCCTGGGCACCCGTCTGGACACGCTGCCCGCGGAGGTGCCGCCCGCGCTGCTCGCCGACTGGTCGCGCGCCGACCTGGCAGCCCGCGCCGCGCTCGCCCGTCGCGGGCTGCTCCCCGCCCTCCTCCCGGCGCCCACCTCCGAGGCACCGGCACCGACACCGACACCGACACCGACACCGGCGACGGCACCGGTGACGGCGACGGAATCGGCAGCAACACCGGCCGCCACCCACGCCCTCGCCCCGGCCGAGCGCTGGCGGCTGCTGCTCGGCCGACCGGGCAGCGGCGGCCTCGGCGGCCGGGCCGCCCGCCTCGCGACCGCGCTCGACGAGCTGTACGGCACCGGACACGGCGAGGGCTCCGGCCCCGGCCTGGACGGCCGCGGCGGCGCGGGCGGCAACCGGGGCGGGCGCGAGGCGCCCTACCCGGGAGTGCGCGAGTGGTCCGAGGAACTGACCGCCCTGTTCGGTCCGGGCCTTCGCGAGGAGGTGCTGGCGGCCGCCGTCGCCCGGGGCCGCGGCGACGCGCTGGAGGCGATCGACCCGGGCGCCGTCCGCCCGTCGGTCGACCTGCTGCGCACCGTCCTGGAGCACGCGGGCGGCCTGCCCGAGGCCCGGCTGGCCGGGCTGCGACCGCTGGTCCGCCGCCTGGTCGACGAGCTGAGCCGGGAGCTGGCGACCAGGCTGCGCCCCGCCCTCACCGGGATCAGCGTGCCGCGCCCGAGCCGCCGCCCCGGCGGCGGACTGGACCTGCACCGGACCATTCGGGCCAATCTCGCCACCGCCCGCCCGGCCGACCCCGCCGGAGGGCCGTCCGGCGGCGAACCCGGTGGCGAACCCGGCGCCATGGTGATCGTCCCGGAGCGCCCGGTCTTCCGGACCAGGGCCCGCCAGGCGTCCGACTGGCGGCTGATCCTGGTCGTGGACGTGTCCGGCTCGATGGAGGCGTCGACCGTCTGGGCGGCGCTGACCGCGTCGATCCTGGCCGGAGTGCCCTCGCTGAGCACCCACTTCGTCGCCTTCTCCACCGAGGTGGTCGACCTGACCGACCAGGTGACGGACCCGCTGGGCCTGCTCCTGGAGGTCCGGATCGGCGGCGGCACGCACATCGCGGCCGGCCTGAAGTACGCGCGGGGTCTGGTGACCGTGCCGTCCCGCACGCTGATCGCGGTGGTCAGCGACTTCGAGGAGGGCGGCCCGGTCGGCGGGCTGCTCGCGCAGACCCGGGCGCTGGTCGACTCCGGCTGCCACCTGCTGGGCTGCGCCGCACTGGACGACACCGGGGCGGCCCGGTACTCGAAGGCGGTCGCGGGCCAGCTGGTCGCGGCCGGGATGCCGGTGGCGGCGCTCAGCCCGCTGGAACTGGCCCGCTGGGTGGGGGAGAAGGTCCGATGACGGAGATGGCAGGGGCAGTGGCGGGAACGGAGAGCGGGACGGACGCGCCGTGGCCGGCGGTCCGGCCCGAGGTGGTCGCCGAGGTGGTCTCCGGGCTGTCGGCGCGGCTGCAGAAGCGCCTGGACGGCGCGGCGGCCAAGCTGGCCGAGCGGCCGGTGGAGCGGACGGGCGAGGACTGGCGGATCGCCGTGGACGAGGAGACGGTGCTCGTCCTGCACGCACCGGGAGGGGTGGTCGCCGACCAGGCGGACGTGCGCTGCGGCTGCCTGCTGGCGCCCGCCTGCGTGCACCGGGCCGCGGCGGTCACGGTCTGCCCGCTCGCCGACGACGAGCCGCTCGCCGACGGGAACGGCGAGACCACCGGGACCCCGCCGTCCGACCGACTCGACCGGTCCGACCAGCCGGACCAGCCCGACCAGCCGGACCGGCCCGACCGGGCAGGACGGACGGACCGGGCCGCCCCGACCTCCCCGCCCGGGCCCGCCGAGCCCGCCGAGGCCCTCACCATCGCCGAGCGGACCGCCGCCGCGCATCTGCACCGGGTGAGCGCCGCCGTGCTGGCGGCGGGCACCGGTGGCGCGGGCGCGGTGCTCCAGGCGGAGCTGTTGCGCGCGGCCCACCGGGCCCGGCTGGCCGGTCTGCACCGACCGGCCGCTTCGGCGGTGGCGGTGGTCACCCGGATCCGCGCCGCCCGGTCGGGCGCGCCGGACCACCGGCTCGCCGACCTCACGGCCGGCCTGCGCGAACTCCTCGGCCTCAGCACCGCCCTGGCCCTCGCCGCCACGCCGGAAGCGACGCCGACGGAAGCAGCGCCGACGGGAGCAACACCGGTCCCGCCGGCCCCATCGGCCGCGCCGGGCGTCGCGGAGCTGCGCGGAACGGCCCGCCAGGCCTATGCGCCTGCGGGCGGCCTGCGGCTCTACGGCCTGTTCGCCGAGCCGGTGCTGACGGCCACCCACGCGGGCGTGCTCACCTGGGCGGTGGACGCGGGCGGCGGGCTGCACACGATGGCGGAGGTCATGCCGCACAGCGACGCCTCCGGGGCGGCGCCACAGGCGGTCGGGGCCGGGAACCGGGCGGTGCGGCTGGGGGACGCGATGCTCAGCCACCGCGAGTTCACCCGGGCCGGGCTGGCCGTGCAGGGGGCGACCAGGTCGGCGGCCGGACGGCTCGGGGCGGGCGCCTCGGTCCGCGCGGTCCGCGCGGCGGGCGCGGCCTGGACGGCGGAGCCGCTCGCCGGGCTCTGGGGCGAGCCGCCGGCCGCCCAGGTGGCGAGGGCGCTCGCCGCGGCGGCGGTGCCGGCGGAGGTCAGGCCGGCCGGGAGCGAGCTGCTGTTCCTGGACGTGACGCTGCTCGGCGCGGTGCCGTACGGGGCGGGCGGGGAGCAGCGGCTGCTGGCGGAGTGCGACGGCGTGGTGGTGGCGCTGCGCGCCGCGCACGACCACCCGGGGCTGGCGTACCGGGGGAACCTGGCGCTGCTCGCCACCGCCCCCGGCCTGCGGCTGCGGGTGATCGGCCGGCTGGAGCGCGCGGCCCGCCCGGAGCTGCGGCTGCTGGCCGTCGGCCTGCCGCCCACGGCGGGCGCCGACGCTGCCGCCGCGTCGGCGTCCCCGGGCGGCGGGCCGGCAGGCGGCGAGCCCGCGCTCGCGCTGCCCGCCGACCGGGCGGGCCGGGTCAACCTGGGCCTGGAGCGGCTCCAGACGGCCGACCTCGCCCTCCCGCCCGCCGGCCCGGCCGGGTCCGCTGCGCCCGCACCGTTCGGTGCGCCCGGTCTCGCGGACGAACCGGCCACCCCCGTGCACCTGCTGGCCCGCCGGGTGGGGCAGGCGGTGACCGGCGGCCGGGCGGCGCTGGCGCTCGGCGGCACCCGGGTGGTCGGCGGCGACCGGGCCCGGCTGCGGTCGGCGGGGCTGGCCACCGGTGCGGCGCTGCTGGACGGGCTGCTCGCGGCGGCGGTGGACCAGCCGCGTGACGTCTTCGGCCGGGTGGTGGCGGACGATCACGGCGCCTTCGCGGCCGCCTGGCTGGCGGCGGCCTGGTACGAGGAGGAGCTGGCCTCGGCGCTCTGCGCGACCGCCTGGTCCGCTCCGCCGCAGGCGGCCCCGGCCGGGGCCGCCCCGGTCCGGCCATAAGGAGAACTATTTGCACAAGCAGGTAAGCCGCGCAGAATGGCATAATTGGGCGGGGGAGGGCGTTTCCCCCGCAAGCACACCCGAGCACACCGAGCACGACCAGAGCAGGACCCGAGCAGAGAGGGGCGAGCCATGGGGATCCAGGACGACGCCGCCGAGATCCGCGCCGGCGGCTGGCGGACGCTCGCCGCACTGCACGGGCTGATCGACTCGGCGCTGGAGAAGGCGCTGCAGGCGGAGCACCGGCTGTCGGTGGTCGAGTACACGGTGCTGGAGGCGCTGTCGCGGCAGGACGGCTGGCACATGCGGATGCAGCAGCTGGCCCGCGCGGCGGCGCTGAGCAGCAGCGCGACCACCCGGCTGGTGAGCCGGCTGGAGGACCGCGGGCTGCTCAGCCGCTACCTCTGCGCGGACGACCGGCGCGGCATCTACACCGAGCTGACCCCGCAGGGGCGCGAACTGCTCGCGGCGGCCCGCCCGTTGCACGACGCGACCCTGGAGGCGACGCTCACCGAGGCCGCCGACCTCCCCGAACTGGCGCCGCTGGTCCGGGCCCTGCACGACCTGGAGCTGATCCCGGCGGCCCAGGCCAAGGCCTGACGCCCCGGCCGGGCCTCACCGGTGCGCGGCGAGCGCGTTCCGGTGGACCCGGTCGAGGAGGGCGAGCAGCAGTTCCTTGCTGGACGCGCGCTCCCGGACGTCGCAGAGCAGCACGGGCACGTCCGGGTCGAGGTCCAGCGCGCGGCGGACGTCCTCGGGGGCGCACTCACGGCGCCCGTAGAAGCAGTTGACGCCGACGGCGAAGGGGATGCCGCGCTGCTCGAAGAAGTCGACGGCGGCGAAGCTGGACTCCAGCCGCCGGGTGTCGGCCAGCACGATGGCGCCGAGCGCGCCGAGCGCCAGGTCGTCCCACATGAACCAGAAGCGGAACTGGCCCGGCGTGCCGAACAGGTAGAGCACCAGGTCCTCGCGGACGGTGATCCGCCCGAAGTCCATCGCGACGGTGGTCGTCGCCTTGTCCTGGACGCCGTCGAGGCTGTCGATCCCGATGCTGGCGCGGGTCATCCGCTCCTCGGTCTGCAGCGGTTCGATCTCGCTGACCGAGCCGACCATGGTGGTCTTGCCGACGCCGAAGCCGCCGGCGACGAGGATCTTGACCGCGCCCGGCACCAGGCTCTGGGTCGTCACGTCGGATCTCCTGGAAGGGGAACGGGGGAGAGGTGGGAGGCGGGGCGGACGAGCGGCCGGAGCGGCGGACCACCGGTCAGAGCCGGCGGACGCCCTCGATCACGGCCTGGATCAACGCGATGTCCGGTGCCTCGGCGAGCTCGACGGGCGCCCGGGTGAGGATCATCCGGGCCTCCGCGAGGTCGTCCAGCAGCACCTTGACCACGCTCACCGGGAGGTCCAGGACGGCCGCGATCTCGGCGACCGCGAGCGGCCGCTCACGGCAGAGGTCCAGGATCGCGGCCGGTTCGGGCGTCATCCGGCTGGTGTCCGCGAGGGGGTCCGCGGTGACCACCAGGGTGATCAGCGCGAAGCCCTCACGGACCGGACCGGTGCGCCCGTTGGTGATGGCGTAGGGGCGGACCAGGTGGCCGGCCTCCTTGTCGAAGAACCAGGCCTCGGCGGCGTCGACGGTCACGCACCGCCACCCGCATCCGGTTGGCCTGCGTCGCTGCGCGGCGCTGCGGTGAGGTACTGGCCGACCTGCTTGACCAGCATGTTGATCTCGTAGGCCATCAGTCCGGCGTCGACCGCCTCGCTGGTGAGCACGGCGAGCCGGGCGCCCTGGCCCGCGGTGGTGACGAAGAGGAACAGCTGGTCCATCTCGATCACGGTCTGCCGCACCCGCCCACCGCCGAACCGCTGGCCGGCGCCGCGGGCGAGGCTCTGCAGGCCGGACGCGATGGCCGACAGGTGCTCGGCGTCGGCCCGGTCGAGTCCCTGGGAGAGCCCGACCAGCAGACCGTCCTCGGACAGGACGATGGCGTGCCGGGTCTCCGGGACCCGGGCCACCAGCTGGTCCAGCAGCCAGTTGAGGTCGCGCTCGGTCTCGGTGTGCTGCGTCATCACTGCTGTTCCTTAGCTGGGGGAGGCACGTCCGGGTGTGGGGTGGCGGCACGGGCGGTGCGGGTGCCGTGCTGGATGGCGGCCATGGTGGCCCGCGAACGCTGCGGCGAGGGGTCGTCGGCGGGCCGGGCGGAGGGGCCGGGCGGCCCGCCGTGGGGCGGGGGCGGCCCGTACGGGGCGGTGAGGGGCGCGTGGGCCTCGCGCAGCTGTTCGGCGAGGCTGGCGTTGCGGACCCGCCGGGGCAGGACGCGCGGTGTGCGCAGCTCGCCCTCGGGCCCGTACTCCGCGCGGACCTCCTCGGGGCGCTGGTGCGTGGGCGCCGCGGACACGGCCGGCGGCCCGTCGCCGCCTTCCCGCGTCTCGGAACCGGAGCCGTACGCGTCGGTGCCGTACACGTCGGAGCCGAACGCCTCGGAGCCGAACACGTCCGCGCCGGGCCCGCCCGTCGGGTCCTGGTACGGCTGGGGCCGGCTGGGCCGGGGCACGACCACCGCGCCCGGCAGCCCGGGGATCGAGGAGCCCACCGGCAGGCCGCCGTTGACCGTCGGATCGCCCGGGGCCGGCGGGGCACCGCCCCCGGGGTAGTGGGCGAGCAGCTCGCCGATCACCACACCCCCGTCGCCGACCGGTGCGCCGTCCGGCACGCCGCCCGTGGCGGCATCCGCCTCGAACTCCGCCTCGGCATCCGCTCCGGCCCCCGGACCGTGCCCGGCCACCGGCCCGTGGCCCAGCAATCCGTCGAGGACCCCGGCGAGCGCCCCCGACAGGTCCTGGCCGTTCCCGCCGACACCGGCACCGACCCCGCCACCGGCACCGACCCCGCCATCAGCACCGACCCCGCCACCGACGCCGAGGCCGTCGCCGAAACCGAAGCCGATCCCGCCACCCGCGCTGACGTCCGCGCCCGCGCCGGTGTCCGCACCCGCCTCGCCACCGGCGTCCGCGCCGACATCCGCGCCCGGGAGCGCCCCCGCGGCCGGCCGCAGGTCGGGCGCCGGGGACCGGGTGACCCGGGCCCCCGCCGGCAGACCGGTGACGGCGGACGGCGCCTCGGCCTGGTGCAGCAGCGCCGACGGCACCAGCACCACGGCCCGGGTCCCGCCGTAGGGGGACGGCCGCAGGGTGACCTGCACGTCGTGCCGGGCGGCCAGCCGGGCGACCACGAAGAGCCCGAGCCGCAGGTCGTCGCCGAGCGCGGAGACGTCCAGCTCGGGCGGGTTGGCCAGGTAGTCGTTGAGCCGCTGGTACTCCTCCTCGACCATGCCGAGACCGCGGTCCTCGACCTCCACCACCAGGCCCTTCGGCACCTCCTGCGCCGAGACCTGCACCTGGGTGTAGGGCGGGGAGAAGGTGGTGCCGTTCTCGATCAGCTCGGCGACGAGGTGGATCACGTCGGCGACCGCCTGGCCGCTGAGCGAGGTGCGCGGCACGCCCTGGACCACGACCCGGGAGTAGTTCTCGGTCTCGGACACGGCGCTGCGCAGCACGTTGACCATGGGCACGGCGTTGCGCCAGCGCCGGGCGGGCAGCGCACCGCCGAGGATGACCAGGTTCTCCGCGTTGCGCCGCATCCGGGTGGCCAGGTGGTCGACGGCGAACAGCTCGCGCAGCAGCTCCGGTTCCTCGTGCTCGCGCTCCAGCGCGTCCAGCATGCTGATCTGACGATGGATCAGGATCTGCGTGCGGCGCGCGATGTTGAGGAAGACCTTCTTCGTCCCCTCGCGCCCCTGGGCCTGGTGGACGATGGCGGCGACGGCGGCCTGCCGGACGGTGGCGAGGCCGTCGGCGGCCTGCTGGAGCTCGTCGCCGGCCCGCCGGGACGGGGGCCGGGCGGGCGGCGTCGGGACGGACTCGCCGGCCCGCAGGCGGCCGACGACCTGCGGGATCTCGTGCTGGGCGAGCGCCAGGGCGTCGGTGTGCAACGCGGTGATCCGGGCCGGCAGGGTGCGGGCGACGCGCAGTCCGCGTGCCAGGCTGCCGAGCAGGACGGCGCCGACGACCGCGCTGCCGGCCAGCAGGGCGGTGCGCTCTCCGGCGTCGCGCAGCAGGTAGACGGCGTAGCCCCAGGCCGCGGCGAGGCCGAGGCAGGGGATCAGCACGAGGGCGAGGAGCGAGCTGCGTAGGGAGCCGGACCGGCCGGCGCGGTGGCCCGTCCGGGGGGCCGATATGCCTGGCATCTGATTCCTTGTAGCAGGGCCGAACGGCGGGTGTCCGTGTGCGGTCCGACCGGGACCGCTGGGCGCCACGGCCGGAGGTGCCCGGAGGGTTGCCGGATGTGGTGACCCGTGGGGTCACCGTCCGGACACAAGCAGCACGGCCGCCGACTGCAGGCACGCTACCAGCCCCGGGTGCCTTTCGGGCAACATCAACTGACCATATGTGAACGGTTGATGACAGCGCGTCGGATCGCTTGACGATCCTTTGGCCGGGTATTCGCACTGGTCAGCGAAGCTCCGGGGGAGCGGTGGGCGGCTTTCCGGCGGCCGGGGTGCGGTCGCCGGAAAGCCGTCAGGGACAGGTCAAGGCGGGGTAGGGTGGACGGCCGTGCCGACCGCGCCGGCGGTTCCCGCTCTGCCCGCCGCGCCCGCCGTGCCCGCCGTTCCGGCCCGCGCGGTCACCCCGCCAGCGGCATCCGCAGCACCGCCGCCGCACCGGGCTGGACCTCCGCCTCCGCGCGCGCCTCGCGCTCGGCCGCCTCGCTCCACGCCCAGCCGGCCAGGTCCGCCAGTTCGGCCGACCACTGCTTGCCGTAGGTGCCCGAGGCCACCTGGCCGAGCCGCAGCCGCTGGATGTCCGAGGTGCCGGCCGGCGGGTAGGTGTGGGTGGCGTCGCGCAGGTAGCGCTCGATGTGGAACTCCGCCTGCAGCCCGCGGGCGGCGTGGATCTCCATCGCGTTGCGCGCCGAGTCCAGCGCGTACTCGGTGTTGATCAGCTTGGCGTTCATCAGTTCGGCGTCGCAGGCCTTGCCGTGGTCGAGCAGGTGCGAGGCGTGGTACGCGGCCAGCTTGGCGGTCATCAGCCGCGACTGCATCTCGCCCAGCTTCAGTGCGATGTTGGGCAGTTGGGCCAGCGGTTTGCCGTAGAGCACGCGCGTCTCGGCGAACCGCACGGTGTCCTCGACGATCGCCACGTGGATGCCGAGGGCGACCGCCGCCAGGTTCAGCCGCCCGTACAGCGTCGAGGAGGAGTAGGCCACGTCCAGCCCCTGTCCCTCCCGGCCGACCCGGTTGGTGGCCGGGATCCGGCAGTCCTCGAAGACGAGCTCGCCGAAGCTGAAGCCGTGCAGCCCGCTCTGCGAGCCGAGCGCCCCGGTGCGGAACCCGGGCCGGTCGCTCTCCACCAGGAACGCGGAGAGCCCCCGGCTGCCCTGGCCGGTGCGCAGCACCACGCCGTGCACGTCGCCGATGTGCGAGTTCCCCACGAACCACTTGCGGCCGTTGAGCACGTACTCGTCGCCCTCGCGCCGGGCGGTGCCGCTCATGCCGAGCACATGGCCGCCGGACTCCGGTTCGGTGACGGCGATGGTGGGCAGCGCCGCCCCGGAGGCGAACCTCGGCAGCCAGTACCGGCGTTGGGCGTCGTCGCCGAAGTGGATGACCTTGGCGACGCCGAGCTGCGAGGCCTGCGCCATCGCCCCCATGGCGCCGCTGACCCGTGACAGCTCCTCCACGATGACGGTCTT
Source organism: Kitasatospora sp. NPDC002551 (assembly GCF_040296005.1). Taxonomy (NCBI): domain Bacteria; kingdom Bacillati; phylum Actinomycetota; class Actinomycetes; order Kitasatosporales; family Streptomycetaceae; genus Kitasatospora; species Kitasatospora sp. NPDC002551. The sequence goes on along the minus strand of NZ_JBEOWI010000004.1, from coordinate 259,952 downwards.
GGCGAGATGCCCCAGACCGAGCCCGCCGAACTCCCGCGGGATGGTGACTCCGATCCAGCCCCGGCGGGAGATCTCCCGCGCGAGTGCGAACTCGACCTGGCGCTCGGCCTCCATTCTGGCCACCTGCGGGCGCACTTCCTTCTCCGCGAACTCGCGCACCTCCGCACGGAGGCTCTCGTGTCGTTCGTCGGTGAAGTAGTCCATCGCCATGCCCCGGTCCTCTCGGGTTCTGTTCGTTCGGTGGATGTGCCTCCGTCCGTGCAGCCGATCCGCGTCGGCCGCCGAGGGCGTGGGGGATGTGACGGTGGCGGCCGGATGCCCCGGTGCAGCCGGTGCAGCCGGTGCGTGCGGAAGTGCCGGCGGTGGCCCACGCTGCCCCTGGGGACCGCCGATTTTCGGCAGGGCTCATTGTCATATGCGCACCCGAAGCCCTCTACGGAGGATCTTGGATTGGCGCGATCAGGTCGTTCGGGGGCGGTGGAGGATTAAAACTCCGGACGGCGGGGATACATGCTCCCCCCGTTGCCCGGGGCGGATGAATCCGGCGGTTCCGCTTCCGGTTCCCTCCTCGTTCCCGGGCCGAGGCCCACCCGTCTTCTCCTTGTCCGACACGCGGCTTTGACGGAGCATCAGCAAGTGGGACGGCGCGGGCCGAGAGCGCCGAAGCCGCCGGATGTCTGATTACATGTGCGCCATGACTGATGTGATGAGCACTCAAGGCCAGTTCCCGGGTGCCGCCGGGGAGTCGGATCGGACCCGCAGGCTCCGCAGCCTGGGTCTCGACGAACCCACCGCGGACGAGGCCTTCGACCGCTTCGCCCACCTGGCCGCCAGCATCACCCGCGCCCCCATCGCGATGGTCAACTTCATCAACGACGAGCGCCAGATGTTCCGGGGGCTCTACATTCCGCCAACCTCCCGCGACATTCCGGCCGACGAAGGCTCCTCCTGGGCCGACCGCGGCATCGCCTTCGACCTTCCGACCCGGCAGATGCCGCTGAGTCACGGCTTCTGCCCCCACGTCGTCGCCCAGCGCTCCCCCCTCGCCCTGGACGACATCCTCGCCTACCCCCGGTTCGCCGGGAACCCGGTCGTCGACGAACTGGGCGTGCGCGCCTACCTCGGCGCCCCGCTCGTCGACGACACCAACACCGTCATCGGCACCGTCTGCGTCCTCGACCGCGAACCCCGCCAGTGGGGCCGCGAGCGCCTGCGCGACATCCAGCACCTCGCCGAGGCCCTGCTCTCCGAGATCCGGCTGCGCGACAACCTGCTCGCCCAGCAGCAGGAGATGTTCGCCGCCTTCGACGGCTCGCCCTTCCCGATCATGCTCACCGACGGCGCCGGCCAGGAGATCCGCTACGCCAACGCCCAGCACGCCGATGTCTTCGGCGCCCCGGCGGCGTACGGCAACATCGGCCAGGCCTACCCCCAGCTCGGCGCCGCCGGCCTCCAGCAGGCGGTCTCCGAGGCCTACCGCACCGGCCGCGCCACCGTCCTCAACGACGTGCGCATCCAGGCCCTGCGCCCCGACGCCCAGCGCGGCCAGCAGGTCTTCAGCTTCACCTGCAGCCCGCTGCGCGCCGTGCGCACCGGTCAGGTCAGCGGCGTGCTGACGGTCGGCATGGACGTCACGGCGCAGTCCCGCACCGAGGAGGAACTCGGCACCCTGGCCGCGCTCCTGGTCGACCGCCTCCAGCAGAGCGGCACCGCCCCCGTCAACCGCCCGGGCGGCGCCGCGGGCGAGACCGGGCTCATCCTGCCGGCCTGAACGGCGAAGGCCCGGATCCTCCCGTCCGCGGCCGCACCGTCGAGTACCGTCCCGCACCTTCCCGCACCACCAGGGCACCACGCCGGCCGTCCGCCCGGCTTCGCCGCGTCCGCCGCGGCGGGGCGCCTCTCACCCCCGAGGAGAGGCCCCCCGCCACGGTGCCGTCCCGATGAACGCCGGGCGGTCGCACGCCGTCCGGATGAACGGCCGTCCGGGTGAACCGCCCTGCGGCCGCGCGTCGTCCGGGTGAACCGCCGACCGGGTGAACCGCCGCCCGCCCGCCCCGCCGCGTGCCCCCGCGCGGCGGCCGCCGGGTGGTAGGCATGGGCCGCATGCAGTGGTTCGCCGCCCCCGAGTACTGGCTCAGCAGACTGCTCGTGCAACGGATGCTGGCCGCCCTCTACCTCACCGGCTTCCTGGCCGCCGCGCTCCAGTTCCGCGCCCTCATCGGCAGCCGCGGCATGCTCCCCGTCCCCCGCTTCACCGCCCGGATCCCGTTCCGGCACGCGCCCGGTCTCTTCCACCTCCACTACAGCGACCGCTTCTTCGCCGCCGTCGCCTGGAGCGGCGCCGCCCTCTCCGCCGCCCTCGTCGCCGGCCTCGGCGACCTCGTCCCGCTGTGGACCTCGATGCTCTGCTGGGCGGCGCTGTGGGCCCTCTACCTCTCGATCGTCAACGTCGGCCAGACCTGGTACTCGTTCGGCTGGGAGTCCCTGCTGCTGGAGGCGGGCTTCCTGGCCGTCTTCCTCGGCAACGCCGACACCGCCCCGCCCGCCCCCGTGCTGTGGCTGCTGCGCTGGCTGGTCTTCCGGGTCGAGTTCGGCGCCGGGCTGATCAAACTGCGCGGCGACAGCTGCTGGCGCGACCTCACGTGCCTGCGCTTCCATCACGAGACCCAGCCCATGCCCGGACCGCTCAGCTGGTTCTTCCACCACCTGCCCGACCCGCTGCACCGCGTCGAGGCGGCGGCCAACCACGTCACCCAACTCGTCGTCCCCGTCGGCCTGCTCCTTCCGCAGCCGGTCGCCACCTACGCCGCCTGCGTCGTCGTCGCCACCCAGCTGTGGCTGGTCGCCTCCGGTAACTTCGCCTGGCTCAACTGGCTCACCATCACGCTCGCCCTCGCCGCCGTCGACCCCGCCCGCCTTGGCCTGCCCGTCCACCCGCGCGCGTACGGCGGCGCGCCCGTCTGGTTCGAGGCCCTCGCGCTCGCCCTCGCCGCCGCCGTCCTCGTCCTCAGCTACTGGCCGGTCCGCAACATGGTCTCCCGCCGTCAGGTGATGAACCGCTCCTTCAACCGCCTCCACCTGGTCAACACCTACGGCGCGTTCGGCAGCGTCAACCGGATCCGGCAGGAGGTCGTCGTCGAGGGCACCGACGACCCGGTGGTGACCCGGCACACCGTGTGGAAGGAGTACGGCTTCAAGGGCAAGCCCGGCGACGTCCGCCGCGTCCCGCGCCAGTACGCCCCCTACCACCTGCGGCTCGACTGGCTGATGTGGTTCGCCGGCATCTCGCCCGGCTACGCCCGGCCGTGGTTCCTGCCGTTCGCCGTCCGCCTGCTGGTCAACGACCCGGACACGCTGCGGCTGCTGCGCCACAACCCCTTTCCGGACGCTCCGCCGACCCACGTCCGGGCGACCCTCCACCTCTACCGGTTCACCGATTGGCGCGAACTGCGGCAGACCGGCGCGTGGTGGCACCGCACGGCGCTCCACGAGTACCTCGCGCCGGTCGACCTCGCCGCGCTCGCCCGGGCCGGCCACCGCCCGCCGTCCGCGCGGTAGGCGGACGGCGGGCGCGCCGGGCCCCGACGGGGGCCGGGCGGGGGCCGGGCGGGGGGCGGACTCCGGGGCACGGGCGACCACCCGACCGGCCCTCCCGGGTGGCGTCCGGCCGGGCGGTATGGCACGCCACACCCGCCCGAGGGGCGGTGGGTGCGTGCATGGCTCGAACGGGCACCCGTATTCTTGGCCTCCGACCGGTAGCCCGACCGCGCGCCCCCCGGCCCCTCGCTCCGAGGCCCACCGCGCACCCGGACCGCCGCCCCCTCGCCGCCCGTCCACGCCCCCGCCGCAGCCGCCCAGAACCGGACCTCACATGACAGTGCTTCACTCCCGCAACGCCGACGCGGCCGACGCAGCCGGCTCCGCAGACGCAGACGTCAAGGACACCACGGACACGAAGGCCGCCACGGACACCGCCGACACCATGGACACGACGGACAGCACGGACACGACCGACACGACCGACACCGCGGGCGTCGAGGCCGGTGCGGCCACGGCCGGCACCGACCCGCGCGAGGACCTCGGCCGCTACGCCGAGCTGGGCGCGTTCACGCTCACCGCCGAGGCGCACCCCTGGTACGCGGCCGTCGACACCGTCGCCACTCCCGAGGACGCCCGCGCCGCGTCCACCGTCCTCGCCGAACTGCGCGGCCACGACCTCCAGCAGGTCTGGGACGACGTCACCGCGCTCGCCGCCGACGTCAAGCTCGACGCGCCGGACACCGTCGGCAAGACCGCGGTGCTCGTCGAGATGCTGCAGCTCGTCCGCCGCACCTCGGCCGTCCTCCTCCCCGCCGCGTACGACACCGACCTCGAATCGCTGGTCGCCGCCACCGCGGACCGGACCTGGCGGCGCGAGCGCGGCGTCAAGCTCTCCTGGCTGCGTGGCCGCTCGCTGCGCAAGCAGGCCGCCGCCCTCGCCGCCACCGGGACCGGCCGCCCCCGGACGCAGGACCTGCACGAGGCGCTGGCCTCCGCCGAGGTCGAGCGCCGCGCCTGGGCCGCCCTGGCCCCCGTCGGCACCCTGCCCACCGCGCCGTCGGACGCCGCCCTGGCCGACCGTACGGCGCAGACCTTCGAGGCCATCGGCACCGGCGTGCGCGAGCTCGCCCGGCTGCTGCCCGGCCAGGACCTCGACGCGCTGTCCTTCCCGGACCTCGTCGACCTGGTCGACCGCCTCGCCGCCGACGAGGGCACCCTCTACCGCCTGCCCACCATCCGCGGCCTGCGCACCGGCCTGGAGGAGGCCGGCCTCGCCGACCTGCTCACCGAACTCGCCGCCACCCGCGCCGACCGCCGCGCCGCCGAGGCCGCCTACGCCGCCCGCCAGGCCCTGGCGGGCGGCCAGCGCGACGGCCTGACGCCGGAGGCGGAGGAGGCGGCCACCGCCGAGGACACCGAAGCGGCCGCCGTCGAGGCTACGGCCGAGGTTACGGCCGAGGTTACGGCCGAGGTTACGGCCGAGGCCGCGGCCGAGCCCGAGGCGGCGGACGCGGAGGCGACGGCAGAGGAGGCGGCGGAGGCTCCGGTCGACGAGCAGCCGCTCACCGTCACCCTCCCCGCCCCCTCCCCGGCCGCCGACGACCTGGTCGGCGTCACCACCGCCCCGCCGGCCCAGCCCTCCGCCCCCGACGCCGAGACCATCGACCCCGCCACCCCCGACACCGAGCCGGTTGCGGAGACCGTGGTGGAGGAGGCGTCCGAGCCGGAGGCCGTTGCGGTGGCTCCGGTCGAGGAGGCCGCTGTCGAGGCTGAGGCGGTCACCGAGGCCCCGGCCGAGCCGGTGTCCGAGCCTGCGGCGGACGTCGCGGCCGAGACCGTGGCTGAGCCGGTGGCCGAGGTGTCGGTCGAGGCCGAGCCGGTTGCGGAGACCGTGGTCGAGGTGGCCGAGCCGGTCGTGGAGACGCCGGTTGAGGTTGAGGCGGTCACCGAGGTTGTCGAGGAAGCGCCGGTTGAGGCTGAGTCGGCCGTTGAGGCTGCGGCCGACGAGG